>NZ_JBICJS010000044.1:0-497765 GCF_043103305.1 Pseudomonas sp. YQ_5 | reverse complement strand
ATCCTAGGACGGCGGGTGGCCAAACAGGCTGAAATCAAGGGCGAGGTCGAGCAGAAGCGCTTCCTGTGGCAAGGGCTGAGAATGCTGCGCGAGGAGACGCCTACGCAGAGCATCTTGTACTTGTACGAGCCGGGTCGCTATGCGCCGTTGGCGCGGGTTGATCAGGTTGAAGGGGAAGGGGAAGGGCAGAAGGTCTATTACTTCCATACTGACCAGATTGGTACACCGTTGGAGTTGACGGACAGCGACGGCAAGATCGTTTGGCAGGCGACCTATCGCTCTTGGGGGGCGATAGAGCATCTACCTGTTAGTAAGGTTGAGCAGAACCTACGCTTCCAAGGCCAGTTCTTTGATTATGAATCAGGCCTGCACTACAATACCTTTAGATATTATGATCCGGAAGCTGGGAGCTTTGCTACTCAAGACCCGATTGGATTAGCGGGTGGGCTAAGTTTATATTTTTATACGCTCAATCCTATCAATTGGATTGATCCGTGGGGGTGGTCTGGTGTAGACGGTAGCGGCCGTCCGCTATCTAGTTCACAATATAGCGTATGGACCAGTGTAGAGATGCTGCAAGAAATTCATAGTTTGAACAGGGGGCGCATTTCAAATATGCTAATGAAGAGCTATACAATCGTACGCTACAATACCCTGAGCTTAAGGCTGCTTTACCCGCTGAAGTAGTGGAGCATATTCAATCCGGACCCAGAGGAGGCTTCAGTGACAGAAGCCCACCAAACCACTCTTGGCACCATAATGCTCAGTCTCCTAAAGATATAGAGCTTATTCCGAGAGCGCAACACCAAGCGAAGGGACCGGTGCAAGCCAGTTTACACCCTAATCAAAAGGGTGGATTTAAGGCATTACAAAACACATCGTGCTGAGGTGGCTATGAGAGTTTATAGCATACGGGAAGTTCTAGAAAATCTGGATAAAATGCCGGACTCTTGGTTCTATTTACCAAATAGCAATTGGACCCTGGATACAAAGGGTGCGTTCTCATTAGATAGTCGAGACTTTCCTCCTGATTCGACTGATTACCTCCCGCCGCAGGTGGCTAATGAAGGATGGATCGAAACACTAGATACTCCAATGATACAGGATGTAATTAGTAATACGGACCAGCAGCTTCCCTCGGCCACTGTTGAGGATTACTTTGAGGCTTTTAAATACTATTTTGAAAATGACGCTTTTTTAGAATTCTAGATTGCAAGGTTTACTAAGGATTGTTTCTAGGGCAAGAAGTGGCAAAGAGCTTATGTTGAGCGCAAGCCCGACGGCGAAGTGCTGCGCATCAGCCACCCGGACGGCACCACGGAAATCTTCACCTATAACGTCTACGGTCAGGTGCTCAGCCACACCGACGGCAAGGGCCAGACCACCCGCCTGATGCGCACGGCCCGCGGCCTGCCGAGCAGCCGCCAGGATGCCAAGGCCTACGGGTTCTGTACGAGTACGACAAGGCCATTCTCTTTACAGGTATGCTTCAAATTCACTTGGCTGGATTGATCCCCTCGGATTGAGCCCTTGTGGTATTAAGTATGGTGAGCTGGATAGCTTGGGTCGCCCAACAGGGGTTCAGGCACGATTAAATTCTAGTCATATTAATAGTGGTACCCATGCTAATCCTAACATTCAACCCCCAGGGTTCATTACCGGGGCGGGCTCTAATAGGGCAAGAGGTCACTTGCTAGGAAGGCAATTGGGTGGGGCCGGTGATGACGCGCGAAACCTCATCACAATTCAACAGCGCCCGGCTAACACGCCTGTGATGAGTGCTGTGGAGGGCCGGATAAGAAAAGCTCTAGAGCAAGGTCAAGTCGTTGACGTAAATATTGTGCCAATTTACCATGGGCCTTGCAGGATTCCAGCTGGCATTACAATTAAGGCAGAAGGCTCGGGCGGATTATTTGAAAACCTCACTGTGCTAAGCCCCCCCAGGAATGTAGATATGGCTATTAATAATTTGACTGCACTAATGCCTTCCCCACAAAGCCCTGTAGACTCGGGAATGGGAAGAAAATGGCCTGAAATAGAGCAGGGTCTACCATTTCCATCCGATTATATTGATTTTATCAATTTTTATGGGGCAGGGCGAGTAGCGGATTTTATACTTATTTTCAATCCATTCAGCAATAACGAAAATATAAATTTTTTCGATCAGTTTAAGTTTGTGTTGGGTGATTTGAAGGAGCTAATAGAGTCCGATCCTGATTATTATAATTATTTAATTTACCCGGCTTCGGGTGGTTTGATTCCTGTGGGCGTGACTGATAATGGTGACTACATATTTTGGACGGTTGATTCTATAGAGGATAGTGACTCTTGGGGAACTGCCATCATTGCGTCTCGGTCTCCTGATGTTGAGTATTTTCAGTCAGACTTGACTACAACTTTGGCGGGCATTCTTTCTGGGGGTGTAAAACCAAATTTTTTCCCTGACTCATTCCCGCCTGGAATGGTTAAGTTTGATGTGTTTTAGTGGATTCAAGAATTATGGCTCTATAAGTTTAGCTGGATCTAAAATTGATTGGATAGCTTTTGTATTTCAAAGTTTCGTCAAGAAGCTACAGCAATATCTGGCTTGGTCAAAGTGGTAGTGTTTGCAGGCTTGTTCTTTAATATTTGATGCCTGAGGCGACTGCCAACATTGTCTCAGTCGTTTCAGTATGCTAACCCTAGGCCCAGGTCGAGCGTTATCAGGACTGCTCGGGCAAGAGCACGTACTACCGCTACGACGAGCGTCAGCACCTGGTGGCGGTGACCGATGCGCTGAACCAGACTACCAGCCTGGAGCGCAAGCCGGAAGGCGAAGTGCTGCGCATCAGCCACCCGGACAGCACCACGGAAACCTTTACCTACAACGTCTACGGTCAGGTGCTCAGCCACACCGACGGCAAGGGCCAGACCACTCGCCTAATGCGCACGGCCCGCGGCCTGCCGAGCAGCCGCCAGGACGCCAAGGGCCAACGGGTTCGCTACGAGTACGACAAGGCCATTCGCCTGACCGCGCTGGTCAACGAAAACAACGCCACGTACAGCTTTGCCTACGACGCTTCGGACCGGCTGAGCGAAGAGGTGCGGGTGGATAACCTGACCCGGCGTTTCAGCTACAACGTCGGTGGCCATCTCACACGACTGGATGAGATTGCTATGGCGAAAATGCCGAGCGGCCCGAGCGCCATACGCTGTTCGAGCGTAATGCCATCGGGCGTTTGGTTGCCAAGATCAACCGTGATGCGAGCCAGACATTCGCATACGACGACGGTGACCGGTTGCTGAGCATCGAGCGGCAACCGACCGGGATCGGCAAAAGCAGCTAAGATGAACGTGGTCCGATGGCTGAGGTTCTAAGCAGTTTCCATTCTAAGCATGAAAGGGTGGTGCACATATATTCTAACCAGTGGGAGAAAAGTTGGGTGGGAAGTGATGGATTAAGACGTCTTTTTAACAGCGCGCCGCCAAGCATGAATCGCGGTCCATTCAATACTTGGAAGAAATCTTATTGGAAAGCCAGAGCCTTGGATTTTTGAGGATATAAAATGAGCTATATAGATATTATAGAATCTGAAATCAACGCCAGCGGGGAAGAGCCCGCATGCGCAGGGGGAGCATCGGATGAAGCGATAGCAGACTTTGAGAAAGCTCTTGGTGTTAATTTCCCATTATCATATAAATTGTTTTTGAAGAAATATGGTGCGCTGTCGTTTGCGGGTGATACTTACTATGGTATAACCAAGAGCGGTATTGGTGCAACGTCTGTTCCTAACGTGGTTTTTGCCACAAAAAGTGCTAGAGCTGATGGCGATGCAAATGAGTCGATGATTGTAGTGAAAGCTTCTGGTTATGGTCCGATTTATTCCATAGATGTCTCGACTCTCGGAGGTGCTGGAGAGCCGGTAATAGTTGAAACTCAGCTTTCGTTCAAGCGAACCAAGGAAAAAAATGTAATTTATCAAAGTTTTGAGGAGTTTTTTATTGGCTCGATAAGGCAAGCGATTAGGGAGCTTTGAGTTGTAGTGAATTCATTGTGGCTTTTTGTTGGTGTATGTTGGTTGAAAGTTGTTGAATAAGTGGTATGTAGTTGTGTCGTTGTGCAATTTTTATGAGTTGGGGCAAGGTTTGCTATCTTAGGGCTTAGGGAAACTCCGAACAAGTTGCTCATCAGTCGAAAATGGGCGGCTTAGGGATGCCGAAAAGCCCGATTTTCAGTCGCTGATTATTGGATAACCAAGGCAAAGCCTTGGTTATCTGGACTCACGGCCGCACCTCTCCCGCAACAGGCAATAATTGCCGGCGCACCATCCACAGACTCGACAGGGCAAACAGCGTGGTCAGTTGCGCCGTGTTCTTGGCCAAGCCGCGAAAACGAGTCTTTACATAGCCGAACTGGCGTTTGATCACCCGGAACGGGTGCTCCACCTTCGCACGCACTTGCGCCTTGGCCTTTTCGATCTTTCGTTCGTTGCTGGCCGTTCACCAGCTGAACCGGACGCAGATTTGGCGGCCGGGTACAGCAGCCGTGGCGTAGTTAAAGTACTGACGGGGGCCGGCGGCGCATTGGCGTCCGGCCCCCAGGCTTACCTAGGTGCGACGGAGGCAAAAAGCATCTCGGAGTTCTTCCAGAAGTCAGCTTACACCCAGCCGACCAATGCATTGGCCTTTGGTGTCGGTGTATTGGTCGGCGGGCTGACAGGGCCGGCTATAGTTGTGATTGCCTTGTCTTTGGGTGCGGGTTTGGCAGTTCAGTTTGTCATGAGTGACGATTTTTCGGGGATGGGCACTACCCTGGGTAATTTCTTGAAGGGGAAGGATTAAATGTTTAACACAGAACGTTTTTTTAAAAAAATCTGGTCGGTGTGGCTGCTGGTCGTGATATTGGCCCTGATGATGACCGGAGTGGCGCCGCCATTCATGGCGGTGCCGGCGATCCTGATCATTATCGTTATGACGCTGTGGTGCATCAATTGTGCTTACCGCAGTGAGCACTTTCTAAGTTTCGCGAATTTGCGCATGTTCTTCAATATGTCAGTTGCACCAATGTTCGCATCGCTGCTGACACTGGGTGTTACCTACAAAAAAATGAAGTTGGGAGCGGCAACTTCTTTGATGTTAGGGCTCGCGCCCGTCGTGCTGGTGTTGTTGACCTATGCAATGGCTTATTACTGGCGCAGTAAAAGTGATATTCTCCATTTTAAAGGGCAGCGCGTGGAATCCATCGAGCCGCCCCGGAAAGTTCAGTGGTGGCAGGCGGGTTTGGCGGCGGGCTTGAGCAGCGTGATCTATCCGCTGATGAAAAGCCATGACGTGCCGGCCACCGGGTTGATCTACTTCTTTGCGCTAATGTCCGTGTTCATGGTGTTTTACAATCGTGACAAGATCAGTGCACTCAGAGATCTGAAAGTGCGCGAAGCGAAGGAAAACCGTCAATACACGTTCATGGATATTGAAACTATTCAGAGCATGCGTGCTGCCTCGTGGTTGGGCAGGCTTTTCGCCGTACGGGCGCGCTGATGTTCACCGTTACAGGGAGTAAATTATGCTAACTGACGTTCTTTCCATGCTCGCGCCGCAAAACAGGCGATTGTTCAAGCTGAATATCCTGACACAAACAGCCAACGATGAGTTTTTGCTTGAGCACTTTTCCGGCACTGAAGAGCTTTCCAAGCTCTATGAATTCGATCTGGCCTTGCTCAGCCAACAGAGCGATGTAAAGCTCAAGTCACTGATTGGCAGCCAGGCCACGGTAGAAATCGAGTTATCCAACGGCTCTTTCCGCCACATTAACGGTTATGTTCAGCGGTTTAGGGAAACTCCGAACAAGTTGCTCATCAGTCGAAAATGGGCGGCTTAGGGATGCCGAAAAGCCCGATTTTCAGTCGCTGATTATTGGATAACCAAGGCAAAGCCTTGGTTATCTGGACTCACGGGCGCACCTCTCCCGCAGCAGGCAATAATTGCCGGCGCACCATCCACAGACTCGACAGGGCAAACAGCGTGGTCAGTTGCGCCGTGTTCTTGGCCAAGCCGCGAAAACGAGTCTTTACATAGCCGAACTGGCGTTTGATCACCCGGAACGGGTGCTCCACCTTCGCACGCACTTGCGCCTTGGCCTTTTCGATCTCGCGCTTGGCTTGGTAGAGCACGCTGCGTTTGCTCAACTGCTTGTAGGTGCTGCGGCGGGCAGCGACCTGCCATATCACCTGCCGTCCCTCGTGTTCTGGCCGCTTTTCCACGCCTGTGTAACCCGCATCGTAAGCGCTCCATGAGCCCCACATTCAAAGCGCTTACCTGATACCCGATGCTGTGCTCCCGATTTCTTTCTGGAGCTCGCCGACCATGATGCGACCCGACGCCAAAGTCGAAAAAGTGTACCTCTACCCCAAGCCTGTCGACTTTCGAAAATCCATCGATGGCCTGGCCGCGCTGGTCGAACTCGATATCAAGGTGGCGGTGTTCGACCCAGTGCTTTTCGTCTTCCTCAACAAGCCGCGCAACCGCGTTAAGATCCTGTATTGGGAACGCAACGGCTTCTGCCTCTGGCTCAAACGCCTGGAGTCCGAACGTTTCAAACTTCACCCGATCCGACTGACGTCGCCATTGTCCTGACCGTTCAGGAACTGAACTGGCTGCTCGATGGCTTCGACCTCTGGCGCAACCGTCCGCATCAGGTTTTGACGCCTCGATACGTCGCCTGATTCGGTATAATCCGCGGCATGATTTCCATGCCCGAAAACCTCCCTGACGATCCTGTTCTGCTCAAGCAACTGCTTGAGCAGATGATCAACGAGCGCGCGTCCGACAAGGGCAAGATCGTTCATCTCGAAGAGGAAGTTGCGCTGTTGCGCCAGCGCTTGTTCGGGCGCAAGACCGAGCAGACTGGCGATGCGGCGACACCACAGTTGCCACTCTTCGACGAAGCGGAAAGCCTGGCCGAGCCCTTGGGTGAGGCTGACGACGAAGAAGTCGTTGCGCCAACCAAACGCCGTGGCAAGCGCAAGCCGCTGCCAGCTGATTTGCCGCGTATCGAAGTTGTCCACGAACTGCCGGAGCATGAACTGACCTGCGCTTGTGGCTGCCGTAAACATGCCATCGGTGAAGAAGTCAGCGAACAGCTCGAAATCGTCCCGATGCAGATTCGCGTCATCAAACATGTTCGCAAGGTGTACGGCTGCCGGGACTGCGAGTCAGCGCCCGTAACGGCGGACAAGCCCGCCCAGATGATCGAGAAAAGCATGGCCAGCCCGAGTGTGCTGGCCATGCTGCTGACCACCAAATACGTAGACGGCTTGCCGCTTCACCGCTTCGAAAAAGTGCTGGGGCGTCACGGTATCGATATTCCGCGCCAAACCCTGGCACGCTGGGTGATTCAATGCAGCGAGCACTTTCAGCCGCTGCTGAATCTGATGCGCGAAAGCCTGTTGAACAGTCGGATCATCCACTGTGATGAAACACGTGTGCAGGTGTTGAAAGAGCCGGGGCGTGAGCCCAGCAGCCAATCCTGGATGTGGGTACAAACCGGCGGCCCACCTGATCGGCCAGTGATCCTTTTCGACTACGCCACCAGCCGAGCGCAGGAGGTGCCGGTGCGCCTGCTGGACGGCTATCGCGGCTATGTCATGACCGACGACTACGCCGGTTACAACGCGCTGGCTGCACAGGACGGACTGGAGCGATTGGGCTGCTGGGCGCACGCGCGCCGCAAGTTCGTCGAAGCGCAGAAAGTACAGCCCAAGGGCAAAACAGGACGCGCTGACATAGCATTGAATCTGATCAATAAGCTCTATGGCGTCGAGCGCGACTTGAAGGACAGTGACGACGAAGATCGTAAGGTTGCCCGCATGGAGCGCAGCCTGCCATTGCTGACTCAGCTGAAAAACTGGATAGAGAAAACGCAACCTCAGGTCACGACGCAGAATTCCTTGGGCAAGGCCATCGGTTACTTGGCCAGCAACTGGAGCAAATTGGAACGCTACGTCGAGCACGGCTACTTGCCGATGGACAACAACGCGGCTGAGCGTGCGATCCGCCCGTTTGTCATCGGGAGAAAGAACTGGTTGTTCAGTGACACGCCCAAAGGTGCTACTGCCAGCGCACAACTTTACAGCTTGGTAGAAACGGCCAAAGCCAACGGCCAAGAACCCTATGCGTGGCTGCGCCACGCACTGGAACGCCTGCCGCTCGCGTCGTCAGTGGAAGACTACGAAGCGCTGCTGCCGTGGAATTGCACGCCTAAAATACATAGCTAGGTGCTTTACCCATCGAGGGTCAGGTGGGGCCTACGAAGCGTTTGAAGAACAAGAGCGGAGTAACCATGGACTACGACGATAGATTGATTGAAGACGCAGTGCTTGCCCTGTTGGCAGCCTATAGCTCCGACAAAGGTAACGCGTGGAAAGGATTCGACTTCGAGATCATGAATCGACTGCATGAACAGGGTTTCATCAGTGATCCAGTTAACAGAAACAAATCCATCTGGTTGACGACTGAGGGAATGGAGCGAGGCCGGCAGCTAGCAGACCAATTGTTCGGGTTAAGGACTAAAGCGGGGCAGATGCCCGACTCGAATACCTGACTTCCCCCCCATGTCACGGGACAGGCCCAGGGTTTATGGATCGCTTACGATTATGAAGCGCTGTTGCCGTGGAACTGTTCACCGGAAATGCCACGGTAAACGATGGCCTCACCTTGCGGTAGGTGGGGTTCATGGATCGCTTACATTCCATCGGGGTGCGGATCCGCTGCTGCTTTGCCGCGTTCAACAAGAGCGTCAGTTCTACACTCAACTTGATTGCGGCCGGGTCGTGTGACTTCAGCCGGTCAATGATGACACGCAGCGCTATCGATTTTTGCCGGAGTGCGTAAATGTCCATCGTGGCTCAGCCTGCTGGGTGTAGGGTTTACAGCTTTCGTCAGTGACTGCGCTCGATGTTCAGTGGCGGGCCTGATCGAACGTCGGCAATCAATCGGGCAGTTGAATTTTGAGGCCACGAGCCGACTGGATGGCTACGTAATAGGCGTCTTTCAGTGCTCTGGCCAACTCGGGGTCATTTTCTTCGAATTCTTTCGAGGCAATGGCACCGATACTGAGTTGGTGGAGTTTCGATTTATCTTGCTCACGCCCTTCGAACACGGCTTTCACATAGTCAAGTTGGTTTAGTAGCATCCCATAAATGGGGTAAGCGGGACAGGCCTTGTTCCGCTGCGCGGTCATGTCGATAGCCTTCTGTACATAGCCGAGGGGGGTTGTGGGTTTCATAATGCACCTGGTGTTATCAGTTTGAAGAGCTCGCGTTGGCCAGAGGTGATCTGCCGAGCACCGCCAATGGCGTTATAGGGTGGGGAAGGAACGGACCAGGTATCCAGCACCGGTGCCGAGGTGCTCCTCAGCAGCGTGACCTTCTCAGTGCTCTGGTATACGTTCCCGATCTTGAGCACGATGTTTTCCGTTTTGTAGATCTAGCCAAGCGGGTTGATCCCCAGTTGCCCTGGCACCACGTCAGGGGTAGGAGAGTACCACATGCCTTGCCGGCCGCCGGGCACCTGGAATTGCCAAAGTGTCTTGCTCCGGTTGATTGTTTCCGTGAAGACTGGTTGAGTGAAGTCCAAGCCGTTCATGTAGCCTTCGTAGTCGGCAGGCTTAGAGCCCTGTGACTTGAAGAAGTTTACAGCAGTTTCCTGGTTGCCTCGTATGTTGATGTCCTGTGCCAAGTTGCCCGTTCGAGCGAACTTCTTGTTCAGGTACTCCCTACGGGAAACTTCCATTAAGCCTGGCTTATCCGGTGCCTGAGCAATGGGTGGTCGATCGGGTAGTGGTCGCAATGGCTCCGGTTGCGCTTTTGCACGAGAGATCGGTGTGGCCTCTTTGGGCTGCAACTCCGGCTGCGCCAACAGCTTCTGCTCATTCTTCGCCAACCAGGCCGCCAGCTGCTTGTTGGAGATCTCGGCCTGCAGCCGAGCGCTCCGGGCGGCAACGCTTTCCATGCTGCTCATGACGCCGCCTTCAGCTGCCCCCGAGTAAGGTAGGTGACGATGGCTGTCAGTAGCAGCAGCACCAACTGCTCCTACCCGCGAGCAAGCCGGCGTACAGCACGCTCGACACGCTCCTGGGCCTGCGCCGCGGAACCGCCGCTCGGGTCCAGGCCAGCGGGCTTGAGGCCATCCTCGGCGAACCAGGCCTTGCTGAAGGGTCGACAGGCCGGCAGGACCTGATAAAAATACTCGGCGATCGCGGACAGCCCCAGGCCCATGAGGATCAGGTTGCCGACCTGCAGGCCAATGCCGGCGCCGGCCACCGCGCCCGGCGCCGCGCCGACGCCAAAGGCGAACGCCCCGGCCACAGTCCCAAAGGCATGACGGCGGAGGAGCGTAGTGCTTTCGATACGTTGGTTGAAAGTCTTCAACTGCGCTATCTGCCCGCGAACGAGGGGATGCTGAACAGGCCGAATCAGCATGACTGCGGCTGCTGCGAGATTAGATGATCCAATCGAGCACTCCAGCGCTTTAGGTAGATTGCTTGCTGGCTTAGCAATTGGTGCAGGCGCGGCACTCATAGGTATTGCCGTTATCGCGACCGGCGGGCTTGCGGCTGTAGCGCTAGCCGCGATGGTTGGCGCGGGAGCAGCTACCGGCGCTGGAATCGGTCAACTGATTGGTAGCCTATCTTTCGCTTGTAGTGAAACAGGGTAAATACGATCAGGCTCAAGTAACGTTTATATAAATGGAAGCCTGCTGCGAGGGCTCATCTGGATAATGCCGAGTGTTCGGATCATCCAGGGGGGCTAAGATATTGGCCCAGGGTAGTGACTCGGTTTATATCAATGGTCAGCCTGCGGATCGAGTCGGTGACCGGACAGTTTGTGATGCAAAAATAAGTACTGGCTCCCCCAATGTGTGTATAGAAGGGGGAACAGCGACGACTGATGCAATTGCCCCGGAAGTTCCTGTTTGGCTTGAGCGTTCGGTGATGGCGTTGGGGCTGGCTAGCGCTTTTGCACTGGCAAGTCCAGTGTTGGTGATGGCGGGGTTGGCAGGTGGTATTGCGGGGCATTGGGCTGGCGGTGAGCTATTTGGTGAAGGCTCTGATGGCCAGAAACTGATGGCATTTGGTGGTGCTCTACTTGGGGGCGGTATTGGGGCCAAAGGTGGGAAAGCTTTCGATGCGCGATATGAGTTTAAGTCTCAGGGATTTGGCTCTAACCTTGGTAACGTCAAGCTTGTAAAAAAACGGTTCTCCTTGTTCCCATGAAAAAATTACAGAAATGGAGGTCTTTTCCCGGTTGACTTTCGAGGGTCAAGTAAAGGTGCTAAAGTACGAGCCGAACCTCCAAGGGTTGAGTGAAGTGGCAAATACTTCAAAAGGAGCAAAGTCTTTCACTGAGTGGGAGCTGTACAAGAAGGGGGGTATTTCTGTTGGTCCGGCGTTTCGTTCTGCCGTGATAGATAAGGCCGCTAAATTGGAGCCGGAATTACAGCAGTATATCAATGGTTTGCTTTTGGGGTATTGAGGTGATATGAAGATGAATTGGTCTGATTCTTTAAGGCTGCGTATTACAGGCGAGCTAAAGGGTTATGATGTGTATTTTTCAGCTGACGATGTTCCTCTTGAAGTAGACTTTCCCAAGCAGTGGCTTGGGTTTGGTTTTCTAGATAGTGAAAAAAAACATATTCCTGTGGAGTGGGCTGATTTTTCTGAGTTTTTGCCTTGGGTAAGCGCGTGGCTCGACAAATGTGTGTTCGGAACTGTTTTGGCAGTGAGTGATAGGCCGTATCTCATGTATGTATATGGCGACGGTGGTGATTTGTATTTCTATATGGGGGGGGCTCCGCTAGGCGTTGAAGGGTCAGATCTCGATAGTTATCCCTGCCTTCCTGCGAGCTTCAGGCAGTTCTATTCAAGATTGCATAATGGCTTTGGGTTTTATATTGGTTGTACTATGGGGCCATCAAGGTTGGAAGATTTTGTTCCAATCAAGGATTTGTGCGATGAAGATTATCCGACGCTTCCTGATATGCTAGGAGTTTTTTCTAGCGGCGCTGGTGATTATTTGGCTTTAGGTGATGACCCATTCAAAGGCGAGGCTTTTATCTGGTGGCATGAAAAGCCAGAAAGTCCCACAGAAGGAATCGATTTATGGAATGTGATGGACTCATGGATGTCAATTTTTTTGGAGAACTCTGACTCTAACGAGTATTGTTAGGTATGAATGTTTGCGATAAGATTGAATATAGGCAGTGCATGCCGTAAGCCAGCGAGCCCAGGGGAAGTGGCTTTGCGCGAAACTTTCAGGCTAGGTGATGATTCGAAGACTATTTCTCGGCTAGCAGTTTTCAGTCGATTTCGTTTTTGCGACCTGATCGCCATAGGGCATGAGGGCGAGACGATGAGTGAGGTTGGTATGTTCTCTAAAGGTGACTTATTGCAGTCCTTTGCTTGCGTGGATTAATACGCCGGTTGCTATTTTTTTCAGCACAAGCTTCCCAAAGTAGTTTATGAATATTGTTTGAAAAGTGCAGATAGGAGAGACCTGCTGGTTATATCTGAGGGCGTAAGTGACAGAGAGTTTTCTTTGGAGGTTGTTGAGCAGGCGCCTGACTCCTTGAGCCAGGATAAGACTATAATATTTGATATTGCTCCGAATAAGTATGAGTTTACTCATGTGTTGGTTGTGCCCAATACTTATCACGGCAGCTTGAAAGGACGGCTGGAGGCTAAACGAGAGAACTTGCATCTTTGTATTCCTATACATCGGTGTGAGTTTTCGGGAGGCGAATCTGAGGGTGAATTTAAAGAAATGATTCAGCGTATGATTCCTGTCTTTCGTTGGAGTAGGAAGGTTTGTCCTAAAATTAAAGTGTATTTTGATAATCCAGGGACTGAAACCGGCACCGATGAGGCTGGCGTGTTGATGAAGTACCCTACACTATTATCGGAGATAGAGAATCTCGGTGGTGTGATTAATGGATTTATTGAGATTACAAACTATAAGGGCGAAGTGGTGGAAGTCCTGTCTCCAAAAAAAGAGGTGTTTGCTCTAGTTCGTAACCGGAAAGATGAAGAAGTACTCACGTATTCTCAATTGGTCGAGGCTTTGAACGGTTTTGTTTTTGCTGGATGATGGGGTTTACTAGGCAGAAGTTACTGGGATTGGCGGTCTTTAAAATGCAAGTTTTAGGTGACGACCGCTGGCTTTGAGGCGGTCGGATGTTTTACTTTCTATTTTAACACTGGCCCTGGCGAGATTGCCGAAGACTCCGGCGTACCGCTGAAGTCGATGCCGGGCAAGCACGTCAGTATCCGAATCGAGCTGGCCGAAGGTGGCGCTCAGTACATAACCGGCTACCTCACACGCTTTGCCAGCATCGGCAGCGACGGCGGCATGGCACGCTATTCCGCTAACCTCAACCCGTGGTTCTCGATGCTGAAGAACCGCGTCGACACGCGGATCTTCTAGGGCAACACGGTCGAGGAAGTGGTTACCGAGGTGTTCGCCCTGTGCCCGGCGTTCTCTCGTCACGAGTTCCGCCTGACCCGCCCTCAGAAGCGCTACACCTACGTCACCCCAGTACCGTGAAACCGACTTCAACTTCGTCCAGCGCCAGCTGGAGGAGCTTGCGAAGTTCGGCCTGCTGATCGTCGTCTTGCTGACGCTGCTCTTGGGGCTTGCTGTAGACCTTGATCCAGGCGTAGAGGCTGTGCACGGACATGCCCAAGCGCTGGGCGACATCGGCGACAGGTTTACCTTTCTCGGTCACTTGCTTGACCGCTTCGATCTTTAATTCTTCGGGGTAACGCTGACGACTCATGGCACCTCCTATTTGGGCCTCATTATGAGGCGTGGAAGTGTCTATGAAACCAGGGGCGATTCAGGTTGATCCCCAGCAGCGTGTTGACAGGGTAGTTTTTGCCGGTGTTTCCTTTGGGCAGTTCTGCCTGCCCGGCATTCGGGAATGTGAACCAGGTCGCATCAAGTTCGATGCATGGTGGCACTTTTCCTGGAGCAGGCAGTCGCATGATCCAGTACAGCTTGCGCGACACGCGCGTCTGCAGGATACGCCCGCACCATCAGAGTTGTAGCTGAGCACCGCGTTAGCGTGCTGGCCGTGTTTTCAAGGAGATTCGCATGATCATGGACCTCGCCTCCGCGCTGCTGTCGCCGCAGAACCGCCGCCTGTTCAAGGTCCACAACCTGGCCAATCCCGAGCGGCAACTGCTGCTAGAAACCTTCAAGGGCGTCGAGGGCCTGTCGCGGGCGTTCAACTACGAACTGGTGCTGGTCTGCGAAGACTCCGGCGTACCACTCAAATCCATGATGGGGCTGCACGTCAGCATCGAAATCGAGTTGTCCGAAGGCGACCCGCGCTACATCACCGGTTACCTCACACGCATCGCCAGCGACGGCGGCATGGCGCGCTACACCGCTACCCTCGACCCGTGGTTCTCGATGCTCAAGAACCGCTTCGACACGCGGATCTTCCAGGGCAACACGGTCGCGGAGGTGGTAACCGAAGTATTCGCCCTGTGCCCGGCGTTCGTCCGTCATGAGTTCCGCCTGACCCGCCCGCAGAAGCGCTATACCTACATTACCCAGTACCGCGAGACCGACTTCAACTTCGTCCAGCGCCTGCTGAAGGAAGAGGGGATGTTCTACTACTTCGAGCACACCGCCGAAGGCCACACCATGATCATCTGCGATGACTCCAGCACGCTGGTGGACATCCCCGAGCAGCCGCACCTTCGATTACCGCCAGCCCAGCATGGGAACATGAGGCTGTCGACCAGTTTAGGCATGTAGGGTCTGACTTGATTAGAGTAATTAAAGGAGTTGATTATGGTAATCAATAGCGGTTCATTGGCGGCGAATCTGGTTGGGTCGTCTGCTTATAGGGAGTTACTTGCGGAGCTAGTCGACGCTACAGGTATTGAGGTTGAGCCGGAATATGAAGAAGTATTCGCTCGTCTCGACTCTGCTAAGATTGTCAAGGCAAAGGTTGATATTGATGACTTGATGTCTATCTTGACAAATAAAATGGATCTTATAAAGCAGTATTCTCTTTCTAAGTTTCAAGCACTTTCAGATGAAGAGGATGAGGATGAGGAAGGGTATCCCGTTGGCGCAGAACCTTCTGGCGACGAAAGAAGTAAAACTCTTTCGCTTGGGAAATATTCACAAGGTTTTTTGTTGACCAATCTTATTGAGTTTGCATTGGCGATGTCTGGTCGTGAATGCCTGCTGGTATATATTAAGTTGTGTAGAATCCCACATGCCAAAAAATATACTGATCAAATAATCAAGTTGACAGGTCTTGGGTGGCGCTGACTGTCGCTATGGTTGGTTTTGTTTGAATTCGCTAATATTGTATTTTTGCGGGCGTCCGTAGCTCTTTAATAACATGTTAGGTAATATTCGGGGCGAAAGCCCCGATGTCTCTATAAATCCTTAATTCAGAAATTGCGTCTTTCATAGGAAGGGCGCCACCTCTTTGGCAGCACTGCTACAGGTCTGCACCGAAGGTGGCCACTACCGCTGGGAAACCCTCAGCGGCACACGGTGTTCGAGCGCGATACCATTGGCCGTTTGGTCGCCAAGATCAACAGCAATGCAACGCAGACATTTGCTTATGACGATGGCGACCGGTTGTTGAGTATCGAGCGGCAAACAACCGGGACTGGCAAGCAGCTCGGGATCATGGAAGAAAAGCTCGAGTACACTAATGAATAAAAGCGAACCTTGGGATATGGGCCATGAGCCAGGTTACGCGCATTAAAACATGTTAGAAGTACCGAAGAACGAGGCCTTCCCAGGAAAGAGTTTCTTGACGAATTCAATCAAGGCAGTCACTATGGGCAAGAGTTCCCCTTTTTTGGGGGGATTAAATCTGAACTCTATTTTGGTCCATACATGACTATTCCGAGCGAGCAGTGTAAGGCAGTAGCTAGGCACGCCCTGAAAATTTTTGGGGGCGAACTTAAGGTTCAAGCTTACTATGATGATTCTAAAAGTATTTCGGTAGATTTGCTTACTACGCTTGACTCTTTGCATGCGGGTGTTAAGTCTATAGGTACGATAGGGCTGTCAGAAGTTTCACTATTTAGTAGCAGTGGCGAGGAATTTCCTACTCGTATAGAGCTCTGTGCCGGGGCGTTGACTGAAGAGGCTTTCTGGGAAAATGCTTTGGCTTCTGCTGCTTTTTCCATTATAAAACTTCAAAGCTCGGTAATGCCAGGGGATGTGATCGTTGATGTTTTCAAGGATTATATTAAGTCGCCAAAAATGCCTCATGTTTATTTGACGGTCCCTTTTATGTGGAACGATGCTTACTTTCCGCAGCTTGAATTTGCTTCGCTTAAAGTGAATTGGTTGCAGTGTGTCGCCATTTATGAAGAAGAGCGTGCCTTCGTCGAAAAGTTCGGCGGAGATGCATTCGATGATTTATTGTCGGAGCAAGAAATAAATACGCTTGATTATGATCGGTTGCCTGTTAATTTGACCCGGGTTAAATGATTTTAAGCAGCGTAAGACTAGTAAGCTTGCTATGCGGGATATTGGCTTCGACGCCTGGCATCAGCCGGGAAATCGGCATGCTTGGCCGCGCGCTTTACGAGTAGGGCAACATTGTTGGCTTGGATTTGGGCTCGCCTGGCAGTAAACGACTCAACGGCTAAGCTGGCCTGCGGGTCACCATTATCGACGCGACCTACAAGTCCAAGTACCTGTGGTGGAACGCCCTGGGCCAGGTGGAGCGATACCGGACTGCTCGGGCAAGAGCACGTATTAGCGCTATGACGAGCGCCAGCACCTGGTCGCGGTGACGGACGCGCTGAACCAGACCGCCACGCTGGAGCGCAAGCCCGACGGCGAGGTGCAGCGCATTAGTCACCCGGACGGTATCCCGGAAACATTCACCTACAACGTCTACGGTCGGGTACTCAGCCACACCGACGGCGTATCGCTACGATCCTTGGGGCAACCTGATCGAGCCGCCACTGGCGCAGGTCGATCAGGCTGAAGGGCAGGAGCAAAAGTTTTATTACTTCCATACCGATCAGATCGGTACGCCGCTCGAGCTGACCAATAGCGAGGGCGAGATCGTTTGGCAGGCGACTTATCAGTCTTGGGGAACGATTGAGCAGCTGGCGGTCAATGAAGTCGAGCAGAATCTGAGGTTTTAGTGGCAATACTTTGACGACGAGACCGGGCTGCACTACAACACGGTTCGGTAATACGATCCTGAGGTGGGGCGGTTTTATCACAGGACCCGATTAGATTATTTGGAGGAAATAATCTTTACCAGTACGCGCCTAATATCTCTTAATAAATCCATGTGCCCAGAAGTGCGCTGATAAGGAGTAAGGTATGACGCCGGATAAAAAATTTGTGTTTGCTGTGTTTGATGAGTTGTTTGGGAGTAACTTCGAGAGGTATAAGACGTCTCTAAGTAAACCAGTAAATGATGATGTGGACCCTTATGCGAGGGCGAGAAATTCTTTGGCTGTTTTGAGTGATGCTCAGAGGGCCGATGTGTTTGATTTTTTTAAAATTATTATCACAGATAGTGCTTCGGTGGTGTTGGGTGCTCTCGACGGGGTGCACTTTCCAAATGATTTAGAGGGGGAGTTTGTTGTTACCTGTGATGGGGAGGAGATCCAAGGTGATTTTATGGATATTTTTATTGAGAAGGCTCAAGAAGAAAATATTTACGGCTAAATTTTTGAGCGATTTCCTCTTTTTCTAGCCTGTGTGAGCACTTTGCGGTACGTCTTTGCTTAGGTCGAGCTTTCCGCGACTGTTCGGGTAAATCACGGTCTAACACAACTAGCGTCAGCATCTGGTGGCGGGACCGATGGGGGGATAACCTGCCCCGGCGTTTCAGCTACAACGAGGGCAGGCATCTGACCTGCGTTGATGAAATCGGTTATGGCGCAAATGGCGAGCAGCCGCTACGCGAGACGCTGTTCGAGCGCGATGCGGTTGGTCGACTGATTGCCGAGCTCAACCGCGGTTTGTTTAGAGATTTTGAAAAACAAATTGCAAAAGATGTGTTGGAAACTGGGCCGGCGGGACAAGGCCAACTAAGGCTCTCTATAATGTTTTTAAAAACGGTGATCTAGTTGATGGAGAAATATTTAGCAACTAACTTGCGTGGTGACTTTCGAGATGCGTTGTTAGGTTTTATGGCCGCCATGTGCGAGTGGGAGACGTTGGGCTACAAAAAAAGTTTGGAAGCTTTTTCGGACGATTCATTAGGAGAAGCCCTTGATCGAAGCGTGAAAAGTGATCTTTTGAAAATTTTTAAAAAATATGTCGTAGACGAAGGTCGCAACTATGATCGCGTGGAAAATATAGTATGTGGCAGATATCCTGAATATGATTTAGTTAATGATGAGGTTGAGGTGTGTGAGAGCAATGGAAGTACAGTGTCTGTTATTATCAGGAAGAAAACAGGGCTGTGTGCTTCCTTTAGGTTAACTTTTATCATGGACGGTGAGACATGCAAGGTCAGCAGGCGAGATCTGCAAAATGGGGAGAAGTGGCAGAGAACTTATGTTTAGTGGGGTGCGATAGAGTATCTGACTGTCGGCGAGGTGGAACAGAACCTTCGATTCCAGGGCCAGTACTTGGATAGCGAAACGGAACTGCGCTATAACAAGTTTGGCTACTACGATCCGAAAGTCGGTAGATACATAAGTTGTCCAATCATGCAGCAATGCGGGCAGGGGAAGTGAATATTCATACACGAATACGGCAAAAAACGACTGGTCCAAAGCGGATTACCAAAAGGCTATCCACGGAGTCATGGTTGATGAGAGAAAGGGTCTGTGCGCAGGTTAAACGATGCTGAATAAAGGTTCTGTTAGAGGGTCAGATTGTGGCTAAAAACTTTATACTTTCCATTTCAGATGATTATCCTGAGAGTTATTGGCTGAAGATAAAGATGTTGTCAGGTGAAGAATCTGGGGTTTTTAAAGATGGCGTGGCTGTTAGCAAGGATATAAAAGTCTGCTTCGAGGGATCAAAAAGGGTCAGTGTCTCCAAACTACTGAGCTATGATTTTTTTTACAGTGATGGGCCCAATTTGATTTCGCCGCGGCTCTACGAATTAATGAAGGCAGAAAATATTTCTGGTGTTCAGTTTGTGGATGCGAATCTACTGATAGGTGAGGTTTCCTATGCTGGTTACAAAGTGTTAAATGTGACTGATAAGTCTCCAGTTTTTAACTTGAAATAGTCCGTTAGCGAACCCTTGCTTAGCTATCTTCCAGATGGTCCTAGATGGTTCAGCAAGATAGTTTTGGATGATGAGACAATACTTTCTAGTGATGTCGTTAGGGCTGAAGAGGAAAGCCCCGTAATTGTGGTGACTGCTCGCGTCAAGTCTATTTTTGAAAATGCCTCGGTTCGCGGAGTGCAGTTTAAGGATTAGATATCTTGTCTTCGAGTTTTTCGAGAATTACTTTCTGCACAAATTTTGTTGTAAGCGTTTGGTGGCATAATCTTTAACGGTGAAGGATGGTTTTGATAGCGGGGTTTAATAGCGCCTCGGTTCAAGATATTGTTAATAATAAAAGCTGTAGAAATTGCCCTTCGGAACCAGGAGGTAAACATGGAACGTTTCCTGTCTCTATAGCGTCGAAGGCAAAAGAATTTGGTTTTACCGATAAAGAAATTAAGGGGGCGACGGTGCCGACTAGATATGTTACTTTTGTTGGTGTGACAGACAAACATGGTAGTCCTGTACCGGACGACCTGCACCATGATAGTAGAGCGGGAAGGCTGCTCCATAATAATTTAATTAAAGAATTGAATGGCGCGCAAAGCAAGGCCCAAGCGCTTAGCGTAATCGATCCAGATCACAGCAAGTCCATGAAGCCAGGAGCATGCTAAATGAATTCTTATGATATTGAGCGGTATGAAAAAATTCATGTTTGGGTAGGTGTAAATTTCTCTTCGGAGGATGACTACCTAAAGTATTTCGAGTTGGACTATTCTGTGGATTTGGATGATCCGGCATACAAGGTTTGTGGGTTTTGCAGAGATATTGGTGTGAGATGGTATGACGAGGATTTCATCGGGATCATCCCAAGGAAAGCGGAGGAGGTGAGTTTAGATGAAATCTTGATTGAATCTGCGGTTGACTCCAGTTGTATTGAGGATTTAAAGGCAGAGTGCTTGAGGCTTGGTGTTGCTAAGGCTAATGCAATTTTTTGGTACTCCGATGGCGGTACGAATATTTCCAAGCCCCTAAAGTCGAATTATAATGGCTTGAAGTATGCGGGATTATATGAAGGTGAATGATAAGCTCGACATAGGTGCCGAGGTGCCTGGGGTTGGCGTTCTGTGTCAGTATTTTTAGTGTTCGGATCTGATTTTGGATGTGCAGGTATGTGTTATTGATTTAAAACCTCTGTTGCAGATATTAAGATGCTAAAGATGTAATCTTTAATAACTAATGGGTTAGTTGACTCTGCCGCGGTATAGGTAGAGGCAATGTTTTTCTTCTACTGCATATGACCGTGAGAATCGGCTGGTTAAAGCTGAAATGTATGTCAGTGGCAGACTGGAGGGGCACCGGGCAGTACCGGTATGACAGCCTGGGACGGCGGGTGGCCAAGCGGGCTGAAATCAATGGTGAGGTTTAGCAGAAGCGCTTTCTCTGGCAAGGCATTGCGAATGCTGCACGCAGAGACGCCTGGGCAGAACACCTGTACCTGTACGAGCCGGGTAGCTATGGCCGTTGGCGCGGGTTGATCAGGCTGAAGGGAAAGAACAGAAGGTCTATTACTTCCATACGGATCAGATTGGTACGCCGTTGGAGTTGACGGACAGCAACGGCAAGATCGTTTGGCAGGCAACGTATCGGTCTTGGGGCGCGATAGAAACTTTGTCGATCAAACAGGTCAGACCAGAATCTGAGTTATCCAAGGCAGTACAATGAGGATGAATCCTGGCTACATTATAATACCTTTCGGGACTATGACCCTGATGTGGCACTATTCATTACGCAAGATCCAATAGGCTTACTAGGTAGTTCAAACCTTTACAATAATGCGCCCAGTTCCTCGGGCTGGCTTAACCCATTAGGTTCGTGTGTGAGGACTAATGGTGTGACAGGGCCGGCAGGTCAACGCCTAAAAGCAACCGCAATCATCACTTTAAACGATGTGAATCAAGGTGGTGGAGCAACTAACGCCACGTCCAGAGCGTGGGCTCGAATGATGTGGAACTCTGATGATGATACAGTGCATTTAATTGGCAGGCTTTTAGATTGGGGAGTGGTAATGACGGCGTGCACCCTCTGTTAAAGGGGGCTAATCGTAGCCAATCTAAAGTATTTGAAGCGCAAATTGCTAATGTCATTAAGAAAAAATGGCGTTGTGGATGTAGAGCTAAACTTCGTGTATGGTAATGGTGGCAAGCGATCGACTTTCATAACCTATGACGCACATCGTCAAGGTGAGAATATCCTTGAAGGTGTTTTAGGGAATTAACATGACCAAGGAAAATGTAGTGATGACCCCTCCTGGTGAACTGATAGCTTTCATGAGGGAAATGAACTGCTGGGAGATTGAGTTTTTTGATCAGCGTAAAAAAAATCTGGTTCAGGGAGTAGAAGATCTTGAGCTAAAAGATAAATACGCAAGAAAGCTTGAAGAAATACTTGATAGATATTCAGTCAAGGATAAATTTAACTACGGGCGCCTCATGGATCTTGGGTGCACTAAGCCTGCCACTTATGATCCTGCGACTGATGAGTTAGAGCTTCTGGGTGGTGATGAAAAAATGCTGACAGTTCGAGTGCAGCAAACTAAAGGTGCTGAAACGTGCTCCAAGATGTATTTAGTGTCTAAAGGTGGCTACTGGAAAATAAAGAAAAAAGAAGTTTTAAGCTTTGATGATAGATGGCGTCGTTCTCCGCTGTAAGGATTCGTGCTTTTGGTTTGAAAGAAGTTTTAATTGGTTTGTTTGTTATGTGGTTTCGTTTATGTAATCGCCTGGGGAGAACTATCATCTTCTTGCAAATTCTTATTTTGTATGTGATCTGACTAGCGTAACTAATGCGCGTAATCAGACCACCCACGCTGGAGCGCAAGCCCGACGGCGAAGTGCAGCGCATCAGCCACCCGGACGACACCACGGAAACCTTTACCTGCAGCGTCTACAGAGTCGCTACGAGTACGACAGGGCCATTCGCCTGACCGCGTTGGTCAACGAGAACAATTGGTTGTCGATGATGTCGAACTGAACAGGAGAGTGCAATGAATTGGCAGGCATTAGAGAGCACGGCTTTAACCTTGGTGACAAAAGCTCTGCAAGATTTGAGTGTGGAACATCCGGATGAGCAGTTCTACGCTTGCGCGCTTTATACGGATAGTAGCGCTATGACCATGGCGGTTGCGGTTAATTCCGTTGAGGCACTTGAGGAGAAACTTAAGGGGGAAGGTGAAGAAGAGCGTGAAGAGTTGATGCCCTACTATAAGTGGGCTTCTTCAGAATGGAAATACGAGGGGTGGAAGGGGGAGTATTTCAAAGATATTTGTAAGGACCTGAGAGAGGCAAGTGACCGAAGCGATATCTTACGTTTTAAAGAAAGGCTGCTCTCGCTCATGGTTAATGTTTTAAGCTCTCTGCGTAGGGAAGGTTTCTTTTCATGCTTTAAGATTCAGGAGCCGATGCTATTTGTCACTGTTACGGATGATGATGGTGCAGAAGAGCTTGAAAATAAAACAGCTGAACTGCTCAACTCTTCGGAAGAATATAACTATTTTATCAGAAGATTTGATGGGTGAGCGCTGTTGCTGGGGCGCTTAATGGCGGGCGGGCTACACAAAATCGCGAGCATAGTATCGGGCATCAACATTCGGCTTTGTATTTGGTGAGAGCGCTCACGGCCGGCTGAGCGCGGTGATCAACCGCAACGGCGACCCCGTGCGCAGCTTCAGCAACGCCGAGGGCCTGATGGCGACCCACAACGCCCTGGACCTGGGCTGGCATTATCGCTGGGAAACCCAAGGCGGAAATGCCGAGCGGCCGGAGCTCCACACGCTGTGCGAGCGTGGAACCTGCCGGATGGGCGCAAGGTCAATCAGCCGTACTATGGCAGCGGTCACTTGCACCAGCTGAACCTGGATGGGCAGGTGACCAGTGACATGGAGCGCGACGTCCTGCACCGGGAGGTGTACCTGTCCGAGCCGGGTAGCTATGCGCCGTTGGCGCGGGTTGATCAGGTTGAAGGGGGAAGGGCAGAAGGTCTATTACTTCCATACGGACCAGGTTGGTACGCCGCTGGAACTGACGGACAGAGACGGCACAATCGTTAAGGGCAGTATTTTGATAGTGAAATCAATCTTAACTATAATACTCTTCTTTATTATGGTCCTGAAACTGAGATGTTCATTACTTAGGAACCAATTGGGCTTGAAGGCGGTAGTAATTTTTATAAATATGGGCCGGAACCCACTGGGTGTGTTGATCCGCTAGGGCTGGTAAGCTGCAGGAAAGCCTTGCTGCCGCGCGCCATGACAGATTTGAGGGTTTAAAATGCTGGATTTTCAAAACCTGATTGATGAAATTGGGCGTGCGAACTTTTTTTCTAAGATGGGGGAGGTGGCTGATAAATTTGAAAATGTTATATATATAGAGAGCGTGTTTAAGGTCTTTGTTGAACCGGTAGAGGCTGAATTTCTTGGTGCTTATGAAGACCTTGAGTGGTTACCGACCACTCCCACTCAAGATGATCCGTTCAAGTTTTTTCCGAAGCCGCCTAAGGATTTGCTTGATCTTAGGCTTGGAGTAAGTAAAGCTGTACTGAAGTCGGTAAGGAATGTCCCCAAAGATAAGTTCTTGTCGGGTGCGCATGACTTTAGTGTGGCTGCTAGAAACGCGGCTTGTTTTGCGTTTCGCCAGTATGTCTCTGAGTGCTACTATGGGGAAGACAGTGTCTGGTTGAGGGTGGTTGAGTTATATTGTTCTGGCAGATGGCCCGTTGGATATTCAAAGGATAAATTGATTGTTATCTAGATTGGTTTTTGGAGCGGGCGTTTGTAATGGGGGCTTTAGGTTGCTGGTGTTGGGGTGGGGAACGTTTTCAATAGATACATCCAAGTGTCTATGTTGACCCGCTGGGCTTTCATTTGGATCCGGCAAGGGAACACATAATGCGATTGCAACTTTGTACGACAGCAGCGGCAATGTGAAAGGCGACTGGTGTTTGGCAACGTGGAAATATGACGCCAGATGAGGCAGCAGTAGGGGTTTCAAAGAACACCCTCGCTACTCATGCAGTATCTGGTTCTGGGGCGGTTAGGGATGTAGGGTTCTATGAATAATTTCGTCGCGTCAAGCATCGAGTGCTATGAAGAAAACGATGTTTTAGTGGTTGCCATTGGTGAGGGCGGTGTTGATCCTGTAAATTATCTGATAATGACTCGCTTAGATGATGAAGATAATTTGAGTGTTGATGATGGTATTGGGTTGCAAGTTTCGGGCGCAACCTATGAAATGGCGGGCGCTATAAAAAAATTAGTCTTGGAGGAAAGTGGTCTTAGGGTTGAGGTCAAGCCGCCGTTCATTGATAGCTTGGGTGGTTCAAGCATCCTTGTGAAATTTGATGAAGGAGTTTTAGAGCTGGCAGGGCGGATTTCTTCCTTGCGAGAAGCGTTGCAGGAACTTTTTAATGGTAGCGCAGTTGAGTTGGTTGTTTAGAATGGTTTGTCTTATGTGTTGAACAACTAAATAGCGGTAAAATTTTGCTGTTAGGAGGTGGTCGTGATTCCTGATAAATTTAAGGATTTGCTTGGGATTTTAAAATCTAAGCTTGATATGGGGCTTTCTGAAAGTACAGGCATGCAGCGCATAACAAGCGAAGAAGTAAAATGGTCTAGGGGGCCAAGCCTTTCTATATTGCCTTATGGGTTGGAACTGGCTGGGGTGACTCCGTCTCCCATGCTAAGCGCTGAGCCAAAGAATAAAAAAAATTGCTTTAAGTTCTATTATTCTGAGCAGCATGGCCTTTATAAGTCTGATATATATGGTGTGAACTCTACAGTAATAGAGGCTGAGATATATCAGGTGGAGGGGCAGTCGACCTATTCAGTCCGCTTTGACGATGAAGGAAAGGCTATTAGGGCGTCTGGGGTCATATTTGAGAATCGAGTCCCAGATATATCATGCCGCCTGGAGGACGATGGTGAATATTGGTGCTATGAATATAGGTGTGAAGCAGCACGGATAGTATCAATGCTTGCTTATGCAAGCAATAGTGCTCCTGGTACAGAAATATTCATTGAGCGAGATGGCGAAAGCGTGGTTGGCTTGTATTTTTACGACAAAAATTCAAAAGTGCACCTTTACAAAGTCTAGCTGTCGAATTTATGCGTGATTGTTTGTTGTGTCTCAGGTGTAGAAGTGCCATGAAGAGGTTGCGGATGACGTCGCTTAAGGTTTATGAGTGGGAAGAAAGAATAAAAACAAGTTATAAAAAAATAAAAAGCGGGGATATATTTTGCTTCGCATTAGGCTCCAAAAAATATGGGGTTGGTCGCATTATGACCCCAAATAGCCTTGGCCATGTAGTGGAGATTTTTGACAAGGTTCTTACTGTTCCTGTGGTTGATTCAGTTTCTTTCGAGCGCTTGGGTGACCCTGTCATATTAGATTCTTATTCGCTTTTTGATCGTAAGGCTGAGGGTGACTGGAGAATTGTTGCTTACGAATCGGATTATAGGCCGTCAAATCAAGAGTCGGTGAGGTATGTGTACGGCGTGGCTGATAATGTGAGGCTTGTTGATATTTTTGATAATGAGACCTCTTTGACGGGAAGTAAGCGTGACTACCCGTCCTATTCCCCGATGGGCGACAAAGACGTGAAAGAAATGTTTCGGTATTTTGGCTGAAGATTTAAGTTGATCTTTAATGGTGTGTGTTCTTCTGGCTCTGCTGCCTTTAAGTGGGTCCAGCAAAAGCGTTTAATTAAGTCTGTTGAGGGCGCCGTTGTAGGCTTTGTACGAAAAGAGATTCTCCAGAATTTCCCTAATGGTATTTTCGAATGAATAATACTAAGCAACAAGTATCATCCCGGTTGTTCGCTTGAATTAAACAGCGGTAAACTCTCCAACTGCCTCGGCGTTAACGTCGCTGCTGGTAGTCTATGCTTACGATTCGATCCATCGTCGTCACCAGTACGACCCGACGGATAATCGCAGCCTCAACTACTTGTAATATGGCTGCGGGCATCTGCACCAGTTGAACCTGGGTGAACATCGTCCTACCCAATCATGCAAGCATTCACACCAATGCTTATAAGTAGATCGTCTGGACGATATAGATAAGAGTGGTGACTTCTTGAGCGTGTTGGATATGATCGATTCTGAAATTGCCCATGGAATATATTCTGGATTGGACAAAGCATGAATAACTTGAAAGATCTTGAAGGAAGATATTTAAAGATTGAATCTCGAGCAGAGGAGGTCCTGTCTTCTTGTTTGTCTGAGGCTTTATCCAGAGCGAGAAAAATAGTAATAAGCAAGGGGACGTTATATAACGTCATCCCATATGAGATCGAGCGGGCCGGCTTTAAGAAAGGGAAAGTTTTAAAGAAAATTCCAGTTCATATTAAAAATACTCATCTGTATCATTTGGATGAGTATGACAAGGTGATCTTTGTTGAGATTTATGGGTAGTCTGAAAATATCATCAATAAGGAGTTCTATCGCTATAGTGGCGGATGTATTGAGCGGATCTGTTTTGCCAGTAGCGGAAAGCTCAGGAATGTTTCGACTTCATTGCTTGAAGAGGGCGCGGTGGTGAAAAGCATGAATTGGGGCCAGTACGGATGTAGTGAGTCAAATTATGTCTACGTTGATTCTCGCCTAGAAAAAATACATGTTCGGCAAAAAGAGCATGTTGAATCTGTATTTAGTGACTTCGACGTGAATTTCAAATATGAGTCCGGCGAGTTGGTGAGTATAATAAATGTCTTTCCTAATGGTTATGAAGAACAGCGATTTCCTTGATATAAATGCAAGGCCCAGACCTCACAGTTGCAGTGTACTTCGCGTGAGCAGCCGCCAGAACGCCAAGGGCCAGCGGCTTCGCTACGAGTACGACAAGGCCTTGCGCCTGGCCGCACTGGTCAACGAGAACAACGGCACGTACAGCCTTGCCTACGACGCTTCGACCAGCTCAGCGAAGAAGTGCCGGTGGATAACCTGACCCGGCGTTTCAGTTTCAACGTCGGTGGACATCTCGCGCGGCTGTGTGCGCGACGCCTATTCGGTGACCGCCAGTTGCGTTTCAAGCGACGCCTGGTGGAAAGCGCAGCGCCTTGCAACGGCCGCTGGATCAGGCGCCGGTGGAGCGGGTGTCGAGCTTGCACCTGAGCAGCTTGGCGACCACTGTGAGTGAAGTGCAGCGGGCCTTGGCACCATGAGTGCTTCTGCACGGGCCTTTTAACAGCACGAGGCTGCTCCAGACATGGCCACTCTTGGCGCTCGGCAGGGGGGCGAGAGGTACGACCTGGAGTTCGTGTTTGTGCCGAGACCGGGCGCCGCCCCTGCGGCACTCAGTCTCAAACACATCCCACATCTCAAGCCATACGCTCGATCAGCGCCCACAACGCCGCATCATTGAAATCATCGACAACCAGCCTGGCTCCCGCTGCCAGCAACCGCTCCGGCGTCTGCGTCGTGGCCACGCCCACGGTAAAGATCCCCGCGCTACTGGCCGCGGCCGTCCCCGGCAATGAGTCCTCGAAGGCCAGCGCTTGCCCGGCCTCGGCACCCAGCCGCTGCAGGCCGGTGAGGTAGGGCAGCGGGTCAGGTTTGGGCCGTGCCAGCTCTTCGGCCACCAGCACATGTTCAAAGTGCTGGCCAAGGCCCATGGCGTTCAGCATGTGCTCGGCGTTCAGCCGCGGTGCGTTGGTCACCACACACATGCCGATGTCATGGGCCTGGGCATGCTCCAGCAGGCGCAACAGGCCCGGCATCGGTTCAAGCGACGGCGACATTGCGCGGAACAGCGCTTCCTTGCGGTCGGCCAACGCCTGGCACTGTTCGACACTGGCGCCGCTGAACAGCTCGGCGAACAGCTCGCCGTTGGCGCGGCCGCTGACCTGGGCATCGAACTGCGCCTGGCTCAGCTCGCGGCCATCGTGTTCACGCAGCAGTTGGCGAAAGGCCTGCAGGTGCAGGGTGTCAGTGTCGGTGAGGGTACCGTCAAGGTCGAACAGCAGGGCGGTCAGCATGGGATATCCAGATGAAAAAACACAAGCCAAGGGATCATAACCAAAGCTGACGACGAAGGGGGCTGTTCAGCGTGCTCCGAAAAGAGTACAAATGTGCTCCATGGACACTCTTACCCCCAAACGCCGCGCCATTTTCGAATTCATCCGTGAGCGCATTGCCGAGCATGGTCAGCCGCCGAGCCTGGCGGATATCGCCACGCGCTTCGGTTTTGCCTCGCGCAGCGTTGCACGCAAGCACATCACCGCCCTGTGCCAGGCCGGTTACATCGATGTCACGCCAAACCAGGCCCGGGGCATACGCCTGGCCGAACCACTGCGTCGACCAGAAATCCTCGAAGTACCCGTGCTGGGCCAGGTGGCGGCAGGTGCCCCCATCGGCCCGGACCTGGACATCCACGAGCAGTTGCTGCTCGACCCCAGCCTGTTCCGCCGTACCCCCGACTACCTGCTGAAGGTGCGGGGCGACTCGATGATCGGCGACGGCATCTTTGACGGTGACCTGGTCGGCATCCTGCAACAGGCCGACGCCCGCGACGGGCAAATCGTGGTTGCGCGCCTGGACGGCGAAGTGACCATCAAGCGCCTGCAACGCCAAGGCGGCACTTACCGGCTGTTGCCACGCAACCCAGCCTATGCGCCGATCGATGTGCAGCCCGAACAGGACTTTTTCATCGAAGGCGTGTTTTGCGGCTTGCTGAGGCGTGACTGATGGGCGCCGTGGTCGACCTCGACAGGCTGCTGGAACAGCGCCGGGTATGGCGCGGCCGGCAGGCCCAGGCGCGACCGCTCGGGCTGCAGCCCACCGGCCATGCGGCACTCGACGAACGTTTGCCGGAAGGTGGCTGGCCAGCGGCAGCACTGAGCGAGCTGTTGCTGGCCAACCCCGGCTGTGGCGAATTGCAGTTGCTGTGGCCAACCCTCGCCCGGCTGAGCGCAGAAGCCAGCAGAGTGGTGCTGGTGGCTCCACCTTTCATCCCCTATGCACCGGCCTGGCAGGCAGCGGGGGTGGACCTGCGCTGGCTGGTACAGGTGGATGCCGAGCCTGCCGATGCCCTGTGGGCTGCAGAGCAGTGCCTGCGCTCGGGCAGTTGCGCGGCGGTGCTGTGCTGGCCGGAGCGTGCCGATGACCGCGCCCTGCGGCGCTTGCAGGTAGCGGCCGAAACCGGGCAGGCACTGGCGTTCGCCTGCAGGCCGCAGCAGGCGTCGCACAACCCTTCACCCGCAGCGCTGCGCATTGCAGTCGACACACGCCCGGCGCAATGGCGCGTGCTGAAAAGCCGGGGTGGCATGCCTCCAGCGCTGCCTATTCCCTGCCCGGGGCGGGGCTGATGCACCATGCTCTGGGCCTGCATCCTGCTCCCGCAGCTTGCGCTGGACACCGTCCTGCGTGAGCGTGACGACCCTGACACGCCTTTGGTGCTGATTGGCGGGCCGACCCAGCGTCGCCTGTTGCAGGCAGTCAATCCGGCGGCCGCTGCACTGGGCCTGCGGGCCGGGCAAACCCTGACCGCAGCGCGTGCCTTGGCTGATGGCTTCACCTGTGTCGAAGCCGACCCCAAACGCATCGATCAGGTGCAGCAGCTGTTGGCGGCCTGGGCCTACCGCTTCAGCGCCCAGGTCAGCCTGCATTACCCACGGGCGCTGCTGCTGGAAGTGGGTTCCAGCCTGCAACTATTCGGGCCCTGGCCCTTGTTCGAGGCGCGTCTGCGTCAGGAGCTGGCAGAACTGGGCCTGCGTCAACGCATTGTCCTGGCCAGCAACCCGGTGGCTGCTCGCATGCTCGCCAATGGCCACGATGGCCTGGCCGTGGGCGATGTCGACGCCACCCGAGCGGCGCTGCTTGGCATGCCCATCACGCGCGTCGGCCTGCCGGCAGAGGCGGCCGAAGCGTTTGCCCGCATGGGCTTGCACCAGCTGGGCCAGGTTTTGGCCTTGCCGCGCGATACCTTGGCCAGGCGCTTTGCGGCCCAGGTGCAGCTGCACCTCGATCAGTTGCTCGGCCTGCGCAACCTGGGGCTGGATTTCTACCAGCCACCGGACCGTTTCGAAACCCGGCTGGAACTCAACTTCGACGTCGAGTCGCACCAGGCGCTGTTGTTCCCGCTGCGGCGCATGCTCAACGACCTTGCTGCCTTTCTGGCCGGGCGAGACTGTGGCGTGCAGCGCTTCTGCCTGCATCTGGAGCACGCCGAGGGGCCGGATACCCTGCTCAAGGTGGGCCTGCTGGCGGCGGAACGCGATGCTGCGATGCTGTTCGAGCTGGCCCGCGCGCGCCTTGAGCCGCTGCGCATACCCGCACCGGTGCGCAACCTGCGGCTGGTTGCCGAAGACTTGCCACCCTTCGTGCCACAGCATCAGGCGTTGTTCGACCCGCGGGCGCAACAGGCGCAACCCTGGGCGCAGTTGCGTGAGCGGCTGCGCGCCCGCCTGGGGGATGAGGCCGTCAAGGGGCTTGGCGCAGCAGCCGATCACCGCCCCGAATGCGCCTGGCACTTGGTAGAGCAGGGTGCCCAAGGCAACATGCCGGTTGCACCGGGCAGCCGCCCGGGCTGGCTGTTGTCGGCACCGATCGCGCTGGATGACGCCGCCTACCAGGTGCAGGGCTACGCCGAACGTATCGAATCAGGTTGGTGGGATGGCGGCGATGTGCGGCGCGACTACTACCGCATCGAAACCCGTGACGGCTTGCGCGGCTGGGCCTACCGCGACCTGAGCCAGGCCGGCCCGCTTTGGCTGCAGGGTTGGTTCGCATGAACACCCCGGGTTATGCCGAGCTGCATTGCCTTTCCAACTTCAGCTTCCAGCGCGGTGCATCGAGCGCCGACGAGCTGTTCCGGCGTGCGCGCGAGCAGGGCTACCAGGCGTTGGCGATCACTGACGAATGCACGCTGGCCGGTATCGTGCGCGCCTGGCAGGCAGCCAAGGTGCACCAGTTGCGGCTGATCGTTGGCAGCGAGGTGCAACTGTGCGACGGGCCCAAGCTGGTGCTGCTGGTCGAGAACCTGACCGGCTACCAGAACCTGTGCGCCCTGATCACCCGTGCCCGCCGGCGGGCAGAGAAGGGTGCGTACCAGCTGTTTCGTGATGACCTGTTGCTGCACCACCAAGGCCTGCTGGCCCTGTGGGTGGCCGCTGACAGTGGCGATACCGCTACCGGCGCGTGGCTGCGCAGTGTGTTCGCTGAGCGCCTGTGGCTGGCCGTGCATCTGCACCGGGGCAGTGACGATGCCATGCGCCTGCAACGGTTGCAGGCGCTGGCGGCTGATGTAGGCATTCGCACCGTGGCCTGTGGCGACGTGCACATGCACGTGCGTGGCCGCCGTGCCTTGCAGGACTGCATGACCGCCATCCGCCAGCATTGCCAGGTGAGCGAGGCCGGGCGCTTTCTGTTTGCCAATGGTGAACGGCACCTGCGCAGCCAGGCGCAACTGGCCGAGCTGTATCCGCTCGACCTGCTGGCCGAGACCCTGGTCATTGCCCGGCGCTGCCAGTTTGACCTGAGCGAACTGAGCTACCAGTACCCACGCGAACTGGTGCCCGAGGGGCATACCCCGGCAAGCTGGCTGCGCGAATTGTGCGAGCAAGGCATGCCGCTGCGCTGGCCAGGCGGGCCAAGTGGCAAAGTGCGGGATGTGCTTGCCAAGGAACTGGGGCTGATCGAAGAGCTGGGCTACGAAAGTTACTTCCTGACAGTGCACGACATTGTCGCCTTCGCCCGCAGCCAGCGCATCCTATGCCAGGGCCGGGGGTCGGCAGCCAACTCGGTGGTATGCTTCGTGCTGGGCATCACCGAGCTTGACCCCATGAAACACCACCTGCTGTTCGAGCGCTTCCTGTCGCGCGAGCGCAACGAGCCGCCGGACATCGACGTGGACTTCGAGCACGACCGGCGCGAGGAGGTGATCCAGTATGTGTTCCGTCGCTATGGCCGACACCGGGCGGCGCTCACTGCGGTAGTCAACACCTACCATGCCGCCGGTGCGGTGCGGGATGTGGCGCGGGTGCTGGGGCTACCCGCCGACCAGGTGGATGCCCTGGCCAAATGTTGTGGCCGCTGGAGCGATCGCATACCCGATGACCAGCGCCTGGCAGAAGCCGGTTTCGAAGCGGGCAGCCCTTCGTTGCGGCGGGTGCTGGTGCTGGCCGGCGAACTGATCGGCTTCCCTCGGCACCTGTCACAGCACCCGGGCGGTTTTGTCATCTCCCAGCAACCGCTCGACCAGCTGGTGCCGGTGGAGAATGCCGCGATGCCGGAGCGCACGGTGATCCAGTGGGACAAGGATGACCTGGACATGGTCGGCCTGCTCAAGGTCGACGTACTGGCGTTGGGCATGCTCAGCGCCTTGCGCCGCTGCTTCGACCTGCTGCAACACCACCGTGGCCGGCACCTGACCCTGGCGACCATCCCCAGCGAAGACCCGGCCACCTACGCCATGATCAGCCGTGCCGAGACCATGGGCGTGTTCCAGATCGAGTCACGCGCGCAAATGGCCATGTTGCCGCGGCTGCAGCCCCAAAAGTTCTACGACCTGGTCATCGAGGTCGCCATCGTCCGCCCCGGGCCGATTCAGGGTGACATGGTGCACCCGTACCTGCGCCGGCGCTTGAAGCAGGAGCCGGTGACGTATCCGTCGCCGCAACTGAAGGAAGTGTTCGAACGTACCTTGGGCGTGCCGCTGTTCCAGGAGCAGGTGATGGAACTGGCGATGGTCGCGGCCGACTATACCCCGGGCGAGGCTGACCAGTTGCGCCGCAGCATGGCAGCCTGGAAGCGCCACGGCGGGCTGGAACCGCACCGCGAACGGCTGGTGCAGGGCATGTTGCGCAATGGTTACACGCTGGCGTTTGCCGAGCGCATCTTTGAGCAGATCAAGGGGTTTGGCAGCTATGGCTTCCCTGAGTCGCATGCGGCCAGCTTTGCCTTGCTGTGCTATGCCAGCAGTTGGCTGAAGTGCCATGAGCCGGCGATTTTCACCTGTGCGTTGGTCAACAGTTGGCCGATGGGCTTCTACAGCCCTGATCAGCTGCTGCAAGAGGCTCGCCGCCAAGGTATCGAGGTTCGGCCGGTTGATGTCTGCCACAGCGACTGGGACTGCACCCTGGAGCCTGATGCTGAAGGCACCCTGGCCATTCGCATGGGGCTGCGGCTGGTGCGTGGCCTGGCCGAAGCCGATGCCAGGCGCGTGCAGCAGGCGAGGGCGCAGCGGCCGTGGCGCAACGTCGAAGACCTATGCCTGCGCGCCGGCCTGGACGCTCGGGCCCGTGCCCGCCTGGCTGATGGCGGGGCGCTGCGCGCCTTGGCCAGCGATCGGCATCAGGCGCGCTGGCAGGTGGCGGCGGTGCAGCCGCAGCTGCCGTTGTTCGCCGATGTGCAGGCCTTGCCTGAAGAACCGGTGCAATTGCCCGTGCCAACCGTGGGCGAGGACCTGATGGCCGATTATCAAACCCTCGGCACTACGCTTGGCCCACATCCACTGGCCCTGTTGCGCGCTCGTCTGAGGGCACTGGGGTGTCGCAGCTCCAGTGAATTACAGGGTGTGGAGCATGGCGACAACATTGCTGTGGCCGGGCTGGTGGTGGGCCGGCAACGGCCTCAAACCGCCAGCGGTGTGACCTTCGTTACCCTGGAGGACGAACATGGCATGGTCAACGTGGTGGTGTGGCGTGCGCTGGCCGAACGGCAGCGGCGGGCGCTGGTGGGTTCGCAGTTGCTCAAGGTCAGTGGGCGGCTGGAGCAGGAGAATGGGGTGCGGCACCTGATTGCTCGGCGGTTGGAGGATGTGAGTCCGCTGCTGCAAGGGCTGGATGTACGCAGCCGGGATTTCCACTGAAACCCCAACGCTCTGTACTTGCGCGGTCCCTGTGGGAGCGGGCGAGCCCGCGAAGCAGCCACCGCGTTGCAGGGCACCGGCCTTGCCGGTGTTCGCGGGCATGCCCGCGCCCACAGAGGCCATCTACTGGTCCAGCTTGTGCTCGCCGGTTACACCATCGCCAACCGTTGCTTGTGCGTCGGTGCAGGGAACGCCTTATCGATCGCCCGCAGGTCTTCGCTGGTCAAGGTCAGCGCTCCCGCTGCTGCATTGAGCCGCACGTGCTCGGGCGCCACCGCCTTGGGGATGGCGATCACGCCGTCATCGCGGGTCACCCAGGCCAGGCTGACCTGGGCCGGTGTGGCGCCATGACGCTCTGCGATTTCCGCCAGTACCGGGTGCTGCAACAAGCGCCCGGCCTGAGCCAGCGGGCAGTAGGCCATGGTTGGCAAGCCACGTTTTTCGCACCACGGTAGCAAGTCGAATTCGATGCCACGCTGGGCCGGGTTGTACAACACCTGGTTGGTTGCACAATCAGGGTTGTGCAGTTCGCGCAAGTCGTCGACGTCGAAGTTGGACACGCCCCAACGCTTGATCTTGCCTTGCTCGCGCAAGCGCTCGAAGCCTTCGACGGTTTCCTCCAGCGGGTGCTGACCACGCCAGTGCAGCAGGTACAGGTCGATGCAGTCGGTGCCCAGCCGGGTGAGGCTGCGTTCGCAGGCAGCCGCCATGCCGCGCAGGCTGGCATTGTGCGGGTAGACCTTGCTGACCAGAAATACCTGGTCGCGGCGCCCGGCAATGGCTTGACCTACGACCTCTTCTGCCCCCCCTTCGGCATACATCTCGGCGGTGTCGATCAGGTTCAGGCCCAGCTCGATGCCCTGTTGCAGCGCCGCGACTTCGGCAGCCTTGCGACCTGGGTCTTCGCCCATGTACCAAGTGCCTTGGCCGATGGCTGGAACACTCGTGCCTGCCAGATTTACGTATCGCATGTCACCTCCGGGATCCGGGTATTGGAAAGAAGCACCTCAAGCAGTGCTTGCGCTGCAGTGGAAAGCTTGTGCTCGCTGAGGGCAATCACGCCGATGCGCCGCTCGACAGTGGGCTCGACCAAGGTGACGCAGCGGGCACCCAGTTCCTGCATCTGGTTGATGCACAGCGCCGGCACGGCACTGACCCCCAGGCCGCTGGCAACCATGCGGCCGATGGTCGTCAGCTGGTGGCTTTCGAACGCGACTGCCAGCTTGCCGTGGCGGGCCGCCACATTCTGCTCCATCAGCAGGCGCACTGCCGAAGGGCGCTGCAGGGCCACGAAATCTTCGGCCATCAGCTGTGCCCAGCTGACCTGGGGCAGCAGTGCCAAGGGTGAGTCGGCGGCCACTACCGCAACGAAGCGGTCCATGTACAACGGATGGAAGTCCAGCCCATCGATGTTATCCGGCTCGAAGCCGATGCCCAGTTCGACGCGACGATGGCGTACCAGTTCCTGTACCTGTTCGTTGATCACGTCGTGCACCGTGACGTTGACCTTGGGGTAGCGCTGGCGAAACACCTTGAGCGAGTGGGGCAACAGGTTGCCGGCAAAAGCCGGCATGGCCGCCACCGACACACGGCCCAATTGCAGGGTGAAGCGCTGGCGCAGCATCTCTTCGGTGTCGTCCCAGTCGGCCAGCAGGCGGCGTGCCAGTGGCAACAGCACTTCGCCTTCGGCAGTCAGGCTGACGCTGCGCGTGGTGCGGCTGAGCAGGGCGCCGCCGAGGTTTTCTTCCAGCGCCTTGATGGTCAGGCTCAGTGCCGGCTGCGAAACGTGCAGGTGTTCACCGGCCTGGGCGAAGCTCTGGTACTTGGCCACGGCGACAAAGGCGCGCAATTGTTTGACGTTCATGTCGGGCCTATCGTTTGTTTTGTAAAAATTATCAATCGATGACGAAAACAAAATTAACAAATCAGTCGCTTGCGGTGAAGATGTCTGCACACGCTCACCGACAGCCTCGTCGGTTAAACAACTACAAAAGGCGGATCAGCATGGCCGGACTGGACAAGCGCGTTGCAACCTATGAACAGGCCCTCGAAGGCCTGAGCGACAACATGACGGTACTGGCCGGTGGTTTCGGCCTGTGCGGCATCCCGGAAAACCTTATCAGCGAAATCAAGCGGCGTGGCGTCAAGGGCCTGACCGTGGTCTCCAACAACTGCGGTGTGGACGGTTTTGGTCTGGGCGTGCTGCTGGAAGACCGGCAAATTCGCAAGATGATCGCCTCCTACGTGGGCGAAAACGCCGAGTTCGAACGCCAGTTGCTCAGTGGCGAGCTGGAAGTGGAACTGACCCCACAGGGCACCCTCGCCGAGAAAATGCGCGCAGGTGGTGCCGGCATCCCGGCGTTCTACACCGCCACTGGCTATGGCACCCCGGTTGCCGACGGCAAGGAAGTCCGCGAGTTCAAGGGCCGCAAGTACATCCTGGAAGAATCCATCACCGGTGACTTCGCCATCGTCAAGGGCTGGAAGGCCGACCACTACGGCAACGTGGTTTACCGCAACACTGCGCAAAACTTCAACCCGCTGGCGGCCACCGCCGGCAAGATCACCGTGGTCGAAGTGGAAGAAATCGTCGAGCCCGGCGTGCTGCTGCCAAGCGAAATCCACACCCCGGGCATCTACGTGGACCGTGTCATCGTCGGCACCTTCGAAAAGCGTATCGAAAAGCGCACCGTCAAGGCCTGAGCGCCATCCACCCGAACAATAAAGAGATCCTGACCATGGCACTGACCCGCGAACAGATGGCGCAACGCGTTGCCCGTGAACTGAAGGACGGTTACTACGTCAATCTGGGCATCGGCATCCCCACTTTGGTGGCCAACTATGTACCCGCCGACATGGATGTGATGCTGCAATCGGAAAACGGCTTGCTCGGCATGGGCGAATTCCCGACCGAAAGCACCCTCGATGCCGACATGATCAACGCCGGCAAGCAAACTGTCACCGCCCGCCGCGGCGCCTCGATCTTCGATTCGGCACAATCGTTCGCCATGATCCGTGGCGGCCACGTCGACCTGACTGTACTGGGCGCTTTCGAGGTGGACGTGCAGGGCAACATCGCCTCGTGGATGATTCCGGGCAAGCTGGTCAAGGGCATGGGTGGGGCCATGGACCTGGTGGCCGGCGCCGAGAACATCATCGTCACCATGACCCACGCCTCCAAGGACGGCGAGTCCAAGTTGCTGCCGCAGTGCAGCCTGCCGCTGACCGGTGCTGGCTGCATCCGCAAGGTGTTGACCGACCTGGCCTACCTGGAAATCGAAGACGGCGCCTTCATCCTGCGCGAGACCGCACCTGGGGTCAGCGTTGAGGAAATTATCGAGAAAACCGCCGGCAAGCTGATCGTGCCGGATGATGTGAAGGAAATGACCTTCTAAGGCATGACGTGATCTCACCCTGTGGGAACGGGCTTACCCGCGAATGCGGCGGTCTATGTACCGAGGCATTCGCGGGTAAGCCCGTTCCCACAGGTTTTTTGCGTTGCCTGGCAATACCGCTTCATCTCATAAAACCAATAAAAGGAATTCACCGTGGCCGCTGAAATTCAAGACAGCCGCTCCGCGCGCTTTGCCTTGCGCTGCTCCAACTGGGCTGAACGCTGGTTCCCCGACTCCTGGGTGTTCGCCGCGTTGGCGGTACTGCTGGTGTGTATTGGCGCACTGGCCATGGGCGCCAAACCGACCGACACCGCCAAGGCTTTTGGCGACGGTTTCTGGAGCCTGATACCGTTCACCATGCAGATGGCCTTCGTGGTCATCGGCGGTTATGTGGTGGCCAGCTCGCCGCCCGCCGCGAGGCTGATCGATCGCCTGGCGCGCATCCCCGGCAATGGGCGCTCGGCAGTGTGCTGGGTAGCACTGATCTCGATGCTGGCCTCCTTGCTCAACTGGGGGCTGTCGCTGGTGTTTGGAGGCTTGTTGGTACGCGCCCTGGCGAGGCGTACCGACCTGAAGATGGATTACCGCGCAGCGGGTGCGGCGGCTTATCTGGGCCTGGGTGCGGTGTGGGCGCTGGGCCTGTCATCCTCGGCGGCGCAGTTGCAGGCCAACCCGGCCAGCCTGCCACCTTCAATCCTGTCGATAACCGGGGTGATTCCGTTTACCGAAACCATCTTTCTCTGGCAGTCCGGCGTGATGCTGGCGGCGCTGGTGGTGGTCTCGCTGGTGATCGCCTACGCCACCGCGCCGGGCCCGAACAGCGCACGTAGCGCCGAAGACTGCGGTGTCGACCCCAGCTTCACAGCGCCACCCGCCACGCAACGCACGCGCCCGGGGGAGTGGCTGGAACACAGCCCGATCCTGATCCTGCTGTTGGTGGCCTTGGCTGCTGGCTGGCTCTATCAGGAGTTTGCGACAAAACCCGCGATTACCGCCATCTCGGGGCTCAACACCTACAACCTGTTGTTCATCATGCTCGGTGCTTTGCTGCACTGGCGCCCACGCAGCTTCCTTGACGCGGTGGCGCGTGCGGTACCGACCACCACCGGTGTGCTGATCCAGTTCCCGCTGTATGGTTCGATCGCCGCCATCCTCACCCAGGTGAAGGGAGTCGATGAACAGACGCTGGCCCACCATATTTCACTGTTCTTCACCCAGATTGCCACCCACGACACGTATGCCGTGCTGATGGGCGTGTATTCCGCGGTGCTGGGCTTCTTCATCCCTTCAGGCGGTGGCAAGTGGATCATCGAAGCCCCTTACGTGATGCTGGTGGCCAACGACCTGCAGTACCACCTGGGGTGGGCGGTGCAGATCTACAACGCGGCCGAAGCCTTGCCGAACCTGATCAACCCGTTCTACATGCTACCGCTGCTGGGCGTGCTGGGGCTCAAGGCGCGCGACCTGATCGGGTTCTCGTTCGTGCAATTGCTGGTGCATGTGCCGTTGGTGCTGGTGTTGCTGTGGGCGTTGGGTACAACGCTGCAGTACGTACCGCCAGTGATGCCTTGATTCAAGGCCTCTGCAGGCTTGGCGTCAGCTATTAGACGCGTATCATGGCTGCCTCAGCCTGGGAAACCCGCGTCACATGTCTATCCGATTGAAACTGCTGCGTAAGAAACTGGGGATGACCCTGGAAATGCTGGCCGAAAAGACTGGCATGACCAAAAGCTACCTGTCCAAGGTCGAGCGGGGCCTCAACACGCCCTCGATCGCTGCGGCGCTGAAACTGGCGAGGGCGCTGAACGTCAATGTCGAAGAGCTGTTCGCCGAAGAACAGGCCGGGCAGAGCCGCTACAGCCTGGTGCGCCATACCGAGCGCCAGGCCTTGGTTGGCGATGGACAAGGGCCGGGGTACGCGGCCCTCACCAGTCAGGTTGGCCAGCGCAGCCTGCTGCCGTTTCTGATCCAGCCGCCGTCCGAGTTCAGCGACCCCACGTTCAAGGAACACCAGGGCGAAGAGTTCCTGTTTGTTCACGCAGGCCAGGTGGAAGTGGATTTCATGAGCGAGCGGGTAATGCTGGAGCAGGGCGACGCCCTGCATTTCAATGCCCAGACGCCGCACCGGCTGCGCTCGGTAGGTGTTACTCCAGCGCAATTACTGGTCGTGGTTCACCACGCGGACGAATGAATACGTGGGGGGGGCAGGTATGCCCCCGCGTATTCTCAGCTGTGAAACGCCAGATTCATCGCAGCAGCCCTCCCTTGCATAATCTGCATGTCGTTTTTTTGACGAAAGCACCTATCGCCCATTGAATTTTATTATGGTGTCGGATCATTGACGTAGTGTCATTGTGCCCATAAGCTCAAATCAACAACGAAACAACCCCGCAACACCGCGCCAATAACTAATTGATTTTCCTGTTTTTAGGAGGGGAGTATGCGCTCGACTCTGATAATCAAATCGATGTTCTTGCTGGTGATGCTAAGTGGTGCTGCCCGTGCGGCAGATTCGTATATCAATCAGAACAGTATCATTCCTGTTTCAACTGCAGGCTGGTTCTTTGCCTTTGCTGTCGTCGGTTTTGTTGCTGTTGCCAACCGCAGAAAGATCTGAACCGGACACCTTGTACCCGAAGAGACTGCCCATTGCCGAGAGGCCACAGGCATGGCTTGTGAATTCTCCAACCGTTGCTATATTCCCAGTAGCCCGTAAGGGCCAACGTTTACAGAACGTTGCAGTCCACGTCTACAGCGTCAAGGTAAGGGCCTCCAGGAAGGTCGAGGCCATCGCGGCAGCTGTGCGCCGTGAAGCGGAGCGAGAGTTGGTGTGTTGTTCTCATTCAGTGCTCTTTGTCGGGCCATTTGGCCGGAGGGACCCTCATGGTGCGTTCAATATTTGCCGCTTTGTGCATGCTGACGGTGTGGTCCGGCGCCGCTAACGCCGACCAGAGCGGTGCTCCCTACCTGCTTAGCCCCGGCGATGTGGTGATGGTTTCGGTGTGGCAGGAAGACAGCCTGCGTCAAGAAGCCACCGTACTGCCCGATGGCAGTATTACCTTCCCCCTGGCCGGGCGCATCAATGTTGCCGGGCTGGACGTGACGGCAGTCGAAAAGCAGGTCGCTGCCAAACTCGAAAAATTCCTCCCCGACCCTAACGTCAGCGTTGTCGTCAAAAGCATTGCCGGCAATATGGTCTATGTCCAAGGCAAAGTGATCAAGCCCGGGCCTGTGCAAATGGCAGGCCCCACTGCGGTATTGCAGGCGCTGAGCATGTCAGGTGGCCTGGACAAGTTTGCTGACGAAAGCGAAATCAAGGTGGTCCGCGGCACGGGTGCTTCCCAAAAGATCCTGCCCGTGCGATATAAGGACCTGGTGTCTGGCCGGGACATGTCCACCAACATCCAACTCCAGGCTGGCGATACGCTGGTCGTTCCTTGATCTTGCCTTTTAATAAGAACATTTAATGCCTCTTCTTAGAACAACTCGCATTGCAACGGCAATCTTGGTCTTGCCGTTTACGGACGCGGTACTGGCGGCAAATTGGCAGTCTACGGTGGTGGTACCGACATCCGTCGAATACGACAGCAACCCATTGCTGCTGACCTCGGGGGAAAAGGGCATAACGCGCACGATCATCGCGCCGGATTACACCCTGATCGGCACTTTTGACCGTGACGAATTGAGGTTGGGGCTTGGCATGCATGTGCTGCGCTCGTCCGATACGGATATCGTCGATGACCGTGAAGATCCTGATATCAGCCTGGGCTGGCAGCGCACCACCGAGCGGGGGCGTTTCGGCCTGGTGGCGCGCTACAACGAGAGCTCGACGTTGTCGGGGACAGTACTGGATACCGGGGTGATTACCACCGACGGTACGCAGAAGCTTTACACCTTGACTGGCAACTGGAGCCAGGCGGTGACCGAGCGCAGTACCTTGAGCAACGAAACCACCTACAACCGTGCCCGTTACGACATCAGCACGCTGACGGGCTACGACGAACTGGCGAACGTCTTTACCTGGACTTACGCCTGGAACGAACGGGCTGATCTGTATACCCGTTTTGGTGCCCGGCGCTATGAGCCCGAACAGGACCTTACCGCGACCGCTTCCAACAGCTACACCCCGGCAGTCGGCGTCAAATACCAGCTTGCCGAAGGCTTTAGCGCCGATGCCCATATTGGCGTCAACCAAGTGTCAGGTGACGGCGGCGGCCGACGCGGGGAGGGTGGGGTTGCGTTGCTGTACACCGGCCCGCGTGCCGATGCCAGCCTCACGGCCGAGCGCAGCACGGTGGCCAGTGCCGAAGGCGGCTTCGCCGAGCTGGACCAGGTGCGGGGTGTGTGGAGCTATGCGTTGACCGAGTTGTCCCGGGTGGGCGCGGACGCCGCGTGGCAAGACAGCAAAGGGCAGTCGCCCAACACGCTGCAGACTTACAGCGTATGGGCCAGCCGCCAGTTTTCGCCTTACTGGGACCTGCGCCTGTCGCTGATGTACAAAGAACGGCAGCAGGACCATGTACCGGATGCGACCGCTACGATCGTTGGTTTGACGTTGACGTACAGGTACCCCGACATCTGAACTTCAGGCAGGTGGCCCTATGAAGTCTGACTACGAGCTCTCCCTCAGAGATTACATCGCCATTATCAAGGACAGGGCCCTGGTGTTAGGGGTGAGTGCCGCAGTCATTCTCGCCGCGACCGTGGCCGTCGCGTTGATGGTGCCGCCGATCTACCAGTCGACCGGCACCATTCTGGTGGAGTCGCAGCAGATTTCACCGGAGCTGGTGTCGACCAACACCACCACTTTTGCCGATGAGCGCATCGAGGTGATCCGCCAACGGGTGATGACCCGCGAAAACCTGCTGCGCATCATCGGCAAGTACGACCTGTTCGCCGACAAGCGCTTCAGCGAAAGCGACAAGATCGACCAGATGCGCAACGCGATCGTGGTCCAAACCCTTACCACCTACGTGCGTGGACGTGGTGAAGCGACCGTGGCGTTCACTGTGTCGTTCGAGCACAAGCAGGCACAAGTGGCCAAGGAAGTCGCCGACGAACTGGTGACGCTGTTCCTCAACGAAAACCTCAAGCAGCGCACCGAGCGGGCCAACGAAACCACCGAATTCCTCACCCAGGAAGCCAACAAGCTGGGCGCCGAGCTGGCCAGCCTGGAAAACCAGTTGGCCGATTTCAAGCAGGCCCACGCCAATGCCTTGCCCGAGCACCAGACCCTGCGCATGAACATGCTGTCGCGTGCGGAGCTGGAATTCCGTGAGGTCGACCGTGACTACAAGGCTGCCCAGGAAGAGCTGCGCTACCTCGAGCTGGAACTGTCTGCGGCCAATGCAGGCCTTGCCACCAAGGCTGCCGAAGGCACCCGGTCAACCCGTGCCGACCAGCCTGAGGACCTGCCTAGCCTGAAAGCCGAATACGCGCGGCTGCTGACCCGCTACAAGGACGCCCACCCGGATGTGGTGGCGATCAAACGCAAGATCCAGGCGCTCGAAGCCAGTGGTGGTCGCACTGCGGCAGCGTCCACGGTCAGCCTCGACGTGGCCCGTGTCCGTGCCAAGATGAGCGCTGCCCAGGTGCGTATCGCCTCGCTGGCAGAGCAAAAGCGCGAGCTGACCCGGAAAATGGAAGGGTACGAGGCCGAGATCCTCGAGGCGCCGCAGGTCGAGCGTGGCCTGGTGACCTTGATGCGTGACCACGACAACGCGCGCAAGAAATACGAAGAGATTCGTGCCAAGGAAATGGGCGCAAAAATTACCGAAAGCCTCGAGCAGGAAAACAAGGCTGAACGCTTTGTGCTGCTGGAGCCTCCGCTGTTGCCCGAGAAGCCGATCAAGCCTAACCGCAAGAAAATCGCCGCGCTGGGCCTGGTGCTGGCGCCAGCTGGTGGCGGTGCGCTGGTGATGCTGCTGGAAATGCTCAATCAGCGCGTGCGCGGCGTTGGCGCCCTGGAAAGCCTGCTGGGCAAACGGGTGCTGGTGGCACTGCCCTATATCGATACCCGAGCCGACGTGGCCCGACGCAAGCGCTGGCGCAATCGCCTGATCCTGGCGGCACTGGCGCTGGCAGCTATCATGATAGGGCTGGTGCACGTGTTCTACATGCCACTGGATGTGCTGTTGTACAAAGTCATGTCTCGGTTTGTATAGGGAAAGCAGTGATGGACAGGATCAAGCCGGCTGTTGGCAACAATATTCATCAGGTTACCCCAGGTACTCCCCAGGCACTGTCTCCCGCCCCCGGTACGGCGCTGGCAGAAGTGCCGGGTCAGTTCGATTACGTGAACACCAAGGTGGTACCGCTGCGTGCAGACCACCTGGAGCGCAACCGCATCGTCGCGTACAACAAGAACTCCAACATGAACGGGCCGATCGACCTGTTGCGTACGCAGGTGCTCAGGGCCATGGACGAGAACGGCTGGCGTACCTTGGCCATCACCTCGCCAACGCCTGAAGCGGGCAAGACAATGCTGGCGATCAACCTGGCCATGAGTATTGCCCACCACACCACCAAGACTGCGTTGCTGGTGGACTTCGACCTGCGCCGGCCCAAGGTCGGCAGTTACCTGGGGCTGCCCATGGAGCAGGCACTGAACGAGTTTCTGACGAACAAGGCCGAGCTGCAGGACTGCCTGGTCAACCCGACCTTGCCGCGCTTTGTTGTGCTGCCGACGCGGGTACCCGTACCCCTGTCGACCGAGATGCTGTCCTCGCCCAAGGTGAACAACCTGATTGGCGAGTTGCGCAACCGCTACGAGTCGCGCATCTGCATTTTCGATTTGCCACCGCTGCTCAGCTCGGACGATGCAATCACCGTGATGCCCAAGTTTGATTGTGTATTGCTGGTGGTGGCCAACGGGATGAACAACAAAAAGGAAATCGAGGATTGCCTGCATCACCTGGCCACGGTGAACCTGATCGGGACTGTGTTGAACAAAGCTGACGAACAGCCGCGCACCTATTACTGATACTGAGCCTTCTGGCCGTCCACCTGTAGGTGCAGCCTTTTGCTGCGCCTACAGGGAGCGAAACCAACTCAGCGCTCCCAGGGATACTGCAACTCCCACTGCCACGCATGCCGCACAATCTCCTCCAGCGAAGCGAACGCCGGGCGCCAGCCCAGCACCTGGATGGCTTTGCTCGCATCCGCCACCAGCCGTGGCGGGTCGCCCGCGCGGCGCGGTGCGTCAAGGGCATTGATCTGTCGCCCGGTTACTGCCCGGGCCGTATCGATCACCTGCTGCACCGAAAAGCCCAGGCCATTGCCCAGGTTGAACGCGGCACGCTCGCCACCGGCCCGTAAATAATCCACCGCCAGCGCATGGGCCGCCGCCAGGTCTGCCACATGCACGTAGTCGCGTATGCAGGTGCCATCCGGTGTGTCGTAGTCACGACCGAACACTGTCACCGCCTCGCGCCGACCCGATGCAGCCTGCAGGATCAAGGGGATCAGATGGGTTTCCGGGTCATGACGTTCCCCGAGCTGACCTTCCGGGTCAGCGCCCGCGGCATTGAAATAGCGCAGGCATACCGATTTCAAACCATAGGCCCGGTCAAAGTCCTCAAGAATCTGCTCGACCATCCATTTGCTCAACCCGTACGGGTTGATCGGTACCTTGGTGTGCGCTTCATCGATCGGCACGTACTGTGGGTTGCCATATACGGCGGCACTCGAAGAAAACACCAGGTGCCTGATGCCGGCATTGACCATGGCCTGCAGCAGGGCAAGGGTGGCTGCGACATTGTTCTGGTAGTACTTGCCAGGCGCGGTGACCGACTCGCCCACTTGAATGAACGAGGCGAAGTGAAACACTGCATCGAAGCGACAAACGCCAAACAGCACGTCCAGCGCGGCTTCGTCGGCGATATCGAGCCTGGCCCACTGGATGCCGGGGCCAGGTGAGACCAAGTCCGCCACCAGCACGTCATGGCCGGCGGCTAGCAGGTGCTTGACCATGTGTGAGCCAATGTAGCCCGCACCACCCACAACCAGATATTTCATCCCCACCTCCTGGAATCTGCTGTTTACAGACGCAGTGAACACTCCCTGACACGTGCAGGTGGGATGATCATCTACAGGTGACCTGAGCGTAGATGGCCCTATGCTCTATTTCAAGAATAGCCAGTTGGACATGTAGGTGCCGTCGAAGGTAATGGTGTATTGCCCATCCTTGTAGGCCACCGGCAGCGGTTTCAGCTGCACCTGTGCATCGCGGGCGAACAGTTTCAGGCCGGCAGGTGCCTTGATGTTCAGGCTGCCTTCAAGGGGCTCGACATTGAACGGCGTCTTGTCATCGGCCTTGGGCATCGCACGGGTGCCCAGAGACAGAAGAAGTTCGCGCGACTGGCCCAGTGGCTTACCGTCCAGGCTCTGGACCACCACGCTGGCGTAAGGCGTTTTCGTTTGTATCTGAATGGCACCCAGGTTGATCGGACGGCCACCCAGCCAGCCACTGGCGGCCTGGGTCAATGGCGTGTCGATGGTGTAGATGCCTTGTTGCCAATTGCGCCTGAGCTCGCCTGTATCGGTCACCGACTCGGTGGCATCGGCGGCCAGCAGCGCTTGCCCCGGGTCGTGCAGCACCTGCGCGCCTGCCGGGATGGTCGCGGGTTTTAGCCAGGGCAATTCCGGCGTGTGTGGCAGGGCGATCTGCAGCTGGCCCTTTTCCATGGCCGTGCGCAGCAGCGGTGAGTTACGCGGGGTGATTTCCTGGTTGTACAGAGTGGCAGGTGTCGGTGCGAACACGTAGCGAGTGGTGGCGGGCTTCACGTCGGCACGGCGATAGAGCAGGGCAGCGGCGGGCAGGGTGGCGATCATCGCCGGGTCGTTGTACGCGTGCCAGTTGTCCGCCGTGCGCCAACCCGGGTTGAACGCCTGTTGGCTGTAGGCATATTGCAGCATGGCGTCCCAGCCTTGGTGGCTGGCGGTGCCGGCGATGTAAATCGGCAGCGAGTGACGGTCCGGCAGCGGGAAGGGCTCGGCGTTCCACTCGGTGACAGTCAGCGGTTTGCCGACGACCTGGGCGGCAGCAATCCAGTCGATCATGCCGTCGCTGGTCAGCGGGTTCTTTTCCAGTTGGCCTGCATCGCCGTAGCTGTGGGCGTCGATGACATCGCCAACGCTCAGTGCCGGAAGCGCGCTAAGCCCATTGCCGCCCCAGGTACTGGTGGTAGCAATGGGCACTTTCACGCCCACGCTGCGCAGGTGGGCGATCATGCCGGCATTGAAGCGCTGTTCCAGCTCGTTGAGCAACAGCTTCGACGGCCCATGCTCCCAGGCACGCCAGGTAAGGTCGACGGGGAGGTCAAACTGTTTGGCAAAGGCCTTGGCTGCGGCCATGTAGCGCGCACTGTGGCGCGGTACATCCTTGTTTGGCATCAGGGCGTTGCCGTAATGCTGGGTCAGGTCATTCTCGTTGGTGATCAGCACGGCGGCGATGGCCGGGTCGTCCTTGTAGGCCAGGCCCGTGTATTCGTTCACATGGGTCAGGTACTGCTCGGCGAAGCGTTTCATCGCGTGCTGGATACTGTCGTTCACGTAGGCGTAACCCTTCAGGTCGACGCGACCGTCCTTCTCGGGAAGCTCCTTGAAGTCTTCGATGTTGTCGTTGGCGGTGAACGCACGCTGCACATGCATGTCCAGCCAGATGTAGATGCCTTCGTCCTTGAGTGACTTGATCCACAGGTCGAGCTTGCGCAGCGATTCGGCGCTGAGCTGCTGGGTATCATGCACCAAGGTGCCGTCGCCAAAGACGTTGGGGCTGACCCAGGGCGAGTCGTGGTGATGCAGACGCACCAGGTTGAAGCCCAGCGCCGAAAGGCGTCTGGCCTGCAGGCGAATTTCTTCGTCAGGGGTTTTGAACAACGAGTAGGCCGACAGGTTGGTGCCCCAGAAGCGCACTGGAGTGTTGTCGGCGAACATCAACTGGTCGCCGACCGCCTTCACGAAGCCACGCTTGCCGGCGGGTTTCTCCGCTGCGTTGAGGAACGACAGGTCCACCGGCGAGGTGCGCCAGTCCAGTTGGTCATCAGGCCAGCTGGCGGGGTCTGCCAGGCCGAAGCGCTCGCTGGGGGTAGGGCCGAGTTCGATGTCGCCGGTCACGTTGAGCACGGCCTTGAGCTGCCGGCGGCCGGCGCTGATCGGGTCCTTGTAGAGGAATGCACGCAGCTCGGACGGGTTGCCGCGCTCGAAATAGACCTTGGCCAGTGGCGGGTCGAAGCGCATTTCGATGCGTCGCCCCTGGTCGGCCTTGCCCCAGGTCCAGCCGCGGTTGTCGGGCAGCAACTGCGGGGCGCCCATGTCGCCGGCGATTTGCGCCGGGTCGAACTGGAACACCAGGCCGCCACCCATGACACCGCTCTGGCGGCTGTGGGCGTCGAGGTCGAAGGCCCAGCTCAGGGTTTGCGCCTGTTCCTTGCGGATGTCAGCTTGCAGGTCGAAGTCCAGCTCCTTGTTCTTGCCCCGCAGCGTGTAGTGGTAAGGGCCATTGACCTTGAAGTCGGTATAGAAACCGGTCCAGCTCCAGTTGGCAGCCCAGAAATCGAATTTGGCCTTCATGACCGGGCCGCCGCCGTGTGCCACGGTAGGCAAGCCATTTTGCTCATCGACACTGACCTGCCAGTCTGAGGCCCAGCTGGCCAGCGGCAGCAGGGCCAGGCCGGCAATGGCCGAAAAGCGCACGTAATGACGCAGGGACAGCCTATTCATGAACATTACCTGGGTTGTAGGTCGGGTTCTGCCAGTTCCATCACCTGGCTGTTGTGCAGCCGGCGAACCATCTGGATGTAGGCCACGCCCAGCCCTGCGATAGACCAGTACACCACCGGGATGAAGGTGATGCTGCTGACTGTGAAGATGATGACCAGAATGCCGATCAGCGTTGCCAGCAACACCCGGCCGAGCTGTCGTCGCTCGTCGTCCTTGTCGGCGAAGCTGAGCATGGCTCTACGGATACCCACCACCACCACGGCAAAGAACGCCACGAACAGGCCTAGCCCGACCAGGCCGGCCCGCAGCGCCAGGTTGATGTAGGTGTTGACGATGTCGATGATGCCTTCGCCCTGGATCATCGACTGCATTTCGGGTGTGTTGCGGAAGTCGAAAGAACCGAACAATGGGTTGCGCTGGATGACGATCCAGGAATTGTCCATCAGCCGCTCGCGGTAGGTGATGTTCTCTTTCTCGAGGTTGCCGATGAACGGCAGCAGGTCCAGCACCTTGTCGCCACCAGGCACGACGGTCAGCAAGGGCAACGCCAGCATGCCAGCCGCCCCCAGCAGTGCCAGGCGCTTGACGGCGCCTTTGCCCAGGGCAATGAACACCACCACGATGACCACGGCGCCGATCCACGGGCCGCGTGACAATGGCGCGAACAGCCCGGCGGCCAGCAGCAGGGCGCCCATGGCCCTGTGCAGCGGGCGTTGCACATAGCCTTGCACGAACAGGAACAGGCCGATGGCCACGCTCATCACGTAACCCAGCACAATCGCCTGGCCGGTGGTGACGCTCGCCCGCAGCGCACCACCGCGGCTCAGGTAGCCGGACATGCTCCATGGCACGCCCATGGCGTCGACCAAGGCGCTGTATAGCAGCCAGTGGCGTACATACTCGGCCACAGCGATCAGCGCCATGACGAAAGAGACAAGTACGAAGGCCAGCAGGGTGTCCTTGAAGTCGCTGATCTGACGCAGGCCACGGCTGGCCACGTAGTACGGCAGGAGTACGTCGACATACAGGTACAGCGCCTGGCGCAGCGTGTCGGTAGGGGTGGTTTCGCGCAAATAGAGCACGCTCAGCAGTAGCAGGCCGGCGGCCAGCAACTTATCGGCCCAGGTGCGGCCAAAGCGAAGGGTGTCACCTTGCCGGCGCAGGTGCAGCGCAGCCGGCAACAGCACGCACAGGCTCAGCAGGCGAATATGGTTCAGGTCGACCAGATAATTGACCACGCCAAACCCGGGCACCTGCACCGACGCTGGCGGGATCAGGAACAGCAGCATGTAGAACAGCGCCATGGGGTTGTGCTCGCGGCGCCCGGCCAGCAAAAGGACGACCGCACCCACACCCAGGTACAGCCAGAAGCTGTGCGAGAAAAAAGCCAGCAGCGTCAGCAGGAACCACAGATTGCGCCGGCGCTTGTAGTCGCTGAGCGGAATCAGGTCGGTGGCAGGCCGCCGCGCCATCAGGAAGACCACGCTCGCCAAAAACAGGATGACGATCAACGCACGAAAATGTTCAGGCATTGGCTATGTACACCTTTCCCTTGGTGGGCAACGGCTAGCATCGTGGCTAATTGAAACTATAGTGACTTTTAGCCAATCAGTCAGAGATTGAAGTCATGCCGTCGATTGATGTGTCAGCCGCCGCGAGCCTGCGCAAGCGGGCCCTGAGAGCCGGGTCGTGGAACCTGGTCTCGCAGGTGGCTTCACAGGTGATGCGCCTGGGCGGCAATCTGATCATGGCCCGCTTGCTGCTGCCGGAAATGTTCGGGGTGATGGTCATTGCCACCACTGTTTCGATACTGCTGCATTTGCTTTCCGATGTCGGCCTGCGCCAGAACATCATCCAGAGCCACCGTGGTGACGATCCGGATTTTCTCAATACCGCCTGGACCGTGCAGATCATCCGCGGTTTCCTGCTGTTTGCCCTTACCCTGCTGCTGGCCCTGGGGGCTTGGTTGGCGCAACTGGCCGAGCTGTGGCCGGCCGACTCCACCTATGCCGCTCCCGTACTGCCGATGGTGCTGGCAGTAACCGGCTTGTCGGCGGCCATCTGGGGTTTCCAGTCCACCAAGATAGATGTGGCGGTACGAACTTTCCAACAAAAGCGCGTGGTGCTGGTCGACCTTGCCTCGCAGGTGGCCGGCCTGGTGGTGATGCTGGTGCTGGGCTTGCTGACCCATTCGATCTGGGCGCTGGTGTTATCAGGCCTGGTTTCGGCGGTGGTCTGGACCGTGCTGGGGCATACCGCCCTGGAGGGGCCCACCAACCACCTGCGCTGGGACCGTTCGGCGCTGACCGAGCTGATCGTGTTTGGCCGCTGGATCCTGTTGTCGTCGATGGTCGGCGTGCTGGCGATGTACGGCGACCGCATGTGGTTTGGTGCCAGCATGTCGGCGGCGCAGCTGGGTGTGTATTCGATCGCCGTGCTGATCCTGGGTGCGGTACAGACCGCGCTCATGAAAATTGTCGGCGCGGTGGCATTGCCTGCTTTCAGTGAAGCGGCCCGGGCCGACGACAAGCAGCGCCTGAAAGCGCTGTATTTCCGCTTTCGGCTGCTGGTCGACCTGCTGGTTCTGTTCATTTGTGGCGGGTTCCTGACCGCCAGCCCATTGCTGATTGGCTGGATGTATGACGATCGCTACCGCGAAGCAGGGCCGATGCTGGCGATTCTTTCGCTATCGTTCATCGTATTGCGCTATACCTTGGCTCATCAGGTGTGGATTGCCTTGGGCCTGACCAAGTACCAGGCCATGGACAACATCATCCGCCTGGTCTCGTTGTGGGGACTGTTGCCGCTGCTGCTGGCGATTGGCGGGGTGGAGTGGGCTATCTGGGGGGTGGCCCTGCATGCTTTGCCAACGCTGGTGCTGGTTGTGTATGTGAATTGCAAACTGGATATCTTCAGCCTCAAACGTGAGCTGGTGGTACTGCCGATGTTGCTGGTCGGGGCGCTGTGCGGGGCACTGCTGACGGCCTTCTTCAACTGGCTGTAACGCAGTTTGCCAGGTGTAACTTTCATGGCTACAGGTCACGGGATCATGGAGAAGCTCACTTTTTGTACTGCGCAGTTGGGTCGTAGAGGTTTTCTCCAGAGCTGTGTCTTGCTCGGCGTGGGGAGCGCGGTATTCGGCGCCTCGGCGGCCGTTGCTGGCAAGACGGCCGAAAAGCCCGGGTTCGTGATAATCAACGGTTGGGTATTGCCGTCCCGTTACTTCCGGAACGCGTCAGCATGATCAAGGACTTTCAGCAGCAGAAGGCGCTGCGCGACCACTACGATTTCTGCATCATCGGCGCCGGCCCGGCGGGTATAACCCTGGGCTTGCGCCTGGCTGCTGCCGGCTGGAGCGTAATGATCGCCGAAGGTGGGGGGCGCGAATATGCGTCGTACTCGCAAGACTTGTACGCGTGCTCATCCACCGGCCTGGAGCTGTATGCCGAGGAATCCCGCCTGCGTTACCTGGGGGGCACCTCCAATCACTGGGCTGGCCGGTGTCGGCCATTCACTCCTTCGGATTTTGCCGTCGCCCCGCAAGGCGACTTGCCGGGTTGGCCAATTCCCTATTCGGAGATCGAAGGCTTTCTACCGGCAGCGATGGAGATTGTCGATCTGGCGCCTGGCGCGGATTTTCGCGCGATGAATACCAGTCTCGATGGCGGTGACTTCGAGGCGGACCGCTTTCTGCTCAGCACGCCGACACGCTTTGCACAAAAGTACGCAACAGCACTGGAGCAGACCCCAGGCCTGGACGTATTCATCCACTGTAATTGCGTTGACCTGGAGTTCGACAAGGCTTCCGGCCACCTGGCTGCGGTGGTGTTGTCCGACTATCAACGCAATCGTCAGCGCCTGGTAGCAAGCAACTTCATTCTGGCCACGGGTGCCATCGAGAATGCCCGGCAGTTGCTGAACAGCGAGTCCCTGGTGGCCGCAGGTGTGGTGAGCAAGGAAGGGCTGGTGGGCGGGGGGTTCATGGAGCACCTGAACATCGAAATGGGCACTTTCATCCTCAAGTCCGGGCAGGACCCGGAGCCGCGCCAGTACTACACTACCGATGCTTTCATCGACGAGTACAAGGCCGGTAAAGGCAATGTCACCGCTGTTTTACTGGCCGATGTGCAGACCTACGGCCGCACTGCCGAGGTCAAGTATTTTCTCGAGAGCCTGGCCTGCGACATGGGGTTTGCCAGCAAGGTCGCCTTCGTTGCCAAGTTCAGCTGCCCCGGTGACGGCGTGCTCAGCACCATGATCGAGCAGTTCCCCAACCTGCACAGCCGCATTTCGCTGCTGGACGAGAAGGATGCATTGGGCGTGGCCAAGGTCAATGTCAATTGGGTGCTTAGTGCCGATGACCGGCACACCATCAAGTGCATTGGCAGCGAACTGGCCAAGCAGTTCGCTGACATGGGGCTGGGGTTCGTCAAGCTCAACGATTTCGTCTACGACACTTCGATTCCACTGAAAATGGCACCCCATGCCCATCACATGGGCACCACGCGTATGGCCGCCTCGCCGCAGTTCGGTGTAGTCGATGCCAATTGCAAGGTGTTCGGTACCGAAAACCTGTATGTCGCCGGCAGCAGCATTTTTGCCAAGGGCGGCGCCTCCAACCCGACCATGCCGCTGTTGCAGTTTGCCTTGCGGCTGGCCGACCACCTCGATAGCAAGATGAAAGCGGCCAGCAGCGCCGCAGCGTGATGCAGGTTGTACACGGGTGAGAGCGATGCGGTCAGCACCTAGAAGAACGAGACCGGAACGCCTCAGGACACTCCAGATTGTTCAGATCGCGAGGCCAGGCAGTATGAAGGGATGGATACGCAAGGCAGTGGCGCACTACGCCCATGCAACCGGGCGAGGGGGCAAATTCTACAGGAGGTTCTGCAACCCCTCTGGTCTTGAATGGGGGGCCTATCTGGCCCGATGGGGCAACTTTCACTCGGTCGGCAGCAATTTCTTCGTCAATACAGGCTGCAAGTTTCTCGACCCGTCGCTGGTACGTATCGGCAACAGCGTGGGCTTGTCCGACTGCACGTTGATCGGTCATGACGGGGTGGTACTGCTGATCGAGCATCGCTATGGCAAGCACCTGGATTCGGTCGGTTTCATCGACATCAAGGACAACTGCTTCATCGGCCATGGTGCGATCGTGATGCCTCGCGTGACCATCGGGCCTGAATCCATCGTGGCCGCAGGGGCGGTGGTGACCAAGGACGTGCCGCCAGGCACCGTCTATGGTGGCAACCCGGCCGTGTTCATCTGTACCACCGAGCAGTTGATCCAACGGGTCGAGGCACGTTGCGAAGCTTACCCTTGGATCGACCTGGTGAAACAGCGCAACGGGGCCTACGACCCGGAAGTTGAACCGCTGTTGATGGCGCAAAGACGCCAGTATTTCTTCGGGGACAGCTAAAATGGCTAGCAAACCTGTGGATGTCATGGTGGTGAACTTCAATACCGCTGGACTGCTGCAGCCAATGTTCGATGCACTGCGCCGGGCCGACAGCGAGCGGCTGGCCAGTTACCTGGTGGTGGACAATGCCTCGCGCGATGACTCGGTGCAGCGCATGGCCCAGGTGTGCCCCGAGGCACTGCTGCTGAGCAACAAGCAGAACGTGGGTTTCGGCCGGGCCAACAACCAGTTGTTGGCGCACCTCAAGGGCAAGTACGCCTTGCTGCTCAATACCGATGCCTTCGTTGCCGCCGACTCTCTGCAAAAAACACTCGACTACATGGAGGCCCACCCAGAGTGCGGCGTACTGGGGGTGCGCTTGGAGGGGCGCGATGGTGACCTGCAGCCCAGTTGCCGCTACTTCCCCACGCCGCTCAATGTGTTCGTCGGGCGTACCGGGCTGGGGCGGTTCTTCCCAGGGCTGAAGATGGTCGACGAAATGAACTGGGACCACGCCTCGGTGCGCGAGTGTGACTGGTTGCCTGGCTGCTTCTACCTGGTGCGCCGCGAAGTGCTCGACAAGGTGGGGTTGTTCGACCCGCGCTACTTCCTTTATTACGAAGAGGTGGACCACTGCAAGCGGGTGAAGGAAGCGGGCTGGAAAGTGGTGTTTTACCCGCATACCACGGTGGTGCATATCGGTGGCGAAAGCTCCAAGTCGGTGGCGGAACTGGAGGCTGCCAGCCGGCAGATCTCGTCCTACCAGATCGAAAGCGAGTTGCTGTACTTCCGCAAGCATCATGGCGTGACGGGGCTGGCCCTGCACATGCTGCTGGTCACGCTGGGCGACCTGGTGCTGGCACTCAAGGCGCTGTTGAAACGACGCGGCTGGGGCGCCATTCAAGCCTGCTGGCGTCATTGCCGGGCAACCTGGTCATTGCTGTTCAAGACCCGGTACGCCAGCCAACCAACAAGGTAGGTGGAGCCATGTTCGAGAATATTCGCGCCGACCTGAGGGCCCATGGCGGGGACTGGGGCGCCCAGGGCTTCTGGGTATTGCTGGTGTACCGCTTTGGCCGCTGGCGTTATACGTTGCGCCCGGCACTGCTGCGCAAACTGTGTTCGCTCATCTACAAGGTGCTGTTCAAATTCGTCCAGATCATCACCGGTATCGAACTGCCTTGCGAGGTGGTGATCGGGCGCAACTTCGTCATCGATCATTTCGGCGGCATTGTTGTCAGCGGTTATGCCCGCTTCGGCGATGACTGCCGTATCCGCAACGGCGTGGTGGTGGGCCTGAAGAATGTCGACGAGCCGATTGCCCCGGTGTTCGGCAATAACGTCGACATCGGCACCGGGGCCAAGGTGCTGGGCAGTATTCGCATCGGCAACAACGTGATCATCGGCGCCAATGCCGTCGTGCTGGTAGATGTACCTGACAACTCACTGGCAGTGGGGGTGCCGGCCATCATCAAGGCCCGGCAAGCGGCCGCCACGGCATCGGTCGAGTGAGGCCTATGGCAACGGTGATCGGCGTGGTGGTGATCGGCCGCAATGAAGGCCAGCGTCTCGAGCGCTGCCTTTGTTCGCTGGCGCACGGGGCGGACAAAGTCATGTACGTCGACTCGGGTTCCACCGATGGTTCGCTGCAGTTGGCCGCCAACCTTGGCGTGGACGTGCTGGCGCTGGACATGGGTATCCCGTTCACCGCCGCACGCGCCCGCAATGAAGGTTTTGCCGCCTTGCAGCGCCTGTTGCCATCGATGCAACTGGTACAGTTCGTCGATGGCGACTGCGAGGTGAATGCCACCTGGCTGGCCACTGCGCAGGCTTTTCTTGAGCAGCACCCCACAGTGGCAGTGGTGTGTGGTCGCCGGCGTGAACGCTTCCCGCAGCGTTCGGTGTACAACTTGCTGTGCGACCTGGAGTGGGATACCCCGGTCGGTGAGGCCAAGGCCTGTGGCGGCGATGCACTGATGCGGGCAGACGCCTTTGCTGCTGTGGGTGGCTTCCGCCCTGACCTGATAGCCGGAGAAGAGCCCGAACTGTGCGTGCGTTTACGGGCCAACGGCTGGAAAGTCTGGCGACTGGCTGCCGAGATGACCCTGCACGATGCCGGCATGACCCGTTTCAGCCAATGGTGGCGGCGTAGCCTGCGCGCCGGGCATGCCTATGCCGAGGGCGCCTACCTGCATGGCCAGCCACCCGAGCGGCATTGGCTGCGTGAGTCACGTCGGGCCTGGTTGTGGGGCCTGGGCATACCCTTGGTGATCGCGCTGGCCTGCCTGCTGCTGGGCGGCTGGGGTCTGCTCTTGCTGTTGATCTACCCATTGCAGGCCTTGCGCCTGGCTCGCCGCGGCAGCAAGTCGACGCGCGAGAACTGGCTGCAGGCTGTGTTCCTGGTGTTGGGCAAGTTTCCGGAAATGCTCGGCCAGCTGAAGTTCCTGCGCCACCGTCTTGCGGCTGGCAAATCGGCTTTGATCGAGTACAAGTGAGAGAAACCCATGAAGCTCGGCACCCTCGTGAAAAGCGTGTTTATCTTGCAACCGGGATACTCGTTGCGGGCGTTGCACAACAAGTACAAGTTGGCGCGGCAGATCGCCAGGCAGTGGCCTGAGCTGAACGGGTTCATGCAGCGCATGACGGCGGCGCTGGGCCCGCATGGCTTGCAGCGGCTGGGTGTGGATTGTATCGGTGTCGTGCAATGGCCTTACATCAGCCGATGCTGGGAGGCGCCACAGCGTCTGGATGTGGTGGCTTCACACTTTGAACGGGTGGCTGGGCAGTTCCCGGCGTTGCTGCTGGGGCGCGACGAAAACCTGAGGCTGTGTGACCTGTCCAGCCATTCGCCAGGCTGCTGCCTGGTTCTGGATCGGCCAATCTGGTTCAAGCGCGAAGGCGAGCTGGTGTTGAACCTGTTCCAGGCCGACCTGCGTGTGGCATCCCTGGCCTTCACCCTGGGCCGCAGCCAGGGTGAGACCTGCCTGTTCATCGGTGCGGTGCAGGGCATCCACAAAGGTATCGACAGCGAAACCTCGCTGGCCATCTACCGTGACCTGACCAAGGACTTCGAAGGGCTGCGGCCACGCAGCCTGTTGCTCGAAGCGTTGAAATGCCTGGGCAGAACCCTGGGTGTGACGCAGCTGTATGCCGTCAGCGACGCCTGCCGGCACCATCGCCATCCCTATTTTGGCAACGACAAGGGCCAGGACCTGGCGGCCAACTACGACGTGATCTGGCAAGAACACGGCGCCACAGCGTCTGACCGTGAGGATTTTTTTACCCTCCCGTTAGCGCCGGCACAACGGGCGGAAGCCGACATCCCGGCCAAAAAACGGGCGATGTACCGCCGCCGCCAGGCATTGCTTGACGATGTTTTCACCCGTTTGCAGGCAGCATTGCCAAGCAGCAATCACAACCTTGGACTACAAGGAAAACAGGGGGATGCATTTGCTGTGAGTGCATCGGCAGTAGACGGACCGCCCGTAGTCGACAGCCTGAAGTGAAGGTTGCCAGGGAAGGTTGGTCATCAAGCGGGTTTGGATCTGGATTCGTATGCGCATTGCTTACTTCATCAATCAGTACCCGAAAGTCAGCCACAGTTTTATCCGTCGCGAAATTCTGGCGCTGGAGCGTCAGGGGGTTGAGGTACAACGTATAGCCCTGCGTGGGTGGGACGCCGAGGTGCAGGATGCCGAGGACGCAACCGAACGGGGCAAGACCCGCTACGTATTGCAAGGTGGGCTCAAGGGGCTACTCGCACCGACGTGGCAGGTACTGCGTACGCAGCCGCGGCGGTTTTTCCAGGCGCTGTGGCTGGCCATGCGCCTTGGTCTGCGGGCCGACCGTGCCTGGCCCTATCATCTGGTCTACCTGGCCGAGGCCTGCCAGGTGCAGCAGTGGTTGCTGGCAGGGGATGCGACCCATGTGCACGCGCATTTCGGCACCAACTCTACTGAGGTGGTCATGCTGGCCAACGTCCTGGGCGGGCCGGCATACAGCTTTACCGTGCACGGCCCCGAAGAATTCGACAAACCACAGTTTCTGCATCTGGGTGAGAAGGTGCGGCGCGCCGCCTTTGTCGCGGCGGTGAGCTCGTACGGGCGCAGCCAGCTATACCGTTGGGTGGCGCACGAGCACTGGGGCAAGGTGAAGGTGGTGCATTGTGGCCTGGAGCGTGGGTTTCATGAGGTGGCGCCGGTCAATGTGCCGCCGGCGCCACGGCTGGTGTGTGTCGGGCGCCTGTGCGAGCAGAAGGGCCAGCTGCTGTTGCTGGAAGCGGCGCGCTGTCTCGCTGCCCAATCGATCGCCTTCGAGCTGGTGCTGGCGGGTGACGGTGAAATGCGCGAGCAAATCGAGGCCTTGATTGCCCGGCACGGCTTGCAGCAGCAAGTGCATATAACCGGCTGGATCAGCAGTGCGCAGGTACGCAAGGAAATTCTGGCCGCCCGCGCGCTGGTGCTACCCAGTTTTGCCGAGGGCTTGCCAGTGGTCATCATGGAGGCCATGGCCTTGCGCAGGCCAGTGCTGACCACCTATGTAGCGGGTATCCCCGAGCTGGTGCGGCCTGGCGAGAACGGCTGGCTGTTCCCTGCCGGTGCCGTTGACGAGCTGGCAACAGCCATGGCCGACTGCCTGGCGCAACCGACCGAGGTACTGCAGCACATGGGCGAGGTGGCCTACCAGCGTGTAGTGCAACGGCATGACATCGACACCGAGGCGGCCAGGCTGGCCGGCTATTTCAAGGCATACGCATGATAAGTGTATTGGGTTGGTTACTGGGCCTGTTGGCGATCATCGTCCTGGTACCGGTGTTGGTCCTGGTGCTGCAAGTGTTGTTGGCGTGCCTGCCAGCGCGGGCGAGGCCCAACGGCATTGGCGAGCGCCCGCGAGTGGCGGTGTTGGTGCCCGCCCACGATGAGGCGTTGGTCATTCGTGCGATGCTGGCCAGCGTTACGCCGCAACTGCTGGACGGCGATCGCTTGCTGGTAGTGGCGGACAACTGCTCTGACGACACGGCCCAGTTGGCACACGAGGCTGGTGCCGAAGTGGTAGAGCGCCACGATACGCGGTTGCGCGGCAAAGGGTACGCATTGGACTTCGGCGTGCGTCACCTGGCTCAACGACCGCCCGAGGTTGTAATTGTGGTGGATGCCGACTGTCAGGTAGGCGAAGGGGCGATCGACTGCCTGGCGCGCCGCTGCCACGAACTTGCCCGCCCGGTACAGTCGCTGTACCTGATGCGTGCACCTGCAGGTGCCGGGTTGAAGGTGCAGGTTGCCGAGTTTGCCTGGCGGGTCAAGAACCTGGTGCGGCCGCGCGGTTGGGCGCGCTTGGGCCTGCCATGCCAGCTGATGGGCGCGGGCATGGCGTTCGCCTGGAACGATCTGAGCCTGATCAACCTGGCCAATGGTCATCTGGTCGAGGATGTGAAGCTGGGCCTGGACCTTTGCCAGCAGGGTAAGCCTCCTGCTTTCTGCCCCGAGGCACTTGTCACTAGCCAGTTCCCGCTCAGCGAGCAGGGCCTCAACAGCCAGCGCACCCGCTGGGAGCATGGCCATCTGGGCTTGATGCTCGCCGATGCACCCAAACGGGCGATGGCTGCAATCACCCAGCGCAATGCTAGCCTGGCGGCCTTGACCCTGGACTTGCTGGTGCCACCCCTGGCGTTGCTGGTGCTGGCCTTGCTCGGGCTTAATCTGGTGACCTGGCTGGCGTACCTGCTGTTCGGCCTGGCGGTGCCCGCGCGGCTCGCCTTTACCGGTTTGGCCTTGCTGGCCTTTGCCGTGGTGTTGGCCTGGGCGCGCTTCTGTCGTGAAGTGATACCGTTCTCGGTGTTGTTGTACGCGCCGTTTTACGCGGCCAGGAAGATTCCCTTGTACCTGAGCTTCCTGATCAAGCGCCAGGTTGAATGGGTGCGTTCAAAACGGGATGACGACTGATGGCTCAGTGGCAGAATCGCTGGAAGCGCGTGATCGACCAGATGGAAGTGATCGCTGACGCCGCCGCAGTGCAGCACCTGCTCGATCGCCTGGCTACACCGGATACGGGCACCGTGCTGGGCTTCGTCAATGCCCATGCCATGAACCTGGTGGTGCGCGATGGTGGCTACTGCCAGGCACTGTCGGCCGCAGATGTGCTGCTGCGCGATGGTGCCGGCATGGCGATCCTGTATCGCGGTCTGGGCCTGGAACCCGGGCTCAACATGAATGGCACTGACTTCATTCCCAGGCTCATGGCTACTTACCGAGGGCGCAAAGTCGCCTTCTGGGGCACCCGGCAACCCTACCTGGACCAGGCCGCGCAGCGCTGTAAAGCCGAGTTCGGCATTGTGCCAGTGTCCGTTCACGATGGCTTTGCCAGCGTAGAAACCTACTTACAATTGGCCCGCAGAGAGCAACCCGAGCTGATTGTACTGGGCATGGGCATGCCCAAGCAGGAAGCGGTGGCGGCAAAATTGGCAGCCATTGGCGGGCCATGCCTGATCGTGTGTGGTGGGGCGATTCTGGACTTTCTCGGTGGCAAGGTCAGCCGTGCCCCCGAATGGCTGCGGCGTTTGGGGGGCGAATGGCTGTACCGCCTGCTGCGCGAGCCCAAGCGCCTGTTCATGCGTTATGTGGTGGGCAATCCGCTATTCCTGTTGCGCACCCTGTTGTACCGGCGGTCAGCGGTTTCGGCCAGGCGGGCCCTATGAATCGGCCAAAAATCGCAAATGCGGTGATTCCGGGTACGCCAGCAGCGGGTGGCTGCTACAGTGATATCAATCGCTTGAGGGCGCCACGCGCCTGCTGCACGGTTTTTGCTTAAGTCTGTTTTCAAGGCTTGCTGTTTGATGGAAGGCACTTGCTACGCTCATCTTGATGAGGTCTGAAATGGTTTTCGAACCCAGAAGCAGTCGTTCCTTACTCCAGAGAAGAAGCAGTGTCAGTAACGCCATCCAGGCCGGCCTCGATGGTATTGCCGTCACCGGTATTGCCTGGTACCTGATCTACGACCAGTTCGGCTACATCACATCCGATTACGTGATCATGCTGCTGTTGCTGATTGGTGCACTGGCAGTCATTTATGATCATTACGCGATCTACCGCACCAACGTCGGGTTGTCGATCAAGGCGTTCCGCCTGTTCAAGGCCTGGTCGGCAACATTTTGCTTCCTGGTGGTCATGGCGTTCCTGACCAAACAGAGCGAAACCTATTCACGGCTATTGGTGGTGCAACTGTTCGTCATTGGTTATGTCGCCCAGTTATTCTTGCATTTTGCCGTGCGCGAACTGCAAAAACGCTTTAGCGCGCATGCGCGCCTGGACAATGCCCTGATCATCGGCAACGGTGACCTGGCCAACTTCCTGTATCAGAAAATCAGCAACAACCCGTGGTTTGGCGAGCGGGTGCTGGGCTGCGTGCTGCTCGACAAAGGCGATGGGCTGGGGGGGGAGAGTGCCGAGGGCAAGCAGCGCCTGCCAGTGCTGGGGCATATTGGCGACCTCGACGAGCTGGTGGCCCAACACGGCATTCGTACGGTGTACCTGGTGACGCCACTGGGTGGCTCCGAGGTCATCAACGACGTGTATTTCAAGTTGCTCGACAAGTGCATTGCGGTGAACTGGGTACCGGATATCTTCTCGTTGCGCCTGATCAACCACAGCGTGCGGGAAATTGCCGGCATTCCGGTGCTGACCTTGTCGGAGACACCCTTGACGGGCATGAGCCTGTTCTTGAAAAACCTTGAGGACCGGGTGCTGGCCGCGTTGATTTTGCTGTTTGCATCACCTGTATTGCTGGCTGTTGCGCTGGCCATAAAGATCGATAGCCGCGGGCCGGTGTTCTTCCGCCAGGAACGTACCGGCTGGACAGGCGAATCGTTCCGTATCTGGAAGTTTCGCAGTATGCATGTTCACCAACCGGAAGAGGGCGTGGTCAAACAGGCGCAGAAGAATGACCCACGGCTGACCCGGGTCGGTGCCTTTATCCGGCGTACAAGCCTTGATGAACTGCCACAATTGTTCAACGTGCTGACCGGTGAAATGTCCCTGGTAGGGCCGCGGCCACACGCCTTGCAACATGACACCTTGTATTCGCAGGATATCGTTGACTACTTTGCCCGCCACAATATCAAGCCAGGCATGACAGGTTTGGCGCAGGTGCGCGGGTTCAGGGGGGAGACCAAGGATATCGAGCAAATGATCCAGCGGGTCGACTCGGACATCGAGTACATCAACAACTGGTCGTTGTGGCTGGACTTTGTGATTCTGGTGCGCACGCTTAATGCCTTTACGGGTAAGCAGGCTTATTGAGCAACGCACGCCCGCATCGACCGTGTACCGCCAGTCAGTCCTTGTTCAACGGATGCAATGCCCTGAACCCCCGCGCTTCTTCCACCAGCCAGTCATGCACCGCCCGCGCACCCGGCTGGTTCAAGCCGCCTGGCGGGTAATGCACCACATAACGCTTGTGGTTGGCGATCGGTACACCAAAGGGCACGATCAGTGCGCCGCGCTCCAGTTCGTCATTGAGCAGCGTGCGCCGGGCAATGGCCACGCCGATCCCGGCAATCGCCGCCTCGATGGTCAGGTGGTTGCGGTTGAAAGTGTGCCCGCGCCGCACATCCAGGCCGGCGGCGCCGATGCCTTCCAGGTAAAACTCCCACTCGGCATATTCCGAACTGCCACGCCAGGCGGTGATGTCATGCAGCAACGGGTAGTGCACCAGATCGCTTGGCCCGTGCAGGGGTGGGCGCCCACGCAGCAGGGCAGGTGAGCACACCGGGAAGATCTGCTCGTCCAGTAGCGGCGTCGAGAGCATGCCTGGGTAGCTGCCATCGTTCAGGTCGATGGCCAGGTCGAAGTCGCCCGGCGTCAGCGCCTGGGCACTGTCTTCAGCCACCAGGCGCAACTCGATGTCCGGGTAGCGTTGTTGAAAACGCGGCAAGCGCGGCGTGAGCCATTTAGCCAGGAACGAGGGGATCGAACGCACACGCAACGTGCCGCGGATTTCCCCTGCGTCCAGCCGCAGCAGCTCGGTCTCGATACTGCCATAGGCCTCGGCCACCGTCTGAGCCAGGCGTTGCCCCTCGGCGCTCAGCTCCACGCCGCGCGCCCGGCGCAGGAACAGCCGGTAGCCCAGGCGCTCTTCCAGCTGGCGCATCTGCTGGCTGACCGCGCCAGGGGTGATGTGCAGCTCTTCGGCACAGCGGGTGAAGGACAAGTGCCGGGCTGCGCAGGCAAATACGTGCAGCCAGACGAACATCTGACCATTGAGTTGTCGTCGCATCGTTTAGTACCACTAAAGCCTTGCTTAGGAAGTTTCGTTGGTCATCCGTGAGCCACGGCGTCAGTATCGCGCAAAATCGCAATAACGCTCAATTTCTTCAGACAACCCTACCTTGGATGCATGTCAGGGTAGGGTCAGGCATTAGCATGGCTATCAGTGTTTTCGACCTTTTCAAAATTGGTATCGGGCCTTCCAGCTCCCACACCGTCGGCCCGATGCGGGCGGCGGCTACCTTTGCCCAGGCCCTGCGTGAGCAGGGGCTGCTGGCGCGGGTAACACGTGTGGAGGTGCGGCTGTATGGCTCGCTGTCGGCTACCGGGGTTGGCCATGCCACCGACCGCGCGTGCCTGCTAGGCTTGATGGGCCAGTGGCCAGACCGTATCGACCCGGCCACTATCGAGTCGCGCATTGGCCAGGTGCTGCAGGAACACTGCCTGATGCTCGACGGTAGCCATCCGCTGGCCTTCGACTATGGCCGTGACATGCTGCTGCTCGACGAGAGCCTGCCTTATCACCCCAATGCCATGAGCCTGGAAGCCATCGACGGGCAGCACAGCCTGTTGAGCCAGACCTATTTTTCGGTGGGTGGCGGATTCATCGTCGAGCAAGCCGAAATCGATGCGCCGGCAAGCGAAACGAATGCCGTGATGCTGCCTTATGAATTCGACAGTGGTGCCCAACTGCTGGCCTTGTGCAAAGCCCACAACCTGAGCGTGGCGCAACTGATGATGGCCAACGAATGCGCCTGGCGCCCGGAGGCCGAGGTGCGCGAAGGCTTGCTGCGCATCTGGGCAGCCATGCGTGAGTGCGTAGCGAACGGCCTGCGCAACGAGGGCGTTCTACCGGGTGGCTTGCAGGTCAAGCGCCGCGCCGCGCGGTTGCACCGCAGCCTGCAGGAGTTGGGCAAGCCCAACGTGATCGGCTCAACCCTCAGCGCCATGGAGTGGGTGAACCTGTTCGCCTTGGCGGTCAATGAGGAGAACGCCGCGGGCGGGCGCATGGTTACCGCGCCCACCAACGGTGCCGCTGGCATTATCCCGGCTGTACTGCATTACTACATGAAGTTCAACCCGACCGTTTGCGATGCCGATGTCGTCGATTTCCTGCTGGCGGCTGCGGCGGTCGGTATTTTGTGCAAGAAAAATGCGTCGATCTCGGGGGCTGAGGTAGGCTGCCAGGGCGAGGTGGGTTCGGCCTGCTCGATGGCTGCCGCCGGCTTGGCCCAGGTGCTGGGGGCGACGCCGCCGCAGCTGGAAAACGCGGCCGAGATTGCCCTGGAGCACAACCTCGGGCTCACTTGCGACCCCGTGGGTGGCCTGGTGCAGGTGCCCTGCATCGAGCGCAATGCAATTGCTGCGGTGAAAGCGATCAATGCCGTGCAGATGGCGCTGCGGGGGGATGGTGAGCACTTCATTTCGCTCGATCGGGTGATCCGCACCATGCGTGATACCGGGGCGGACATGCATACCAATTACAAGGAAACCTCGCGCGGCGGTTTGGCGGTCGCTTTTGTCGAGTGCTGATGTTAAACGCGATCAACTGGAGCGGCCTTGTGACTCGATGGGCCGCTCCTTCACCAGATCGCGTTGACCTGATGGGTCAGCGCTGACTCATCGGCCTTTCTGCTTCGCTGCCAGGAAGCTCGCACGCATGTCCTTGGCCCAGCCATCGAGCACCGGCTTGACGTCATTCAAGGTCAGCTTCTGCGTGTCGTTCTCCAGTTCCTGGCCCGCGCCCTTGCGGACCACCTGGGCCAGCACCTTCTGGCTGGCACCGTCCAGAAACGCTGCCTCCACACCGACATCCACGTCCTGGTCACGGCCACCCATGGCGGTATTCACACCTGCCGCAATAAGCGCGATAGGGATCACCTCGTAAGGCTTGAGGCCCTCGTTACTGGTGGACACTGCCGTGATCGCCGGGCGTATCACGATCACGCCCGGGCCAGGCCCCTTGGCCAGAGGCATCACGCTGCTCATTTCCCGGCGCAGGGCCTCGTTGAAGTAGCGGGTGATTTCCTGCAGCGTCTGCTGCGAGATAACCGTTGTTGGCTGCGGTTTGGGGTAGAACTGGCTTGGCTCGACGAACACCTGGCTGTACTGGTTGATATTGACCTTGGGATCGATCCAGCGCATCACCGGGTCACCCGAAGGGCTCTTGGCTTCTTGCAGCCGGCTGTAGTCTTTGAGGAAGCCGGAGTAATCCTTGGGGTCCACGCGATTGCTGGAGCAGGCGGCCACGGCAAGCAGCGCGGCGCACAACAGGGTAATGCGAGGCAATGATTTCATGATGAAAAGGCATCCATGAGAGGTCGGCCTCAACAACGCTAGCAGGTACGAGGCACTTGGCCAGTGGACGGGGCAATCCTCTTTGAAAAGTACAGAATGCGTGACCGGGACGTGCTCGCCCTGAGTGGCGCTGCAAACGTTGTTGCCCACTCAACCCAGGGCCTCACGCAAGCGGTACCACAACATGCCCAGTGCCAGCAGGGGTGAGCGCAGGGCCTTGCCGCCGGGAAAGGTCAGGTGCGGCACGGCACTGAACACATCCAGGCCGTGGCTATGGCCGAGGGCGATGCTTTCGGCCAGCAGTTTCGCCGTCCAGTGCGTCACGTTCAGCCCGTGCCCGGAATAGCCTTGGGCGTAATACACGTTGGGGTGCTGGCCAAGGCGCCCGACCTGGGGGAACCGGTTGGCGGTGATGCCGATCATGCCACCCCACTGGTAGTCGATGCGCACGTTGGCCAGTTGCGGGAACACCTTCAATACCTTCGGCCGCATGTACGCGCCAATGTCTTTAGGGTCGCGCCCGGAATAGTGGCAGGCGCCACCGAACAGCAGGCGGCGGTCTGCAGTGAGACGGTAGTAGTCCAGGCCGACCTTCTGGTCGCACAGCGCCATGTTCTGCGGGATCAGGCTGCTGGCCAGCGCTTCGGGCAAGGGTTCGGTGGCCACCACATAGCTGCCGGCCGGAAGCACCTTGCCACTCAGGCGCGGCTCCAGTTCATCGAGGTGAGCGTTGCAACCCAGCACCAGGCTGCTTGCACGCACCTTGCCGCGCGCCGTGTACAGCGTCAGCCTGGGCCCGTGCTCAATACGCAGCACCGGGCTTTGTTCGAAAATGCGCACGCCCAGGCTGTGGGCCGCGCGGGCTTCGCCCTGGACCAGATCCAGCGGGTGCAGGTGGCCCGAGCCCATGTCTACCAGGCCGCCAGCGTACTGGTCGCTGGCGACGATCTCGTTCAACTGCCCGGCGCCGACCAGGCGTGTTTCGTGGCGATAGCCCAGGGCGGCCAGGTCGTCCTGTTCATCCTTGAAGGCGGCGAACTGCGCCTCGGTGTTGGCCAGTTCGCAGAAGCCCCAGCGCAGATCGCAGGCAATGCCGTAGCGGGCGATACGGTCGGCCACCAGTTCCACTGAATCGATGCCGGCCTGTTTCAGGTAGCGCACACCTTCCTGGCCGACATGCCGGGCAAAGCCGCTGACATCATGGCCGATGCCGCGAATCAGCTGGCCGCCATTGCGCCCACTGGCGCCCCAGCCGATGCGACGGGCTTCCAGCAGCACCACCGAGAGGCCGCGCTCGGCCAGCTCCAGGGCGGTATTGACCCCGGTCAGCCCGCCGCCGATCACGCAAACGTCGGCCGTCAGTTCACTGTCCAGGCTGGGGTAGGGTGCCGCGTCGCGCGCTGTAGCGGCGTAGTACGAGGCGGTGTGTTGGGTATTGAAAGACATGAGCGTTCTCGACTCAGCGGTTGGATTTGATCTTGCTCCAGGAGCGGGTCATGACGCGCATGATTTTTGGGCTCGGGGTGCTGGAGATGTACAGCTTGTCCAGCACCTCCTGCGGTGGGTAGATCTCGGGGTTGTTCACCAGCGATGCATCCATGTAGGCCTTGGCGTCAGGGTTGGCATTGGCATAGCCGACCGTGGCGCTGACCTTGGCAATCACTTTGGGGTCGAGCAGGTAGTTGATGAACGCCAGGGCCTGTTCGGGGTTGTTGGCGTCCTTGGGGATGGCCAGCAGGTCGAACCACAGGTTGCTGCCTTCCTTGGGAATGCTGTAGGCGACCTTCACGCCGTTTTTCGCCTCTACGGCGCGGTTGGCGGCCTGGAACACGTCGCCGGAGTAGCCGAACGCTACGCAGACATTACCGTTCGCCAGGTCTGAAACGTACTTGGAGGAGTGGAAGTAGGTGATATAGGGGCGCAGTTCGAGCAGGCGGGCCTCGGCCTTGGCGTAATCGCCCGGTTTTTCGCTGCGCGGGTCCAGGCCCAGGTAGTTGAGCACGGCCGGGAACAGCTCGTCGGGTGAGTCCATGAATGCCACGCCGCACTGCTTGAGCTTTTTCAGGTTCTCGGGCTCGAACAGCACTGCCCACGAGTCGATATGGTCCACACCCAGTGCCGCCTTGACCTTGTCGACGTTGTAGCCGATGCCATTGGTGCCCCACAGGTAAGGCACGGCGTACTGGTTGCCGGGGTCGTTCTGTTCAAGTTGTTTGAGCAGTTTGGGGTCCAGGTGCTGCCAGTTCGGCAGCTTGCTGCGGTCCAGCGGCAGGAAGGCCCCGGCCTGGGCCTGGCGGGCGAGGAAGTGGTTGGACGGTACCACCACGTCATAACCCGTGCGCCCGGCCAACAGCTTGCCTTCAAGGGTTTCGTTGGAGTCGAACACGTCATAGACCACCTTGATTCCGCTGCTGGCCTGGAAGTCGGCCAGAGTGGTGTCACCGATGTAGTCGGTCCAGTTGTACACACTGACCGTGGGTGCGGCCTGGGTGGTGGTGGCGAACAGCAGGGTGAATGCAGCGGGGATCAGGGCTTGCAGATGACGCATGGGAACACCTCGTTGGTCTTGTTCTTCGAGTTCGGAGCAGGGTTGCCTGTGCATGGGGTGCAAAGCACCCCCGCGGTGGATCAGACACTCAGCATCAGGAATTCACGCTCCCACGAGCTGATGACGCGCTTGTAGTTCTCGTGCTCGGCGCGTTTGACCGCCACGTAGCCCTGGACAAATTGCTTGCCCAGGTACTGCTGTACGGTTTCGCAGTCTTCCATGTGCTGCAGCGCATCCTCGATGGTGATTGGCAGGCGCAGGTTGCGTCGCTCATAGGCACGGCCCTGCACCGGTGCGCTAGGGTCGATCTGTTCGAGCATGCCCAGGTAGCCGCACAACAGGCTGGCAGCGATGGCCAGGTACGGGTTGGCATCGGCGCCCGGCAGGCGGTTTTCCACCCGCATCGCCTCCGGGCTGGACGTGGGCACGCGCAGGCCGGCGGTGCGGTTTTCTACACCCCACTCGACGTTGACCGGAGCCGAGGTATCCGGCAGGAAGCGGCGGAACGAGTTGACGTTGGGCGCGAACATTGGCAGCAGCTTGGGGATGTACTTCTGCAAGCCACCGATGTGATGCAGGAACAGCTGGCTCATGCTGCCGTCTTCGTTGGCGAAGATCGGTTTGCCAGTGGCGATGTCGACCACGCTCTGGTGCAGGTGCATGGCACTGCCGGGTTCGTCGGTGATCGGCTTGGCCATGAACGTGGCGGCCACGTTGTGCTTGAGCGCTGCCTCGCGCATGGTGCGCTTGAACACGGTGATCTGGTCGGCCAGGTCCAGCGCGTCGCCGTGGCGGAAGTTGATCTCCATCTGCGCCGGGCCGTCTTCGTGGATCAGCGTATCCAGGTCCAGCCCCTGGATCTCGCACCAGTCGTAGACGTCTTCGAACAGCGGGTCGAATTCGTTGGCGGCATCGATCGAGAACGACTGTCGGCCACTTTCAGCACGGCCGGAACGCCCCAGTGGCACCTGCAGTGGCAAGTCCGGGTCTTCGCAGCGCTTGGTCAGGTAGAACTCCATCTCGGGCGCGACGATTGGCTGCCAGCCCTTGTCGGCGTACAGCTTGAGCACCTTCTTCAGCACGTTGCGTGGCGAAAGCTCGATGGGGTTGCCTTGCTTGTCGAAAGTGTCGTGGATCACGATCGCGGTTGGCTCGATCGCCCACGGGATCTGGTAAACGGCGGAGGGGTCGGGGCGGCAGACCATGTCGATGTCGGCGGCGTCGAGCAGGTTGTAATAGATGTCATCGTCGACGTAGTCGCCGGTGACTGTCTGCAGCAGCACGCTTTCTGGCAGGCGCATGCCTCGCTCATGGAGGAACTTGGCGGTGGGCGCAATCTTGCCGCGGGCGATGCCGGTCAAGTCGCTGATCACGCATTCGACTTCGGTGATCCGGTGTTCTTTCAGCCAGGTGGACAGCTGATCGAAGGGGGCGTTCATACAGACCTCTTGGTTGGGTTTTAGTGGGGGAGCGTGGGCGCTTGCGAAAACCGTTCAACAGTTGCGAAGGCGTTACGCTTCCCAGGTGACGCGCTGCAGACTATCTTGGTCGCAGCCCCCCGGGGCGATCTATCCACTTTCTTCAGTATCGAATGCACCAAAAGAGTGCATACAGGACGATGTGTGACAACCGCCAATGCGTTGAAGGTCCAGGCTTTCCACACCACTGACGTCACCGAGCAAGTGCGCGCCACCCCTGGCTGGCAGCAGCAGTACCGGCAGATGTCACCCGGGTACTTCAGCGGTGAGCTGCGTTGTCTGGGGCTGGATGGCGTGGAGGTGTACGAAGAGCGCCTGAACACCCGTGTGGAACAGTTTTTCCGCGCGCCAAGCGGCGCGTTGGCGTTTTGCTTCGACCGCAGCGAGAACAGCCTGTACCTGCTGAACGAACAAAGCCGCAATATCTGGATCACGCCGGAGAACTACCACGAGGTGGCGGTCGTGTTCGACCAGGCGTTCCTGGCCCGCCATGGGCTAGACCCGCAGCGTCTGGAAGGGTTATTCATGGTGCCATTGGGTAGCGGCCAGAATGCGCTGTTCGGCAGCTGGCTCAGCGCCACCTTGACCCGGCTGGGCGAGGAGGGTTGCCCGTCGCAAGGGCAGGCCCTGGCTGAGCAGTTGCTGGAGGACTGTCTGTTCATTCTCGACAACGCCAGTCAGCGTTTACAGGGCGTGGCCTTGGGGCGGCGGGACGAGGAAAGGGCGATCATGCACCGGGTCAGCGAATGGGCGGCCGACTGCCCGGAAGAAACGCTGAACCTGGTGGAGCTGGCGGAGGTTGCCGGGGTTTCATTGCGTCAGTTGCAGCAGGCGTTCAAAGCATTCACCGGCATGCCGCCTGCGCACTGGTTGCGGCTGCGCCGGTTGAACGGCGCGCGGCGCGATCTTTTGCGGGGAGGAGGGGTGACTGTCGCCGAGGTGGCGATGCGTTGGTCGTTCTGGCATTTGGGACGATTTTCAGAGAGTTACCGCCAGTTGTTTAAGGAGTTTCCGAGCGAGACGTTAAGGCGGGGCAGGGGTTGAGGGGGCACGCCAAAACTGAACCCAGCATCTCGTGCCGAAAGTTGCTATCGTGCCGCCCTGATTTCACCCGAGGTGCTGATGTTCTACCTGCCTTTGCCCAGCGACCAGGCTGACCGCCTCGCCAGCGCGGCTGTAACCGAATTCTTCACCACTGCCAGTGTGCTCGATGCCGCCGCCGTGCTGTTCGTGCAAAACCTGCCACGTCAGCCTGCCACCGCCTCGGCCGACGCGCAGGAGCGTCGTTTCGCCGAAATCGTGCGCATCGCCAACCAAGTCGAAGGTGTCGCCCCCGGGCGCTTCCAGGGCCAGGTAGCGCAGCACTTCGATCGCGAAGCGTTCGCCATGGGCCTGGGCATGCTGGGCGAAAATGGCATTGCACTGCTGTCGGCCGAAGTGGAGTACCAGGCGGACGAGTTGCTGGATGACGAAGGCCAGTGGAACTTCCAGTTCGCCGACCGCTACCGCCAACGGGCCACGCCGCTGCACCCGGTGTACCTGCCATCGCTGGCCAGCGACTTGATGCTCAGCGACCAGCAAAACCGCCTGCTGCGTGAATTCCTCAGTGGCGTCGACGAGTCTGTGGCTGTGCAAGGTTTCGCCGGCACCGGCAAGACCTTCCTGATTCACCAGTTCGCCCGGCTGCTGGAGCCGCAGCGCACATTGCTGCTGGCCTTGACTGAAGGCCAGTTGCGCGCGCTGCAGGCGCGGGTCAAGGACGCTGCCGCCTATACCGCGCTGACCTTCGGCCAACTGGCTGACGAACTGCTCAACCGCGACCTCACCAGCAACGGCTGGCGACTGCGCGATCCGTATCGCACCAAGCTGTCCTGGCGCCCCCAGGAAGCGCAAGTGGTGCGCTGGTTGGCCATCCCTGATATCGGCCCGCTCGCAGCGCGTGACGTGGTTGCCTTGTGCATCCGCGCCGTGCGCACGTTCTGCCACAGTGCCGATACCCAGCTTCAACTGCACCACTTGCCCTGGGCCGGGCCTGGCACCTCGCCGCTGGATCAGGAGGTGCTGCTGGAAAAGGCGCGCCTGTACTGGCAAGAGCTGATTCGCCCGTCGGCGCGGGACATTCAGCTGCCGGTGCGTGACTACCACCGGGTCAAGCTGCTGTCGCTGACCGAGCATGTGATCGACAGCCGTTACACCCATGTCATCGTCGACGAGGCCCACGAGCTGTCGGCACCGATGTTGGCGGTACTCGATCGCAGTCCGCAGTCGATCATTACCCTGGGTGACGAACTGCAAAACCTCAACGGCCTCAGCCCGCACCATGGCAGCTTTATCCGCCAACGCTGCATCGACCATTCACTGCGCGCCGGGCCGGCAATGGACAATGTGCTCAACCCGCTGATCCAGGCGCACCCGGCCACGATCCAGGCAGCCTTCAGTGGCAATGCCGAGCACTACACCCGGGTCAGCTTCTTCGACACGGTGATGGTGCCGGAACAGCCCACGGCGCTTATCGTCGATGATGAATGGGGCCTGTTTGGCTGGTTCCAGCGCCTGACGCATCAGGGGGTGCCGTTCTTGTTGCTGAAAAGCGCTCGCAAGGACTTTGAACTGTTCGTCGAGGACTGCATCGAGCTGTACCGCTACGGCACGCGGCCGCGCCACCCGATGCTGTTCCGCTATGCCAGCTGGCAGGCGCTGGAGCAGGACAAGGGCGATGACAAAGCGTTCGTCGCCGTGGCCAACATGCTGCGCAAGGGCTACACGCCGGAGCACTTTGCCAAGGCCAAGAGCCGTTACCGCTGGGACAAGGCGCCGAAATTGTTCCTGGGGCGTGTACGGGATGTGAAGAACATGGAGTTTGCCCGGGTGATGGTGTCGCCGGAGCTGATGGTGGCGCCACAGGTGGTGGGTAACCGCAATGAACGGGCGCGTATGCTGGCGGGGTTGTATACCGCCTGTTCGCGGGCGCGGCATGAACTGATCGTGCCGGGGGGGATGCTGGACTGGGTCAAGGACCAGGTTCGGGATTGACGCAGATGGGGCTGCAAAGCAGCCCCAGGGTCATGAATCAGTTACGGTCCAGCCACACCGTCTGGGCATTGGTGAACTCGCGCACCCCAAAGTGCGACAGCTCACGGCCGAAACCGCTCTTCTTCACGCCACCAAACGCCACGCGGGGGTCGGAAGCGCAGTAGCCGTTGATGAACACGCCACCGGTATCCAGTGCAGCGGTCATGCGTTCGGCCAGCGCATAGTCGGCTGTGTAGATGGTCGAGGCCAGGCCAAACTCGCTGTCGTTGGCCAGTTCCACGGCATGGTCGGCATCGCGTGCCGTGATGATCGCCGCTACCGGGCCGAACAGCTCCTGCTTGAACGCGGTCATGTCCGGGGTGACATTGGCGAACACGGTCGGTGCGTAGAAGTTGGCCACGCCTTCGACTTTGTTGCCGCCCAGCAGCAACGTGGCGCCTTCGGCCAACGTCGCCTGAACCTGGCCGTCCAACTCGTCGCGCAGGTCGTAGCGGGCCATCGGGCCGATATAGGTGTCGTCCTCCAGCGGGTTGCCGACTTTCAACTGGCGAGTGGCTTCAACGAATTTGTGGGTGAACGCGTCCACAATGCTTGCTTCCACGATCAGGCGCTTGGCGGCGGCGCACACCTGGCCGGTGTTCTGGTAGCGGCCTATCACCGCAGCCTGGACGGCGGCATCCAGGTCGGCGTCGGCCAGGACGATGAACGGGTCGGAGCCACCCAGCTCCAACACGCACTTCTTCAGCGCGGCACCGGCCTGTGCACCAATCGCCATGCCGGCACGCACGCTGCCGGTCAGGGTCACGGCGGCGATGCGCGGATCGTTGATGGCGCGGGTGACGCCATCCGGGGGCACGTTCAACACTTCGAACACGCCTTCCGGCAGGCCGGCATCCTTGAACAGCTCACCCATCAGGTAGGCGCTGCCCATTACGTTCGGTGCGTGCTTGAGCACGTAGGTGTTACCCGCCAGAATCGCCGGCACGGCGCCACGCAGCACCTGCCAGACCGGGAAGTTCCACGGCATCACGGCCAGGATCGGGCCCAGCGGGCGGTATTCGATACGGGCTTTTTCGACCTGGGTCGGCTCGGCGGCGAGCATGGCCGGGCCGTGCTCGGCGTACCAGCGGCACAGGCCAACGCATTTGGCGACTTCACCACGGGCCTGGGCGATCGGCTTGCCAATTTCACGGCTGATCATGTGCGCGAAAGCTTCAGCCTTGGCTTCGAGGGTGCCGGCCAGGGCCAGCAGGTACTCGCTGCGCTGACCCAGCGACACCTGGCGCCACTGGCGGTAGCCAACCTTGGCGCGTTGCAGCGCCGCTTCCAGTGCGGCGTCGGTGTCGAACGGGTAGGCGCCGATCTGCTCGCCGCTGTACGGGTCGAGGGAGATGGCGTGGGTCAGGCTGCTGATCGCGCTCATGGCGGGACACTCTCGTTGTTGTTAATCAATGAGGCCAGACTAGTGGGCTATGGCTTTAATGAAAACTGAATAATAATGAGCGAAACATTCACGTTTGGAGAATGCCTGTGGACCTGGTGCAACTGGAGATCTTCAAGGCCGTGGCAGAGCAGGGCAGCATCAGCGCCGCCGCGCAGCACATCCATCGGGTGCCGTCGAACCTGACCACGCGCATCAAGCAACTGGAGGAGGACTTGGGGGTAGAGCTGTTCATTCGCGAGAAGAGCCGCCTGCGCCTGTCGCCTGCGGGTTGGAACTTCCTCGAATATACCCGGCGCATCCTCGACCTGGTCCATGAGGCGCGGCTGACCGTGGCGGGTGAAGACCCGCAGGGCACCTTTGCCCTCGGATCGCTGGAAAGCACGGCGGCGGTGCGCATCCCGGCGCTGCTGGCCGCCTACAACCAACGCTACCCCAAGGTTGACCTTGACCTGTCCACCGGGCCCTCCGGGACCATGCTCGAAGGCGTGCTGTCTGGTCGCCTGGTGGCTGCGTTCGTCGACGGCCCGGTGCTGCACCCGACGCTGGAGGGCATACCGGTGTTCGAGGAAGAAATGATGGTCATTGCGCCGCTCAACCATACACCGGTAACCCGCGCCCAGGACGTGAACGGTGAAAGTATCTACGCCTTCCGCGCCAACTGTTCATACCGCCATCACTTCGAAAACTGGTTCGTAAAAGACCAGGCGGTACCGGGCAAGATCCACGAAATGGAGTCGTACCACGGCATGTTGGCATGCGTCAGCGCTGGCGCCGGCCTGGCCATGCTGCCGCGCAGCATGCTCGACAATATGCCCGGGTGCAGCACCGTCAGCGCCTGGCCAATGTCGGAGGACTTCCGTTACCTGAAAACCTGGCTGGTATGGCGACGGGGTACGGTCTCGCGCAGTTTGAGCATGTTCGTGAAGTTGCTTGAAGAAGGCCGCGGGCAGGAGTACTGATGTACTCCTTCCTGAGGTAGGGTCACGCCTCGTGAGCTCCTGTGCCCGGCAAGGCACATCGTTACCAAATGTTTTAGTCAATAGTGGCAATACACTTCCAACCTTCTGATTATCTGGACAATAATCAGAAAAGTATTACTTCGCATGACCGGTCTGGATGCACCGGTCAGCGCATAACGTCGAGGGGCCCAAGCCCCCGCATGCCGTGTAGACCATCAGGAGAGTCGTTGATGAAAACCCGTCTAGCAGCTTCGCTGGCCGTTGCAGTGCTGGCCTTTGCCGGGGCCGATCTGGTCCAGGCTGCGCAGATATCAGGCGCCGTGGGCGCCACTGGCCAAGGTGACATGACCTACCGTATCGGCATGTCGTTCGACTGGGACAAGAAATGGCTGGAAAGCAGCACCGGCCATGTGAGCGGGTACTGGGATGCGGCCTACACCTATTGGGAAGGTGGCGATGCCAGTGGTGCGCATTCGCTGTCGTTCAGCCCGGTGTTCACGTATGAGTTCAGCGGCTTTACCTACACGCCTTACATCGAGGCAGGTATTGGCCTGGCAGCGTTTTCAAAGACCGACGTGGGGGACCAGCGCCTGGGGTCGTCGGTCAACTTCGAAGACCGCATCGGCTTTGGCCTGAAGTTGCCGGGAGAACAGAAGGTAGGCATCCGTGCCATGCACTACTCCAACGCCGGAATAAAGCAGCCAAACGACGGCATCGAGTCGTACTCGCTGTTCTATAGCAGAGCTTTCTGACATTACGGGGCCGCTGCGCGGCCCCGGCAATTCAGAAGGTATAGGAAACACCGGCCTGCACCGTGCGCGGTGCGCCGGGGTATACGTAGCTGTTGAACGCGCCTTCGTCATACCCCTTGTTGAACACGTTCTTCACGTCCAGATTCAACCGCACATGCTCGTTGACCTTGTAGAAGCTCAACAGGTCGACCACGCTGTAGCGTTCCATCGTGTAAGTGGCTGCCGATGTCTGCCCCGCACGGTCGTCGACATACTTCACGCCTACGCCCAGGCCAAGGCCTTTGGCCAGGCCATCCTGGAACTCGTAGGTGTTCAGCAGGCTGAAGGTGTTGCGCGGGATATTGGCCAGGTGCGTTCCCTTGGGCAGGGTGGTGTCCTTGGTGACTTCGGCGTCCACGTAGGCATAGCCACCGATCATGCGCCATTCGGGAGTGAGGTTGCCGGCGATGTTGATGTCCAGGCCACGGCTGCGCACTTCGCCGGCCGCGATCTTGTAAGTACCAGTAAGGTCGCTCGGGTCGTTGGCCAGTACGTTTTCCTTGACGATGTGGTAGATCGCCGCGTCGACACTCAACTGGCGGTCGAGTGACTCCCATTTCACACCCAGCTCGTAGGACTTGCCTTTCTCTGGATCGAAACCGCCGCCACTGGCCGGCGTGCCCGTATTGGGCTTGAACGAACGTGCGGTATTGGCGTAGACCGCCAGGGTATCGGTCAGGTCGTAGATCAAGCCAAGGCGGGGTGTAACGCCGTTTTCGCCCTTGCTGAAATCGCCGGCATTGTTCAGCTTGTTGTCATAGTCATGCTCGAAACGCTCGAAGCGCACACCCGCCAGCGCCTTCAATCGCTCGGTCAGCGCTACCTGGTCCTGAATGAAGAACGCCCACGTCTGCAGGTTTTCCTTGTCCCAGGTGGTGGTGCGGTCCAGTGCCGGGCGCGGCTGGCCCAGTACCGGGTTGTAGATGTCGATCGGGTAGGCTGCCGAGGAGCGCTGGATGATCGAGTTGTAGTCGTAGTTCTCGTATTCGACACCGGTCAGCAAAGTGTGGCTGAGCGTACCGGTATCGAAATGCCCGGTCAGGTTCAATTGCCAGTCACGGTCGGTCCATTCCAGCTTGCGATAGTTGAAGTTCCGCTGCAGGGTGCGGCCGTCTGGCAGTAAATTGCTCCCCTCGACTGCATTACCCTTGAGCGAACCATCAAGGAACTGGAACCCACCTGCCAAAGTCCAGTTGTCGTTGAGCAGGTGCTCGAAACGCAGCTGCGCCATGTTGTTGTCGTTATGCAGCAGGTTGTCGCTGCCTTTTTCCCAGATATAGGTATCGCGCGAGGCGCTGCCGGTCTGGGTGGGGTAGCGGGTCAGGCCGCGATCGAGGGGGTGGTTGTTGCGCATGAAATCGCCTTCGAAGGTGATCTTCGTGGCGTCATTGACCTGCCAGCTGATGACCGGGGCGACATCGTAGCGTTCGCTTTCGACATCGTCGCGGAAGCTGTCGCCACCTTCACCCAGTATGTTCAGGCGGTAGGCCAGCGAGCCGTCCTGGCTCAGCGGCCCGGTGGCATCGAGGGTGGCACGGTGCATGCCCTGGTCGTCGAACTGGCTGCCAAGGGTGACCTTGGACTCGGGCAACGGCTGCTTGCTGACCACGTTGAACGTACCGCCAGGGTCGCCACGGCCGTACAGGCTGCTGGCCGGGCCACGGATGACCTCCAGGCGCTCGACGGTGTTGGCATCCGGGGCATTGGGGTAGCCGCGGTTGATCGGAAAGCCGTTGCGGTAGAACTCACCGGTCGTGAAGCCACGCACGGTGAAGGTTGTCAGGCCCTGGCCGCCGAAGTTGTTGGCGCGGCCGACACCACCGGCGTAGTCCAGGCCGTCCTGCAGGCGCGTGGCGCCCGTGTCTACCAGCACATCCTTGGGTACCACGCTGACCGATTGCGGGGTTTCGTGCAGCGCCGTGTCGGTGCGGGTGGCACTGGCCGAGCGGCTGGCCTTGTAACCTTCGACCGGGCCGTCCGCACGCTCACTGTCGGCAGTACTGGTGATGCTCAGGGCCTGGAGTTCGATCTGGGCAGGGTCGCTGAGCGGTTCAGGCTCGGCAAAGGCCAGCGGGGAGACAGCATGAAGCACACAAAGCGAAACGAACGTGCGGCGCATCGACGGTACGATCCTTGATTAGGGCGCTGAGGGGCTAGGTCGGTAAATGCCGCGAACATACTACGAATCATTATCAAATGCATTCATTTTTAATGGCACTGGTGTACCAGAAACCAAAGCAGATAAAGCGTCAGTGACAACAGTGCCTGCAGGAACTGCGGAGGGGCCGACAGGTTATAAGCTGCTCCGTGGCTGGAAGTGCCTCTTCACATGTACAAGGTTATTCCTGCCCGGCCCCAGGGCAGGCTGCTGAAGCTCAGCGAACAGCCTTGATCGCCAACACATTGCACAGCGGGTGTTCCAGAACATGCGCCGTTGTCCCGCCCAGGAATGTCTGCATGGCGTCATGCCGGTGGCTGCCCATGACGATCACGTCCACCCGATTGTGGCCGACGAACTGGGCAATGGCCCTGATCGCGGCCCCTTCGAGGAAGTGCCGACGCTCCAGCGGGATCTGGTGATGGTCGCCCAGGCGGTTGAACGCCGCCCGCTGCGCGGTTCGCACGCTGCCATCGAAGCCGGGCATGGTGACCGTACCGGCGCCGAAGTCGGCGATGTGGGTCTTGGCCGCGTCGCACACATGCAGCAGGTGCAGTTCGGCGTTGCACTGCAGGGCCAGGTCATGGGCGCAGTGGATGACCTGCTCGTCCAGGTGCTCGCCAGCGCCATGGCTGTTCAGGTCCACCGCGGCGGCGATCTGCCGTGGCAGGGGCAGGCGAATGTCGCTGACCAGATGCACGGCGACCGGGCTGTCCTTGAGCAACTGCCAGTCCAGCGGCGTGACCAGCAGGCGTTTGAGTACGGGCTCGTGCTGTACGTCTTTGACCAACAGATCGCAGCCCAGCCGTTCGACCCGTTCAAGTACGCTGCCCAGCGGGTCGCGGGTCAACAACAGCTCGGTGGACACGTCCACACCGGCATCGCTCAGCTGTTCGGCCTCATCCGCCAGCCATTGGCGGTTGTCGCTGAGCAGCCGCTCACGCTCACGACCATCGCTCATCAAGCCAAAGGTGTCGACGTCGTCGACGAACACATTGATATCCAGCAGGGCACCGCTGGACTCTGCCAACGCCGCCGCGCGTTGCAGCGCAGGCGTATGACGCATTTGCGGGCCGAGCATGACGAACAGACGTTTGAACTGGCTCATCGCACACCTCCACGTGTGGCAGCCCCCCGGTGACCTGATCATGTTCAGTCTAGACCGCCGCAGCGTACACCGGGGCGATGTGTCGGGTATGATGCGTGCCCCATCATTGTCACGAGGCCCGTCCCATGTCCCTGAGTGCTGAACAGATCGTTGAGTATCGCGCCTTTGCCGAGCAATTGGCCGATGCTGCCGCTGCAGCGATCGCGCCATACTTCCGCGCCAGCCTGGATGTCGAGGACAAGGGCGGGCGTCTGTACGACCCGGTGACCGTGGCCGACAAGGCCGCTGAAGACGCCATGCGTGAGTTGATCCAGGCGCGTTACCCCGAGCACGGCATTCTTGGCGAAGAAGCCGGCATTGCAGTGGGCAGCAGCCCGTTGACCTGGGTGCTGGACCCGATCGATGGCACCCGCGCCTTCATTACCGGCTTGCCGCTGTGGGGCACCTTGATTGCCCTGAATGACGGCACCCGCCCCGTGCTGGGCGTGATGAACCAGCCGTTCACCGGCGAACGTTTCGTGGGTACCCCGGCAGGCGCCTGGCGCAGTGGCACGCCCCTGAAAACGCGTGCCTGCGCCGACCTGTCTGCCGCCACACTGATGTGCACCACGCCGGACATGTTCGACACCGCCGAGCGCAAGGCGGCATTCGAAGCGGTCGCCAGCAAGGCGCGGTTGATGCGTTATGGCGGTGATTGCTATGCCTACTGCATGCTGGCCTCGGGCTTTGTCGACGTGATCGTCGAAGCGAGCCTTCAGCCGTATGACGTACAGGCGCTGATGCCGATCATCGAGGGGGCGGGTGGCGTGATCACGGCGTGGGATGGCAGTTCGGCGCAGGATGGCGGGTGCGTGGTGGCCTGTGGTGACCCGGCGCTGCATGCGCAGGTGGTGGAGATGTTGCGCCAGGCACAATGAAGTCGCTGATATGACCGTTGCATGTGACAAGCCACTGCGTTCATGCAACGGCTTGTCACTGGCTTCAACGGTGCTCAGATCAAGAGTTGCATGGCGCAATGACCGGTGTTGCCATTGCGCACTGCAACGAATCGGAGGCCGTTGGGCCCTAACTGCGCATCGGATATTTTCGTTACTTCATCGGGCACCAGGTAGCACCCTCCCGAGCCGAAGCTTACATCCGGTTTCCCGTCGTGGGTAATTCTGTAAATGATGCCTTTGTGCGAAACCGAGCTGCCGTCAAATAGGTATAGTTTTCCGGCAATATAGATGGCACCGGTTGGGCCGATGATGACCGTTCCTGCATGAAACCCCCTGATCTTCGCGTCTGTATCAAGGTCGATACTCAGGGTGCCGGTTCCGTTGAACGCAGTATCCGGCTCGCCTGTGTGCTTGTCGCAGACCTTGATCAACAGCTTCACAGGATCGTTCGATATAAAGTTGGCCAGCGCGACAACGATTCTGTGTTCATTCGCGCCAAGCTGAATGTTGTGGGTACCAAAATTCATGAACCCGCTTTTGTTGAAATCGAGATCCAGTTGCCCATTACTTTTGTACCTGGCGACAAAGCTCTCGGTTCCCTCCATGCCTGTCAGGGCAAACCCGCCGTCCTCGAAGAAATGGGCGTCCGTAGGTACGAATGGGCCACCACTACCGATAAAATCTTTAATCTGCCACTGGTGCTTGTCACCATTCGGGCCGAGACCGGCCACTGGCTCACCGGTCTCAGCATCATGCAAGGCAAGCCAGAGCTTCTGACTGTTCGGTTGCGAAAAGTGCGAAGAAGCGTACAAGGTTTTGATCGTCTTGCCGACTAATACGCTACGGGAGGCCGCCGAGACGGCGGCTTCCTTGACTTCTGCCTGTTGCAGCTGGCCTGAATTGCTTGTTTCTTTCGATGCGTCTGCTTCTGAACGGTGGTATTCAGAGATAGCGCTGGACGCAGTTGGCGTGGAAGACTCGTCCTCGGGTTGGACCCGTATCATGCCCTTCGTGCCGAAGCTTTCGAGGGGAAGGTAATTGCTTTGAAACTGGCCTACGACGGCGTGATATGACCAGTCGTTATTTTTAAACGTTTTACATTGAGAATGGGTGATGAACCTCGAGCTTCCGCCGATTTTCGCCATCGTGATGAAATGGATTTTTCCTTCATCTGACAGCTCAGGGTCTATAGGGGAGTCTTCGATTTCGACGAAGCCTGGTTCGGGTTTGCCCTGTGCATCCAGTGATGTCCAATAGTTATAGTTCTTGTTATCAACGAAGGTTCCGGCGACCCATATCATTCGGCCCGCTGAGTCAATTGTCCAGGAATAGGAAGATGGGATGCCTTGGGCATTCTCAGGTTTAGGTAGATCGGCATAGCCCTGGTCGCCAAACTTCAGATCCAACGTACCCGCTTTATTACCAAGTTCGCTCATGATTGTTCCTCCGGGAAATGCAGAGTATCAACTCATCCTGGCAGGCCTGGATACTATCAAATTTGTCAGGTGATCCTCACTCCCCGGTGAGCTAAGGTGTAACAGCAGGATAATTTATATAATCCTTACTTTCAGATTTCCTGGTTTTCGCATAGGCTTGAACTACGCGTAGCGCCTGCTGCTGAGCTTCCTACTGAGCCTCCAGCCGTATGACGTACAGGCGCTGATGCCGATCATCGAAGGGGCGGGTGGCGTGATCACGGCGTGGGATGGCAGTTCGGCGCAGAATGGCGGGTGTGTGGTGGCCTGTGGTGACCCGGCGCTGCATGCGCAGGTGGTGGAGATGTTGCGCCACGCCATGTGATCCGGGTTCGTCGCTCCTAGCCTCTCGCGGGCGAGTCCCTTCTTGTGGGAGCGGGTTCACCCGCGAAGAGGCCGCCACAGGTTTCCATTCTCTCCAGCCACCGCACTTTTTCCCATTTTCGGGCTCTATGCTTGGCCAGGCCGCGCTGACTCCCGGCGCAGCCGCCGAATATCGACCCGGTGCTGATGGTTGCAAGCTACTCGAATTTCCTCCCCCGCCTGCTACTGACAGGTGCACTGGCATGCCTGTGCGCCTGTACTCAGCAGCAAGGCCGTGACATCGTCGGCCAGTTCAGCGACGGCAAACCCAGCGAGCTGTTTCAAACCAGCGTCGACCGCCTGGCCACGCTGTCGATGCGCGACAACTTGCAAAGCCTGTACCTGCTGATGAACAAGCTGTACCTGCGCAACCCCAACCAGTGGAAGGTGTCTGGCTACCTTGATGCCGCCACCGCCGAGCGACAGATCCGCATTGCCATCGAACAACGCCGGCCGCTGCCACAACTGGGCAACCGCCGTGACCTGGCGGCATTGAGCTACGCCCTGAGCCCGGAGTTTCGCGGGGACCGGGTCGGCGCCTTCATCTACGCCATTGGCAGCATGCTGATCACCGCGCATGGCGGGCGTACCGAGTTCTACATGACCGATACCATCGACCCCCTGTTCATCAACAACGCTGCGCGCAATATCGAGAAGGCGACATGGATGCTCAGCCAGCGGCAAGATGCCAACGGGGTGTTGTTGCTGTTCTCGAACGAGATCTCGGAGGAGGGCAGCAACCTGAGTTTTGCCGTTGAGTTCGGCAAGATCGTCGCGCGGCTGGATTTGCTGGCCGAGTTGCTGGATGAACGTTATCGGCGCATAGGCTTGAATTACGCGCAAAGCCTGTTGCTGATGAACTTCCTGCCGGTGCAGTGAATGACGGTCGTTGCAGGAGCGTTTGGTCCGCCACCATGTGCAGGCCACGCGAGTACCGGAAGATACTGTTCGATTAACGAACACGCATGACGCCTGACCTGTCCGCTATCCGCCCAGCCAATCCCATCGTTGCATTGCCCAACCCCCGTCTTTTTGCTGTAGTGTCCCCTATCCGCCGGCTGTCGCCTGCCCCTGCGACGCGCTGCCAGCCCGATAGAATGACCGTGATGACCGCAACCACAGCCCACAAGGCGGTAGGGCGCGGCGACCAGAACAATAACGATACCGAGTGCCTTGCCTATGGAAAGCCGCCTGCTGAGCGAGCGAAGTAGCGTGTTTCACCACGCCGACCCTTACGCTGTGTCCGATTATGTGAACCAGCATGTAGGCCAGCATTGCATCGGTTTGTCCCGCACCACCCACCCCCAGGCCAGCCTCAGCCATCGCAAGTTCGCCGAGCTCGATCTGTGCCGTATCAGCTATGGCGGCAGTGTTCGCGTGACGTCGCCTGCGCTGGAAACCATCTACCACCTGCAAGTCCTGCTCAATGGCAACTGCCTGTGGCGCGGGCACAAGCGCGAGCAGCACCTGGTACCGGGCGAGCTGCTGCTGATCAACCCGGACGACCCGGTTGACCTGACTTACTCGGAAGACTGCGAGAAGTTCATCCTCAAGGTGCCAACCCGGCTGCTGGACTCGATCTGCGATGAACAGCGCTGGCAAAGGCCCGATGGCGGTGTGCGCTTCTTGCGCAACCATTATCGGCTGGATGAACTGGATGGCTTCGTCAACCTGCTGGCCATGGTTTGCCACGAGGCGGAAGTGAGCGATTCGCTGCCCAGGGTGCAGGGCCATTACAGCCAGATTGTCGCCAGCAAGCTGCTGACCCTGATGAGCACCAATATCCGCCGCGAGAGCCTGAGTGCCCCGCAGGCCGGGCTAGAGCGCATTCTTGATTACATCGAACGCAACCTGAAACTGGAACTGTCGGCTGAAGTGCTGGCAGAGCAGGCTTGCATGAGTTTGCGCTCGCTGTATGCGTTGTTCGACCAGCACCTGGGCATCACGCCCAAGCATTACGTGCGCCAGCGGAAACTGGAACGGGTGCATGCGTGCCTGAGCGACCCGACGTGTGGCGTGCGGAGTGTGACAGAGTTGGCGCTGGATTATGGTTTCTTGCATTTGGGGCGTTTTTCCGAAGTCTATCGACAGCAATTTGGTGAGCTCCCCTCGCAGACCTTCAAGCGACGCTCATAACTGAGCCCATGGGTCGTACCTACTATTTCTGCCAGTTGCGGGCGCACTGGCCCCGACCTACCCTTGATCTTCGTGGATACACGGGAGGTACTTATGCCTGTATTGCGGCAGTTATTTTTCTACTCGGCCGATGGTCTTTCGACAATCGAATGTTCTGATAAACCGTCATTGAGTTTTTTGAGCGCCAACGGACAGGTGCTCGCCCAGCGTGGTGATAAACAGGCCGGGCTTTACGCAACGGACTTACAAAAGTCGGTGCTGGTGTGTGTGGGTGATAAAGTATCTCGGATGAACTATACCGCTTACGGCCATGACATTGACAGCGCCGTTGCGCCATTTTTGCGCTTCAAGGGGCAGCGCAAAGACACTGGACCTGGGTGTTATTTGTTGGGGGATGGATACCGGGGGTTTGGCCCTGCCTTGATGAGATTCAACAAGCCTGACAGTATTAGCCCATTTGGAGCGGGAGGCGTGAATGCCTATAGCTACTGTGGTGGGGATCCGATAAACAGGGATGATCCAAGTGGGCATATGTGGTTCCTTATAAACGCTCCGAGTTTGTTACGAAAATTTATACCCCGTCGGATCAGCGTTCCCACGAACCTCGGACGCAATTCATTCGTACCGACCCCCGTCAACCGCGAGAAGCTTATTAAGAATATGCATGATCGAATTGCGGAGCACAACGCGACTATTACGCTTTTTAGAAATGGGACATCTCATATGGGGGTCGATGTGGGTGACGCCATGTATCGATACACATTCGCTCCCAAGAGAACGCCAGAACAACTGGACTTCATGAGCGGTGTCGCCCTCTCATTGAGGAAGTACAGCGTGCCGGGCTTGACGGAAGAGGACCGATTTAAACTCATAGGAATAATCGATGGAGCGGTATTCAGTAAACAATAGCAAATAGCGCCCCAACGGCTGCTCGCTACGGTAAATGGATAGCATTCTGCACAATCCGGATAGCCCCCCGCCAGCCGTCTCCCTAACCTGACCAGGTCTAAACAATAACAAGGGAGACCCTGGCCATGTCCCTGGGATTCGACTACCTCAATGCCATGCTCGAGGACGACCGTGAAAAGGGCATCTACCGCTGCAAGCGCGAGATGTTCACCGACCCACGGCTGTTCGACCTGGAGATGAAACACATCTTCGAGGGCAACTGGATCTACCTGGCCCACGAAAGCCAGATCCCCGAGAAGAATGACTTCTTCACCCTGACCATGGGGCGCCAGCCGATTTTCATCGCGCGCAACAAGGACGGTGAGCTCAATGCCTTCCTCAACGCCTGCAGCCACCGCGGTGCCATGCTGTGCCGGCACAAGCGCGGCAACCGTTCCAGCTATACCTGCCCGTTCCACGGCTGGACGTTCAACAACAGCGGCAAACTGCTGAAGGTGAAAGACCCCAGCAACGCCGGCTACCCCGACAGCTTCAACTGCGACGGCTCCCACGACCTGACCAAGGTGGCACGCTTCGAGTCGTACCGGGGCTTTTTGTTCGGCAGCCTGAACGGCGATGTGAAGCCGCTGGTCGAGCACTTGGGCGAGTCGGCGAAGATCATCGACATGATCGTCGATCAGTCGCCTGAAGGCCTGGAAGTGCTGCGCGGTGCCAGCTCGTACATTTACGAAGGCAACTGGAAGCTCACCGCCGAAAACGGCGCTGACGGCTACCACGTAAGCTCCGTGCACTGGAACTACGCTGCCACCCAGAACCAGCGCAAGCAGCGCGAAGCGGGTGACGAGATCAAGACCATGAGTGCTGGCGCCTGGGCCAAGCAGGGCGGCGGTTTCTATTCCTTCGACCACGGCCACCTGCTGCTGTGGACCCGCTGGGCCAACCCGGAAGACCGCCCGGCCTATGAACGCCGCGACCAACTGGCTGCCGACTTCGGCCAGGCGCGCGCCGACTGGATGATCGAAAATTCGCGCAACCTGTGCCTGTACCCCAACGTGTACCTGATGGATCAGTTCAGCTCGCAGATCCGCGTTGCCCGACCGATTTCGGTGAACAAGACCGAAATCACCATCTACTGCATCGCGCCGAAAGGCGAGAGCGCCGATGCCCGTGCCAAGCGTATTCGCCAGTACGAAGACTTCTTCAACGTCAGCGGCATGGCCACCCCGGACGACCTGGAAGAATTCCGCTCGTGCCAGACCGGCTATGGTGGCGGCACGGGCTGGAACGACATGTCCCGTGGCGCCAAACACTGGGTCGAAGGTGCCGATGAGGCGGCCAAGGAGATTGAACTCGAACCCCTGCTGTCGGGCGTGCGCACCGAGGACGAAGGCCTGTTCGTGCTGCAGCACAAGTACTGGCAAGACACCATGATTCAGGCCCTCAAGGACGAACAGCAGCTGATCCCCGTGGAGGCCGTGCAATGAGCCTGTATGACACCGTGCGCGACTTCCTGTACCGCGAAGCGCGCTACCTGGACGATGCCCAGTGGGACCAGTGGCTGGAACTGTACGCCAGCGATGCCAGCTTCTGGATGCCGAGCTGGGACGATGACGACACCCTCACCGAAGACCCGCAAAGCGAAATCTCGCTGATCTGGTACGGCAACCGTGGCGGCCTGGAAGACCGCGTGTTCCGCATCAAGACCGAGCGCTCCAGTGCGACCGTGCCCGACACCCGCACCTCGCACAACATCAGCAACATCGAGATCGTCGAGCAGGGCGAGGGTAGCTGCCAGGTGCGCTTCAACTGGCACACCCTCAGCTTCCGCTACAAGACCACCGACAGTTACTTCGGCACCAGCTTCTACACCCTCGACCTGCGCGGCGAGCAGCCGCTGATCAAGGCCAAGAAGGTGGTGCTGAAGAACGACTACGTCCGCCAGGTCATCGACATCTACCACATCTGATACAGGGTTTTGCGAGCATTGCCCGGTGCGTCTTGTGACGCGCCGTGGCCCGGCTCGCCCGCGAGGTGCAACATGAGCTACCAGATCGCACTGAATTTCGAAGACGGGGTTACCCGTTTCATTGAAGCCACCGGTCAAGAAACCGTGGCCGACGCCGCTTACCGCCAAGGCATGAACATTCCGCTGGACTGCCGTGACGGCGCTTGCGGGACCTGTAAGTGCAAGGCTGAGTCCGGTCGTTATGACCTTGGCGACAACTTCATCGAAGACGCCTTGAGCGAAGACGAAATCGCCGAAGGCTACGTGCTGACGTGCCAGATGCGCGCCGAAAGCGACTGCGTCATCCGCATCCCGGCTTCGTCGCAGTTGTGCAAGACCGAGCAGGCCAGTTTCGAGGCCGCCATCAGCGATGTCCGCCAGCTGTCGGTCAGCACCATTGCCCTGTCGATCAAGGGCGAGGCCCTTAGCCGTCTGGCCTTCCTGCCGGGGCAGTACGTCAACCTCAAGGTGCCGGGCAGCGAGCAGAGCCGGGCCTATTCGTTCAGCTCGCTGCAGAAGGACGGCGAAGTCAGCTTCCTGATCCGCAACGTACCGGGTGGGCTGATGAGCAGCTTCCTGACCAACCTTGCCAAGGCTGGCGACAGCCTGACCCTGGCCGGGCCGTTGGGCAGCTTTTACCTGCGGCCGATCCAGCGCCCGCTGTTGCTGCTGGCCGGTGGTACCGGGCTGGCGCCGTTCACTGCGATGCTGGAGAAGATCGCCGAGCAGGGCAGTGAGCATCCGCTGCACCTGATCTACGGCGTGACCAACGACTTCGACCTGGTCGAGCTCGACCGCCTGCAAGCGCTGGCGGCACGTATCCCCAACTTCACCTACAGCGCCTGCGTCGCCAACCCGGACAGCCAGTACCCGCAGAAGGGCTATGTCACCCAGCACATCGAGCCACGCCACCTCAATGACGGCGATGTGGACGTATACCTGTGCGGGCCGCCACCCATGGTGGAAGCGGTCAGCCAGTACGTGCGCGAGCAGGGCATTACCCCGGCCAACTTCTACTACGAGAAGTTTGCGGCTGCGGCCTGACAGCCCCCTCTGATTCAAAGCAATACGCCGACCCTGTGGGAGCGGGCGAGCCCGCGAAGCAGGTTGCGCGGTGGATGGCACGGGCTTCGCCCGTGTTCGCGGGCAAGCCCGCTCCCACAGCGATCGCGCAGCCTTTCAGGCTTTGAGCAAGACAGTTGCAGCCACAGGGTCTCTCGCGAACTGGAGATTTGCATATGAACAACAGATTCCAAGGCAAGGTCGCCCTGGTCACCGGCGCTGCACAAGGCATCGGCCGTGGCGTGTGCTGGCGGCTGAAGGCCGAAGGTGCGCAAGTGGTGGCCGTAGACCGTTCCGAACTGGTCCACGAGCTGGCGGGTGAAGGCATGCTTACCCTCACCGCCGACCTGGAGCAACACACCGACTGCGCCCGGGTCATGGCCAGCGCGGTGGAAGCCTTTGGGCGCCTCGACATTCTGGTCAACAACGTAGGTGGGACCATTTGGGCCAAGCCCTTCGAGCACTACGATGTCGAGCAGATCGAGGCCGAAGTGCGCCGTTCGCTGTTCCCGACACTGTGGTGCTGCCATGCCGCGCTGCCCTACATGCTTGAACGTGGCAGCGGCGTCATCGTCAACGTTTCTTCCATCGCCACCCGTGGCGTCAACCGTGTGCCCTATGGCGCGGCCAAAGGCGGCGTCAATGCGCTCACCGCCTGCCTGGCCTTCGAAACGGCTGGCCGTGGGATCCGTGTCAACGCCACCGCGCCCGGCGGCACCGAAGCGCCGCCCCGGCGGGTACCGCGCAACAGTGCAGAACAAACCGAGCAGGAAAAGCACTGGTACCAGCAGATCGTCGACCAGACCCTCGACAGCAGTCTGATGCACCGCTACGGCAGTATCGACGAGCAGGTGGGGGCCATTCTGTTCCTCGCTTCCGACGAAGCCTCGTACATCACCGGCGTGACCCTGCCGGTAGGGGGCGGCGATCTCGGCTGAACTGCAACCTCAAGGCAAAAGTTTTCTTCCAAAACAAAAACAAGAGCGACAGATGCCATGCGAACCCTTGACGTACACCCGATCATCGACAATGCGCGCTTTACCTCGTTTCACTGGATGGTCATGGCCTGGTGCGGCCTGCTGCTGATTTTCGACGGCTATGACCTGTTCATCTACGGTGTGGTACTGCCGGTCATCATGAAAGAGTGGGGCCTGACCCCGTTGCAGGCCGGTGCACTGGGCAGTTATGCGCTGTTCGGCATGATGTTCGGCGCCCTGGCCTTCGGCAGCCTGGCCGACCGTATCGGGCGCAAGAAGGGCATTGCCATCTGTTTCGCCTTGTTTTCGGGGGCGACTATCCTCAACGGCTTTGCCAGCAGCCCGAGCGAGTTTGGCATCTACCGCTTCATCGCCGGCCTGGGCTGTGGCGGCCTGATGCCCAACGCCGTGGCACTGATGAACGAATACGCGCCCAAGCGCCTGCGCAGCACGCTGGTGGCGATCATGTTCAGTGGCTATTCGCTGGGCGGCATGCTTTCGGCAGGTGTCGGCATTTTCATGCTGCCGCGTTTTGGCTGGGAGTCGATGTTCTTTGCCGCCGCTGTGCCACTGCTGCTGTTACCGGTGATTCTTTACTACCTGCCTGAATCCATCGGCTTTCTGGTGCGCCAAGGCCGTATCGAGGAAGCACGCACGCTGCTCAAACGGCTGGACCCGGACTGCGATGTCCAGGCCGATGATGTGCTTCAGGCGGCCGACCGCAAAGGCAGCGGCGCTTCGGTGCTGGAACTGTTCCGCAATGGCCTGGCGATTCGCACCCTGGCGCTGTGGGTTGCGTTCTTCTGCTGCCTGCTGATGGTCTACGCCCTGAGCTCCTGGCTGCCAAAACTGATGGCCAACGCCGGCTACAGCCTGGGCTCAAGCCTGTCATTCCTGCTGGCACTGAACTTTGGCGGCATGGCCGGGGCAATCCTCGGCGGCTGGCTGGGCGACCGCTACAACCTGGTCAAGGTGAAGGTGGCGTTCTTCATTGCCGCCGCACTGTCGATCAGCCTGCTGGGGGTGAACAGCCCGATGCCGGTGCTGTACCTGCTGATCTTCATTGCCGGCGCCACCACCATTGGTACGCAGATTCTGCTGTATGCCGGCGCTGCGCAGATGTACGGCCTGTCGGTGCGCTCTACCGGCCTGGGCTGGGCCTCGGGCATTGGCCGTAATGGCGCCATCGTCGGCCCGCTGCTGGGCGGTGCGCTGATGGGCATCAACCTGCCACTGCAACTCAATTTCATCGCCTTCGCCATTCCTGGCGCCATCGCCGCGCTGGCCATGGCCGTGCACCTGGCCAGTGGTCGGCGCCACGCCCAGGCCCTGGCGGCGCAGGCCTGAACCGAACAGAACAAGACGAGGTAACCCCCATGACCGTGAACATTTCCCATACTGCCGAGGTACAGCAGTTCTTCGAGGAGGCCGCAGGCTTTGGTAATGCGGCCGGCAACCCACGCCTCAAGCGCATCGTGCAGCGCCTGCTGCAGGACACCGCGCGGCTGATCGAAGACCTGGACATCAGCGAAGACGAGTTCTGGCACGCCGTCGACTACCTCAACCGCCTGGGCGGTCGCGGCGAAGCCGGGCTGCTGGTGGCGGGGCTGGGCCTCGAACACTTCCTTGACCTGCTGCAGGATGCCAAGGACCAGGAGGCAGGGTGGGTTGGCGGTACTCCACGCACCATCGAAGGCCCGTTGTACGTGGCTGGCGCACCGATTGCCCAAGGTGAAGTGCGCATGGACGACGGCAGCGAGGAGGGCGTCGCCACGGTGATGTTCCTGGAAGGCCAGGTGCTGGACCCGCACGGACACCCGCTGCCGGGTGCCACGGTCGACCTGTGGCATGCCAATACCCGTGGTACCTATTCGTTCTTCGACCAAAGCCAGTCGGCGTACAACCTGCGTCGGCGCATCGTTACCGATGCCCAGGGGCGCTACCGCGCGCGCTCCATCGTGCCATCGGGCTATGGCTGCGACCCGCAGGGGCCAACCCAGGAATGCCTGGACCTGCTGGGCCGTCATGGCCAGCGCCCGGCGCATGTGCACTTCTTTATCTCGGCGCCAGGGTACCGGCATCTGACCACGCAGATAAACCTGTCGGGGGACAAGTACCTGTGGGATGACTTTGCCTATGCCACACGGGACGGGTTGGTCGGGGAGGTGGTGTTCGTCGAAGGGCCGGATGGTCGGCATGCCGAATTGACCTTCGACTTCCAGTTGCAGCAGGCCCAGGGCGGTGCCGATGAGCAGCGCAGCGGGCGGCCGCGGGCTTTGCAGGAGGCCTGATCGACCGAGTGGGCTGCTTCGCGGGCATGCCCGCTCCCACAGGTGAAGCCTGTGCAATCGTTGGACTGCGGGCAAGCCCGCGAAGCAGCCAACACCCAAACAAGAGCCCGCCACAAAGGCCGGCCGCTGCCTTGCGAGACGCTTCATGAAAACGCTGATCAAGGACTGCTCTGTGTCGGCCATTGTCGCCGGCTGCATTGCCACCACGATCTCCTACGCCGGCCCGTTGGTGATCATTTTCCACGCCGCCGAAGCGGCGGGCCTGTCGCACCAGCAGTTGTCATCCTGGGTCTGGGCCGTGTCCATGGGCAGTGCCGTGCTCGGTGCGCTGCTCAGCCTGCGCTACCGCGTGCCGGTAGTGATCGCCTGGTCGATCCCGGGGTCAGCCCTGTTGGTCACCGCCTTGCCGCAACTGGGCCTGGAGCAGGCCGTGGGCGCCTACCTGGTGGCCAACCTGGTCCTGCTGCTGATCGGCATCAGCGGGGCCTTCGACCGCATCATCGCGCGCCTGCCGGGTTCTATCGCTGCCGGTATGCAGGCCGGGATCCTGTTCAGCTTTGGCATCGAAGTGTTCCGCGCCTTGCCGGTGCAACCGCTGTTGGTACTGGCGATGTTCGTTACCTACGTGCTGATGCGTCGGGTGCAGCCGCGCTATGCCGTGGCTGCGGTGCTGGGCGTGGGCATGCTGGTGACCGTGGCCAGCGGTACGTTGCGCAGCGAGGTACTGGTGCTGGAACTGGCCTCACCCCAGTGGATCACCCCCCAGTTCAGCCTGTCGGCGGTATTCAGCCTGGCGCTGCCGATGGTGCTGGTGGCACTGACCGGGCAATTCATGCCGGGTATGGCGGTACTGCGCAACGCTGGCTACCCCACGCCGGCCAGCCCGCTGATCAGCGCCAGTGCCCTGATCGGAGCGCTACTGGCGCCGTTCGGTTGCCACGGGCTGAACCTGGCGGCGGTTACCGCCAGCCTGTGCACCGGCCATGAGGCCCATGAAAACCCGCAACGGCGTTATGTGGCGGCGGTGGCTGGCAGTGCGTTGTACCTGCTACTGGGCATTGCCGGGGCCACCTTGATGTCGCTGTTCGCCGCCTTTCCCGCCGTACTGATCGCGGCCCTGGCCGGTTTGGCCCTGTATGGCGCCATCAGCGAAGCCCTGGTCCGCAGCCTGGCAGAGCCGGCCGAGCGCGACGCCGGGCTGTTCACCTTCCTGGTCACCGCTTCGGGGGTGGCTTTTCTGGGCCTGTCGGCAGCGTTCTGGGGGCTGCTGTTCGGCCTGCTGGCGCACGCGCTGCTGAGGCTGCGCCAGCCACGTGCCCGGGAGGTGCTGCGCCGTACCCCATGAACTGCCGTGTTTCCAACGCTTTACCCATAAAAACAAGATCAAGAGAGCTTCGGAATGAACCACACCCCTTGCGTTGCCCTGGGCCTGACATTGCTCAGCCAGCCACTGCTGGCTGCCGAAGGCGGCTTCTTCGAGGATTCGAAGGCCACCCTGAGTGCCCGTAACTACTACTTCAGCCGCGATTTCTCCGACATTGTCGGGGCCAGCAAACAGTCCAAGGCCGAGGAGTGGGCCCAGGGTTTCATCCTCGACTTCAAAAGTGGCTACACCCCGGGCCCGGTCGGCTTTGGCGTGGACGCCCTGGGTTTGCTGGGTATCAGGCTGGACAGCAGTCCAGACCGCGCCAACACCGGCCTGTTGCCGGTGCATGCCGACGGCCGCGCTGCCGATGAGTACAGCCGCCTGGCGCCTACCTTCAAGGCCCGGCTATCGAAAACCGAACTGCGTGCAGGTGAACTGCAACCGAACCTGCCGGTGCTGACCTTCAGTGATATTCGCCTGTTGCCACCCACCTATCAGGGTGTAAGTTTGAGTTCGTCGGAAATAGACGGGCTGACCGTGCAGGCCGGGCACTTGAAAAGCACCCATCTGCGCAACGAAGGCGGCGACGGCAAGATGAACGCGATGCTCGGCCATGTGCCGATGCGACAAGCCGAAAGCGACGCGTTCAACTATGTGGGTGGGGATTATGCGTTCAATGCCAACCAGAGCAGCGTCAGCCTTTGGTACGGTCAGCTGGAGGACATCTACCAACAAGGCTTTGTTGGCCTGAAGCACAGCAAACCCGTCGGCGACTGGGTACTCAGCGCCAACCTGGGTTATTTCACCGCGCGTGAGCAAGGCGATGCGCTGCTGGGCAACATCGACAACCAGGCGTTCTTCTCGCTGTTCACTGCCCGGCATGGCGGGCACAGCTTCCATGCCGGCTACCAGGGCATTTATGGCGATAGTCCGTTCCCACGGGTATTCGCCAACATCTCGCCGTTGGGCAACGAGGTGCCGACCTATGAGTTTGCCTACACCGACGAACGCTCGTATCAGGTGCGTTACGACTACAACTTCGCCGCCATGGGCGTGCCGGGCCTGACAGCGACCGTGCGCTACATAACCGGTAACAATGTCGATACCGGGCTGGGTTACGAGGGGCGTGATCGCGAGCGTGATCTGGATATCGGCTATGCGGTGCAGAGCGGGGCACTGAAAGGGTTGGGGATACGGGTGAGGAACGCCATGGCGCGCTCCAACTACCGCAGTGATATCGACGAGAACCGCCTGACGCTGGTGTACACCTGGCAGCTGTTCTGAGCCATCCAGGAGAATTGCGCATCAGGGGTGTATGGGGGTAGCGTGCGGAAACGACTCTTTCAGGAATCCCCACCTTGGACTCCATCACCCAAGCCGTACTTGGCGCGGCGCTGCAAGGGACCGTGCTCGGGCGCATCCAGGGCCGACGCTCGCTGCTGTATGGTGCAGCACTGGGCACGCTGCCGGACCTGGATGTGATCATTCGCTATGCCGACCCGGTGTCGCAGATGACTTATCATCGCGGCTTCTCCCACTCGTTGTTCGTGCTCACCGGCCTGGCCTTGCTGTTGGCCTGGCTGGTCAACAGGCGCTGGCCCGGCAAGGGGTATACCTTGCCCAGGCTTTTTTTGGCGTTCTGGCTGGTATTGGTAACCCATCCGGTGCTCGACGCCTTCACGGTTTACGGCACACAGTTGTTCTGGCCTTTGCACACCACCCCGGAAAGCTGGGCGGCGGTGTTCATTATCGACCCGGTCTACACCGTGCCGCTGCTGGCTGCGGTGGTCTTCACCCTCATGAAGGGCGTGACCCGCAGGGCTACCCGCCTGCTGACCATGGCCCTGGTGTTCAGTACCTGCTACCTGGGTTTCGGCCTGGCGGGGCGCATGGCAGCCGAACAGCGCTTCCAGTCGGCACTGGACCAGCAAGGTGTCGTCGTGAGCGAGGTACGTGCCGTGCCGATGGCATTCAACAGCCTGGTCTGGCGGGTGCTGGCCAAGACCCCGGATGGCGATTACTACGAAGGCATCAGCAGCATGCTCGACCAGCAACCACCCGAAATGCAACGCTTGTCGCGCAACCTGGAACTGGCGCAAGCACTGAACGTTGACCCGTTGCACCACCGCTTGCGCTGGTTCACCGATGACTGGCTGCGTTATGACCAGATTGGCGACGCACTGGTGGTCACCGACCTGCGCATGGGGATCCCGGGGAATTACACCTTCCGTTTCAACATGGCTCAGCGCGATCATCAAGGGCAGTGGATGGTCGGTGTACCTTCGCCGTGGCGAGGCAGCGGGCCTGGCTCGCTGTTCAACGCTCAAGAGCTGATGCTTATCTGGCGACGCATTGTCGACCAGCAGCCGCCACTGCCGCTGGCTAACTGGACCGATCGCTACCTCGGGCAGACGGAAGCTGCAAGGCAGCCCCACTAGATCAGGAACCTTGCATTGCCTGAAATCGCACCCATCTATGGCGGTTCGATCAGCGTCAGGAAAACACCATGGAACCCAACCGCTTCGGCGACATCGCCGCTTTCGTCAGCGCCGCGAAGGCCGGCAGCTTCACAGCTGCGGCTGCCAGCCTGGGCCTGACGCGTTCAGCGGTGGGCAAGAGCATCGCCCGCCTGGAAGCCCGCATGGCGGTGCGCCTGCTCAACCGCACTACGCGCAAGCTGAGCCTGACCGATGAAGGCCTGGTGGCGTTCGAGCGCTGGCGGCAGATTCTGGATGACCTGGACGAGGTCGAAAGCACCATGGCCCTGCGCCGGGGCAAGCCCACTGGCACCCTGCGCCTGACCGCACCGCTGTCGCTCGGACAGCGCCATGTCTTGCCGGTCCTCGACCAGTACCTCAAGCAATGGCCCGAACTGCGGGCGGATATCCGCTTCACCGACCGTTTCGTTGATCTGGTCGAAGAGGGTGTGGACGTCGCCGTGCGCATCGGTGCACCTAAGGAAGATTCGCAATTGCTGACGCGCACCGTCGCCTGGCAGCAGTTCGTGACCTGTGCATCGCCTGCGTACCTGGAGAAGCGCGGTGTACCGCAGATGCCCGGCGACCTCTATGGCCATGACAAGATCGCCTTCCTGGCGGGCGAGAAGGCCATGCCCTGGCGCTTTCACACAGAAGCGGGGCTGCACCTGTGCGAAGATCCCGGGCGGCTGAACATCGACAGTTCCGAGGCCATGCTTGACGGCGCCCGGGCCGGTTTCGGCCTGATTCACCTGCCTACCTATATCACCGGTGACGACCTGCGCGCTGGCAATCTGGTGGAAGTACTGCACGCTTACCGCCCCCCGGCAGACCCCATTCGCATCGTCTACCCAAGCAAGCGCCATCTGTCCCCTCGGGTACGCGGCTTCATCGACTTGTTGGTGGCCAGCTGGGAGCCAGGCGTGCCTTGGGAATACTGATTGGGGAATGCCAGGCCCCTATGCCGGGCCTGAAATTGGGTTTATCGCTGGCGGCGCAGCATGGAAACTGGCAGCCACTGATAATCCCTCTGGAGACCCCATGACTGCACTGTCCGTACTGGATCTGGTCATGATCGGCGAAGGCAAGACCTTCGCCGACGCGATCGAAGAATCCCGCCAGCTGGCGCGGCATGTCGAGCAACAGCACTACAGCCGCTACTGGATCGCCGAGCACCATGACATGCCGGGCATTGGCTCGGCTGCCACGTCGCTGGTGATCAACGAAATCGCCAACGCCACCCGACACATTCGTGTGGGTGCTGGCGGCATCATGCTGCCCAACCATGCGCCGTTGGTGGTGGCCGAACAGTTTGGCACCCTCGATACATTGCACCCAGGCCGTATCGACCTGGGCCTGGGCCGTGCGCCAGGCACGTCCGGGCCGACCGTGCGTGCATTGCGCGGCGCCGCGCCAGAGCGTGATTTCAGCCAGGACATCGCCGAGCTGCGTGATTACCTGGCGGACAACGGCAAACGCCGGGTGCGCGGCGTACCGGGTGCGCACGATGTGCCGGTGTGGATCCTCGGTTCCAGCCTGTTCGGTGCTGACCTGGCGGCGAAGCTGGGCCTGCCTTATGCCTTCGCCTCGCACTTTGCCCCGCGTTACCTGCTGCAGGCCATTGCCCATTACCGCGCCAACTTCCAGCCTTCCGCGCAACTGGCCAAACCCTATGTGATGGTTGGCATGAACCTGTTCGCCGCTGCCAGCGATGCTGAGGCGCACTACCTGGCCAGCTCCCACCGCAAGTGGATGCTGGACCTGCATGTCGGGCGCTTTGGCTTGCTGCCCAAGCCGCAAGAGGGTTACATCGAACGCTTGCCGGACCACGAGCGCGCCGTGCTCGAGCAGGTGATGGCCTGCACCGTAGCCGGAGGGCCCGAACGGGTGAGGGAAGGGCTGCGCTCGCTGATAGAGCAGACCGGGGCGGACGAGCTGATGATCGACTGCCGCATCCATGACCCGCTGGCGCGGCAGCGGTCACATGCCTATGCCGCGCAGGCGCTGGCTGAACTGGGCTGACACGACAAAAAACGGGCGCCCGCAAGAGCGCCCGTTTTTGCATCAAGCCTGCTTCAGGAACGGATAATCCGTATACCCTTCAGGCCCATTGGCGTAATCGAACTTCGCCCGGTGCTCATTCAGCGGCGCTTGCAGCCGCAGACGCTCCACCAGGTCGGGGTTGGCAATGTAGGCGCGCCCGAACGCCACGGCATCGATCAAACCCCGCCCGATGAGGTCTTCGCCTTTCTCGGCGGTATAGGCACCGGCCGCGATGATCACCCCGGGGTAGGCGGCGCGAATGGCCTGGCGGAACTCGTCACGCAGTGGCTTGCCACCGGCCCAGTCCGGCTCGGACAGGTGCAGGTAGGCAAGGTTGCGCTTGGCCAGCTCGCGGATCAGGTACAGGCCGGCGGCTTCCTGGTCTTCGCCATTGTCCACACCATTGAAACCACCCAACGGGAACACGCGAATACCGACTCGGTCGGCGCTCCAGTTGGCAATGGCCGCATCCACCGCCTCCAGCACAATTCGCGCACGGTTTTCAACGCTGCCGCCGTAGCGGTCTTCGCGCTGGTTGGCACTGGGGGTGAGGAACTGGTGCAGCAGGTAACCGTGGGCGGCGTGCAACTCGATGAAGTCGAAGCCGGCTTCACGGGCGTTGATCGCGGCCTGGCCAAAGTCGGCGACGATGCCAGCGATCTCCGCTTCGCTGAGCGCCCGGGGTGCGGAAGTTTCCACGCGGGTCAGGTTGCCTTGCGCGTCACGCAGGGTGGTGCGTGCATCCGCCGGCAGTGCCGAAGGGGCCACGGGGGCCTCGCCGCCAGGTTGCAGCGAGGTATGCGACACCCGCCCGGTGTGCCACACCTGCACGGCGCTGTGGCCGCCTTCGGCATGGATGCCTTGGTTGATGTGCTTCCAGGCAGCGATCTGTTCGGCGCTGTGAATGCCGGGCGAGCCCGAATAGCCCTTGGCCTGGAAGGAGATTTGCGTGGCTTCAGTGATGATCAGGCCAGCACTGGCGCGCTGACGGTAGTACTCGGCCATGAGCGCGGTGGGTACATCACCCGGCTCCAGGCTGCGCAGGCGGGTGAGGGGGGCCATGAATACGCGGTTGGGCAGGGTGAGTGGGCCGATTTGCAGCGGTTGCAAGAGTTTCATTGCAGCTCCAGAGGTGGAAAACCAATGGTGCGCACGATACCGGGGTGATTGGGGAAAGGGGGGACCGGGAGCCCGGCTCAGGGCTCCCCAATGCGTCAGCTGCGTGCCAGCCGCCCACTCACATAATGCGCCACGTCATTGAAGCCCGGCGTGGACGCATGCCCTGGCGTTACCAACGAATCGATGAATGCCTCATCCTCCGCGGTAATCTTCACCGCCAATGCGCCGCCATAGGTATCCCACTGCTCCTCGGTCCGCGGCCCGACAATGGCGGAACTGACCCATTGGTTATTCAACACCCAGGCAATGGCGAATTCGACAATGCCCACCCCCTTGGCCTCTACATACGTCTGAATCTGCCGGGCAATGGTGAGCGACTCCTGGCGCCACTCCACTTCCATGATGCGTTTGTCCTGCCGCCCTGCGCGGCTACCGGTATCCGGCACCGCGCCCGGCGCATACTTGCCACTGAGCACGCCCCGGGCCAGCGGGCTGAAGGGTACAACGCCCAGACCATGGGCGGCGGCGGCCGTGAGCTGTTCGGGCTCGGCCTGGCGGTTGACGATGTTGTACAGCGGCTGGCTGACTACCGGCTTGGGAACGCCAAGGCGCTCGGCAATATGGCAGACCTCGGCAATGCGCCAGCCACGGAAATTGGACACGCCCCAGTAGCGGATCTTGCCCTGGCGCAGCAAGTCGCCAATGGCCTGCACGCTCTCTTCCAGCGGTACCTTGTGGTCTTCGCGGTGCAGGTAGTAGATGTCCAGGTAGTCCATGCCCATGCGGGTCAGCGTGGCATCCACGGCATTGAAGATGTGCTTGCGCGACAACCCGCTGCGGTTAGGCAGGCCGTCGGCCGGGCCGAAGCCGACCTTGCTGGCGACCACCCAGTCATGGCGATGGCGCGCCACGGCTTCACCGACGATTTCTTCCGAGCGCCCGGCGTTGTACACGTCGGCGGTATCGATGAAGTTGATGCCTTGGTCCCAGGCCTTGTCGATGATGCGCAGGGCATCCTCGGTACTGGTCTGCTCGCCGAACATCATGCTGCCCAGGGTAAGGGCGGAAACCTGCAGGCCACTGTGGCCGAGGGGGCGGTAGATCATGCGCGTGGGTCCTTATGCAGTCGGCTGACCTACCTGTTTTACACACAACCGGGAAGCATTGAAAGGCACCCCTCAGCCAATGAGCGCCAAAGCCTCCTGCAGGCTCAAGGGGCGCTTCAGGCGTTGCGACAGCGTCGCCATGGCATCGGAGTAACCCTTGGCGATAACGGCCTCGACGCGTTCATCCACACACTGCAAGGCAACGAAATCGCCTTTTTCCGGCTCACCGACGAATTCGATGCGGTTCCAGTCCTTGGCATGGCCTAGCACTTCATAGGTACGGCCATGCTGGTAGGTCCAGAAGAAAGGTACATCGGCATAACGGCGTTGTTCGCCAAGCATGTTGGCGGCGGCGATGACCCCGTGTTGCTGGGCCAGGCGCCAGTGCTCGATGCGCACCGGGCGCCCCGTGAGCGGGAACGTGGCGATGTCACCTGCGGCCCACAAACCGTCGGCTGCGCGCATTTCTGCGTCGACCCTCACCGATTTGTCTTCGCCAAGCGGCACGCCTTGAAGGAACGCGGTGGCGGGCCTTACCCCGGTGCCGAGCAGCACCAAGGGGGTCTGCAGCCGTTCACCATTGGCCAGTTGCACCGCTTCGACCTTCCCCAGCCCCTCGATCCGCTCGACCTCGGTAGGGCCGTGGAAGGTGATCCCTTTTCGTTCATGCAGCGCGCGAATGCAGCGCCCGATCCGCTCGCCCAATTGTCGGGCCAGAGGGATTTCGTGGCGCGTGACCACATGCACCTGCAAGCCATACTTGCGCAATGCCGAGGCTGCCTCCAGGCCGATGAAGCCGTCGCCGACGATGACCACCGGTTGGCCAGGCTCGGCTGCGTCGAGCAACTGTGCAGCATCTTCCAGTGAGCGGAGGGTGAACACCCCAGGCAGATCGGCGCCGGAAATGTCTGGGCGCAGTGCTTTGCCGCCGGTTGCCACCAGGCAGGCGTCGTAATCGATCTGCTGACCATCGGCGAGGGTGACCTGGCGTTTCTGGCTGTTCAGGGTGCGTACCTTGCCGTACTTGCGCTCCAGCTGGCCCTTGCGCAGGGCGTCGGCTTCGAGCAGCGCGGGAACCTCATCGGGCGGCATCTGCCCGGCAATCACGAATTTGCTCAGAGCTGTGCGATCGTAGGCCGGCTGGCGCTCCTGATCGATCCATACCAGCCGCCCAGCGAAACCATGAGCCAGCAGGGTGGCGACGGCGGCGCTGCCGGCGGCACCGGCGCCGACCACCACGAAACAGCGGGCATCACTGTGCCTGGGCGGTTCGGTTACCGGCAGGGGCTGGTCATCGACCCAGATTTCATCGCCCTTGATCCATGCCTTGTAGCGGCGCAGGTCGGCCAGCGCAGGTGGCTCACAGACCACCCCGTCGTCGACCGCGAAGGCAGCTTTGTGCCAAGGGCAGACCAGCAGGCCACTGCAAACCACGCCTTCATCAAGGGGGGCGCCTGCGTGGGGGCAGCTGCCCTGGTAGGCATGTACCTGATCGCCTTGGCGGATGAGGATGAGTTCTTCGTTGCCGGCCTGCACGCGCAGGGGGCGGTGTTCGTCGAGCTGAGCCAAGCGTGCCACGGCGTATTGGGTCATCGGGGCTTCTCCAAAGGGGCCTTTGGAACCATTTGACGCCTGGGGCGGGGAGGGGATGCGTTGAGCTGACGATCGGTGGAGGGTGGTAATTTCTTGTGGCTTGGGTGGGCCTGTTTGCGGGCTGATGGGAGTGGCCTTATTGCTGCGTCTCGAACATGGCAATGAAGTTGGCCAGCGCTGGCGAAGCATTCTGGGCGCTCCATTTCATGTACAACCCAAGCCCTGGTGCAGGCTGGTCATCGATAGGCTGGATCGGGCAAAACTGCACGCGTTCGCGCGGGGTCGAGCGGGCGAACGACTCCGGCACCAGGGCCACGCCAAAACCGCAGGCCACCAGGCCAAGCAAGGTATGGATCTGCGCCGCCTCCTGCACGACCTTGGGGTAGAACCCGGCGGATTGGCACAGCGCAACCAACTGCGCGTGGTAGCCGCCGCCCAGCGCTTGCGGGGTGAACACGAAGTCCTCATCGGCAAACTCGCGCAAGTCGATGGCCTCGTGCTGCGCCTTGGGATGGCTGGCAGGCAGCGCCATGACGATCTGCTCGTCAAGCAGCAAGCGTGCCTCCAGGGTGCCGGCCGGCAGTGGCAGCCTGCGCATGAAGCCGATGTCCGCCTCACCGGCCAGCAAGGCCTTGGCCTGGGAGGCGGATGGCATCTCGCGGATGGTCAGCTGCACGTTCGGATAAGTTTCCCGAAAGCGGCGCAAGCGGTTGAGCAGCGAGTCGTAATAGGCGATGGAAATGGCCGTGATGGTCAATTTGCCGCTGACCCCCGCAGAAACGTTGCGCGCGTACTCGATCCCCTGCTCCAGTTCAGCAAGCGTGCGGTAGGCGGTATCGAGAAACGCTGCACCCGCTGCGGTCAGACGCACTTCGCGCTTGTTACGCAGAAGCAGGCCAAAGCCGAGCTTTTCCTCAAGCCGGTTGATCGCCTGGCTCAGCGGCGGTTGCGCCATGTGCAGGCGCTGGGCGGCCTTGTGAAAGTGCAGCTCTTCAGCCACGGCGATGAACTGCCTGAGCAAACGTGTTTCGATCATCCAGCATTCCTGCAGCGCGGCGACTCGGCGCTGATACCCATGGGATATCAATATTGAATGCTTTTAATATTAAGTCATTGATTTTTTTGTTGATATCGTAAGAAAGGAGAATTGAAGGTAGCCAGAAATGCCCGTTACTCACCTGGCCGGTGCGCTGTGCCATCACACTCATGACAGCGATGGCCAGTACACCGCCACGCGCTTCAACAAAAACAGCGGCGTCAGCTACCCTCTTGACCTCGGCCGTGTGCAGGCCAGCGACCTGGCGCAGGTGGCCGAGCGCTGGAGCCGCATCAAGGAATGCAATTACGTGCCGGTCAAAGTGGCCAACACGCGCGCGGACCTTGGTGAAAGCCTGGTCTGGGATGAGCGCAGCGGCGTACTGTATTTTGTCGATATCTCTGGCGGGCGCATCAACAGCCTGACACCCGATGGCGAAGTCGAGTGCCTTTACGAGTCGGCCGCGCGCATTGGCGCCCTGGCGCTGACCGACCGGGGTAACCTGATTTTCACCGAGGATGCCAGCGTGGCCATCTTCGATGTGCCAGCACGCAAGGTGAGCCAGCATTCGGCATCAGTGCATCCGCGCTCGACTTACCGCTTCAACGACGGCGCCTGCGACCCGCAGGGACGCTTCGTCACCGGCCTGATGGACGAGGCCCCCAGTGGCAATACCGGGGCGCTTTTTCGCTTTGACTGGCAATTGAGCGACCAGGTGATCCACGATGACCTGGCCTTGCCCACCGGCCTTGCCTGGTCGCAGGACGGCCACACGGTGTACTTCGTCGATTCGGCGGCGCGTGCGATCTACCGCGCCGAGTACCTCATCGAAGGCCGGCTGGGCGCTGTTACGCTGTTTGCCGAAACCCCCGCCGAACTGGGGCGGCCGGATGGCCTGGCGCTGGACCGCGAAGGCGGGCTGTGGGTGTGCCAGTACCATGGCAGTTGCCTGCTGCGCTACGACCGCCACGGGCACCTGACCGACCAGGTGTTGATGCCAGTACCGTGCCCCACCAGCTGCTGCTTTGGTGGGCCCGGGATGAACACCTTGTTCATCAGCACCGCGCGTTACGACATGACGCCAGAAGACCTGCACCATTATCCGGACGCTGGCGACCTGTATGCCATCCGCCCGGAAACGGGTGGCGTTGCCAGGCACAGCTTCAAGGAATAAGCGGTTGCACCTGACTGGCCGGTAGCACGGCCAGTTCGCCAAAGCGTCGCGCCGAGTCGATGTAGCGCAGCGCCGACTTGGCGTCTTTCCAGCCCGTATAGCACCGGTAAACCCGCCGTGGCGCTCAGTACACGCATGCCTTGTCCTCGACGCCGTTGAAAGGCGGGTAGTGGCACAGCTGCGCCGGCGACAGAGGCCGGCTGAAGTGGTAGCCCTGGGCGATATCGCATCCGGCCAGCTTCAGGTACACCACCTGTTCACGGGTTTCCACACCCTCGGCCACCACTTGCAGGCCCAGGCGCTTGGCCAGGATGATGGTGGAGGACACGATAGGGCTGTCGTCATGGCTGTTGGACAGCGCCGCGATCAGCGAGCGGTCGATCTTCAGCTTGCTCAACGGTAGCGAATGCAGGTGGGCAAAACCGGCGTAGCCACGGCCGAAATCGTCCAGGCTGATGCCCAGGCCCGCCCCGCGCAAGGCATGCAGATGCGTAACCGCCATGCCTTCAGGGTCGAGGATGGTGGTTTCTGTAATTTCCAGCTCCAGCCGCTGTGGTGCGATCCCGTGATGCTGCAACTTGCGCAGCAGCCGGGCAGCGAAGTCAGCCTGACGCAGCTGCAATGCGGAGACATTGACCGCCAGACGTGTTTCCCGACCAGAAGTATCCCAGCTCGACAAGGCTTCACAGGCCAGCCGTAGTACCTCCCAACCCAGTTCGACAATGAAGCCACTGCGCTCGGCCAGGTCGATGAAGCGGTCCGGGTATAGCAGGCCGAACTCGGGGTGGTCCCAGCGCACCAGCGCCTCGTAGCCGAGCACCTGATGGGTGTCGAGGCGAATCTGTGGCTGGTAGTGCAGCACGAACTGACGTTCGGCCAAGGCGCTGCCGAACGCCTGTTCAAGGGTGAACGCCTGGATATCGGCCAGGTTCAGCGAGGGGTCGAAAAAGCGATACTGCGCGCGCCCTGCCTGCTTGGCTGAGTACATTGCCGCATCGGCACTGCGTATCAGGCTGTCGATGTCCTGGCCGTCGCGCGGGCAGATGCTCACCCCTACGCTGGGGCTGGTGTTGACCTCTTGGCCATCCAGGGCGTAGGTGGCTGACAGTTTCTGCACCAGTTCGTGGACCCAGGCGTTGATCTGCTCCTCGCTGCGCTCGCCGGCCAACAACACCACGAACTCGTCGCCGCCAAAGCGCGAAGCCTCATCGCCCGGCTCCAGCAGGCGCTGGATACGCCCGGCCACAGCCTGTAGCAGCAGGTCACCAATCTTGTGCCCGAGCGAGTCGTTGATCGACTTGAAGCGGTCCATGTCGATGAACAGGATCGCCATCAGTCGGCGCTTGCCACGTTGCCGAGTCAACGCCTGGCTGGCCACCTCGACGAACTGGCGGCGGTTGTGCAGGCCGCTGAGGTGGTCGGTGGCGGCGGCGTGGCTGCTGCGCCGGTGTTCGTCCTCCAGGCGCACGATCAGCTGCTGATTGACCTGCTGGGCATGTTCCAGCGCGTCGAAGGCCTCCTGGCGCTTGCGCAGCAGGCGCAAGGTCCATAGCAGGCTGGCCAGGATCATCAGGGTCATGCTCAGGTTCAACCAGAATTGCCGGGAATAGGCCTGCGTCCAGGGTGCGAGTATTTCTGCCTGGCGCTGGCTTACCACCACGCTGAAGCCTCGCTCGGGTACACGGCGGTACAGGCTTTGGTAGGCATCACCCGCTACGTATTGGGTCAGCCTGCCCGCTTCGCTGTCGAATGCCGGCAGCGGGGGCTGCAATAGGTCGCCGGCAATCGCCACGCCGCGGGTATCGACGCGCAGCCGCTCCAGGCCGTCATCCTGCAGCAGACGCACCAGGCCACTGTTGCCCAGGTCGATATGTTGAAACAGCTCCGCCAGGTAGCCGATGTCCAGTTGCACCACCAGAATGGTGTCGATTTCCTGGCCGGTCGAGTTGGTCAACGGCAGCAGGAAGGTCAGGTGCCTGGTGGGCAGGGCCGAGGTTTGGCCAAGGGGCTGAATGCTGGGCAGGAAAGGTTTGAAACCGTAGCGGTCAATGTGCCGCTGCAGCTGGCGCAACCAGTCTGCCGGCAACTCGGCGGCCTCATCGGTATGGTTGGCCGACAGCAGCCGGCCTTGTCGGTCGTACAGGCTCGTGCGCTTGAACACCGGGTCTGCGGCCAGGCTGAAGTTGCCCTTGCGCAGCCCTTTCATATCGTCCTGGGTAACACGGCCCACCGCCTGGGCGCGGTCGACAAGCTGTCGCAGGCTTTCGCCCACGATGTTGGCCAGGTTCAGGTGCTCGGTGGCTTTGGCCAACAGTGCATCCTGGCGAGCGGCGGCTTTTTGCGTGACGTGCAGCCCCCAGAGAAAGGCCAGGGTCGCTGCACAGAGCATCAGGATCAGCACTCGCAGAAGGCTGGAGGAGGAAAGCGAACGGCGAATCACTGCTGATGGTTCCCGACCCTGGGTGATGCTCGAAAAATACGACAGCGAGATGACAGTCTGATGAATGATGGCTAATCGCCTTTAGGGGGTTCCCCTATTTGCCACCGGTGTCTGCAGGCGTGCCGTTTCTTCTTCGAGGTAGCTTATCAATGCGCTGACTTCGGCATCGCCCAAGCGCATGTTGGGCATGGCCAGGCGGTTGTATTGCTCGAACAGCAGCATGGCCAGGGGGTCTTTCTCGGCCAGCATCTGGTCGGGCGCTTTCAGCCAGCGGGTCAGCCAGTTTGCGTCACGCTGACGGGTCACGCCCAGCAGGTCGGGGCCGATGCCTGGCGGGCCTGGCTCGGTATTGCCCACGGTGTGGCAGGACGAGCAACGGGTGCGGAAGATCTGCTCGCCGCTGCTGGGTGCACGCATCTGCGGCGCTTGAGCGTAGTCATTGGTCATGGCGCTGGCCTGCTTCCAGTTGTGCAAGCTGTTGCCGAGGCGGTCGGCGAGGATGTACGGGCTTTCGAAAGGCGAGGCTTTCATCCAGCGGCCGGTGGCCTGGTTGCCGATAATGAGGCTCAGGTTGTGGTCTTTGGAGCGGCCGTTTTCCAGGCCATCGATCCACAGCCCCAGGCTGCGGCGTAGTTGCTCGATATCGTCAGGTTCGCCGGTCAGCAAGGTCCAGCCTGGGCCGATGCCGAACTTTTCGGCATAGCGCTTGAGGGTGGCGGGGGTGTCGTTATAGGGGTCGATGCTGATGGAGTAGAGGAAGATATCCTTGCCGACCCGGCCACCGAGGATTTTCTGTACCTGGCGTAGGCGTGCGGTTTCCACTGGGCAGGAATCGGAGCAGCCGGTAAAGATGAAGTTGATGGCAACCACCTTGTCCTTGATAAGGTCGTCGAAGAAATGCACTTTTTCGCCATCCTGGGTGAGCAGGGGGATGTTGGGGAAGTAGTTGGCTCCCCAGGGAGTGACAGCTGCTTCGGCCACCTTTTGTTGGGGGTGCAGTGGCCAGAACGGAATGCTGGCGGCGAACAACGCAAGTACCAGCAGGAAACGCCATGAGCCGGGCATGATGCGGTCCTCGTGGGTTGGCTGAGCGGGGCCGCATAGCGGCCCCCGCTTTGCACTCACTTGTATTTGACTGGCGCTGTCACCGTCTGGCCCAGTGCCGATTTCACCGTGACCGTCGCTGGCGTGGCCGGGCCAAAGCCGGTGGTGGTCACCGCTACCCGCCAACGGCCCCCCGTAGTCGTGGCAGTCAGCGTCGCGTTCCCCAGGCTTACCGGGCCACCGGTGGTTGCTGCAGTCACGCTGATGCTGTTGCCCGTGGCCACCGTGGTAGTCCCCTGTACATCCCAGGTGAAACGGTTGCCGCTGCGTTCCTGCACCGTGGCACTGGTGACCTTGAGTTCGTCGGCCGCCGCTACTGCGGTTACGGCGATGCTGACCGTGGCCGGGGCCACCGACTCGGCCCCTTTGGTATCACGCGCCGTGTAATTGAAGCTGGCCGTGAATGGCGTGGCGACCGCAGCGGGCGGGCTGTACGTTACGGTGGTGCCGTCGGTGCTGACGGCACCCTGGCCGGAGTCCGGCTGGCTGAGGCCGGTTACCGTGAGCGGTACATTGCCGTCCGGGTCACTGTCGTTGGCCAGCACGTTCAGGGTGATCGGCGTGCCAGCCGTCGTTGCGGCACTGTCATTGGCCGCGACGGGTGGTTTGTTGGCCGGGTCGTCATTGTCGTCGTGGGTTTTGGTGCGGAACGTTGGCAGGCCCACCGAGGCCATGTAATGCACGCCATCCCATCCCGGCAGCGGGGTCGGCATCACCTGGAACTGCCCCGGGTGTTCAATATCCCAGCGCAGCAGCATCGAAGAGTCCTCGTGCTGTGTGTTGTGGCAGTGCTCCATGTAGGTGCCGGCAAACTCGCGGAAGCGGATGGCCATTTCCACCTCGATGGACGAATCAGTATCCGGCCCGATTCGGTACACATCCTTGCGCGCCCATTTTTCCCATTCTGGTGGGGCCTTGCCGTCGCGGCTAAGAATCACGCCTTCCTCGAAGTGCACGTGTACCGGGTGGCTCCAGCCATTACCGCCGTTGACGATTTTCCACACTTCCAGGGTGCCGTCGCCGCTGAAACCAGCGTCGGTGGACTGGTTGGCCAGTTGCGGTGCTGCACTGATGCGGCGTGGGTCCATGCTGTAGCCAAAGCCGCCGTCGGTCTTGATGGTCCACGGGGTGGTGTCCGTACCGTCAGAGCGGCCAAAGATGAACTCGCGGTGGCGGGCATCCTTGAGTTTGGCCTGGTCGGCTGCGGCGTCGCGGTCAATTGGCAGGGGCAGCATTTTCAGGCCGGCAGCCTTGCCTGGCTTGGCCGGCTCATAGGCTACCGGGTCCATGCTCAGGTCCTGGCCGGTGTACGGTTGCACCCACAGTTGCAGAAACTTGCCGACTGCCGGATCGCCCTTGTCCCACTGCGGGCCTTTGCTGGTCTGCTTGATCACCGCCTTGTATTTTTCCGACAGCACGTCGGCCAACGGGATAGCTTGCTTCGGACCTTTGCCGGAGTCGTGCTCCATCAGGTTGACGAAGTACAGCTTGTCGCCTGCCTTGATGCCATTCCTGGCGAAGTTGATGATGATGTCGTAGCGCTCGGCAATGCCCTGCAGTGGCAGGATGCCGTTGTTGTCTTGCAGGTTGCCGTCACCATTGAGGTCCATCGTGCCGTCGAATGGCACCGCGTGTTCCATGATGTTGCCGTCGTTGGCGATCATGTGGAACGGCACCCGCGCATACGACAGGTTGGAGCCGGACGGGCCTTTGAACTCGCCACTGTTACCGGCAATCTCCCGCACCACGGCGAACTTGAAGTAGCGTGAAACCGAACCGTTGAGGAGACGGAAACGGTAACTGCGCGCACGCACCTTGAGCCTGGGCTGGTACTGCCAGTTGACCAGGATCTGGTCACCGAGGAAGCCGTCAGTGTTGAACGGGTTGAACCACAGCTGGCCGTTTGCATCCCAGGCCTTGTCGGCTATTACCAGGTTGACGTCATAGTCACGGTTACCCCAGGGCATGCCCGAACCGCTTGGGAAACGCAGGTTGACACCGTCCTGCAGGGCCTCGTTGCCGCGGTCCAGGGCGCTGTAGTAGTTCATCATCACGGCGTTGCCTTTGTAGACGTTCTGCGCTGTGAAATCCATCATGTGGTCGTGGAACCAGTGGGTACTCATGGTTTCGCGCCAGTCGCCACGAATCTTGATACTGCCGTTCTCGCAGGTTTTCAGGCCCGGTGAACCATCGTTGACGAACAAGGTTTCACCCGGCGAGCAGGGGAAAGCTGCTCGCGGGTCCTGGGCACGGGTGTTGATGGTGTCGTAGCCGGCCAGCTGCACCGGCCAGCGGTAGTCGTAGTACTGGCCGGGGAAGAAGTACGCGTTGGCAAAGCCGTCGCTTTCGGCCGGGGAGTGGCCGTTGTGCTCGTGGGTCGAGATGGTATGCAGGCCAAAGCCGCCGTTGGCCGACGGGTCAATCGGCAGGGCGTTGTAATGGCGCATCAGGATTGGCTGGCCGTAGCGCACCATCAGCAGCTTGGGCGGGAAAGTGCCGTCGAAGGTCCACAACGATTTGTGGTTTTGCAGCGGCATGTTCGGGTGGAAGCGTATGTCGATACCCTTGGTGGTGCCCAGCGTGGTCGGAATGTCCGACGTCTGGTAGTACAGGCCTCCCGGGGCAAATTCACCGACGGCATAGTTGTGCAGTTGCTTGCGGTCGCGCAGGCCGAGGTTGATGCGCGCACCGGCCTGGGCGGTCTTGAACGCTGCCTGCGGGTAGAACTCGTTCCAGCGCTGGTGCGACCAGCCTTTTCCTGGTGGCCGGCCTTCAGCGGGCGAGCCGACCGGCTGGCGGTTGAGGAACATCTCGATCTGCGCCTTCCATGGGTTGCGGTCCAGCACGTTGGCGTACTGGGTCGGGAACGGGTACAGGCCGGGCTGCTTGAGGAACGCTTCCAGTGCGCTGCCACTGGGGCCGCTGCGTGCCACCACGTTGGGGTCTTGCGCGGGGGCCGCGCCGAGGGTGGGGACCGGGAAGGTCAGATCGGGCGCCGGCGTGGTCGGGTCGAGCTTCTCTGGCCCGAATTCTTCGAACAGCAACAGTTGCTGGGTGAATGGTTGCGCACCGAACAACGGGCTGGGTTTGCCGTTGGTAGGGTACTTGTCCGACGTTTGCAGGGCAGGCGGCAGCACGTTGTCGGTGCGTACCGTGCTGCGGTCGCCATACACGCCATCGGTCAGCTCCAACGAGCCTTCGTTGGCCTCCGGCAAGGTGTTCAGCTCAAGCAAGGCAGGGGTCGGGTCGTCCGGCTGGTCGGTGTAGGCCGACGGGTCGGTCGGCGGTGGCATGCTGTTGTCGTCAAGGGGGGATGCCATGGCCGTGATCAACCCGAGGCTGATCATCAGCGCAGTGACGGAGGACAGATGGAACGCGCGCCTGGACGCGTGGCTCATGGCGGATGTTTTCATTGGCTAAAGCCTCTTTTGCGGCCTTACGGCCTTAAGCCATCAATGGCGTTTTGCCCGTTAAATGGCCATCAGCAACAGCTATGCCAACAGATATTTCAGTAATGCTTTGACATACAAAACCTTGCAGCGCCTGGCGTGCACTAAATGATGGCGCGTCAAGAATGGGGACAGATGCCCATTAGCGGGTCACCATTGCCCACAGTTTGGGGAGTTGGACTAGTGACAGGCGCGGCGCCCTCGGGTATACCTGAGCGCCACCAAGGGGAGCCCGGCAATGGGCTGAGAAACCGCTGAACGCTACAGCGCGGTGACCCTTCGAACCTGATCCGGATCATGCCGGCGAAGGGATGGGGCTTGTAACCTGCCTTTTTGCCGGCCTCACTGCGAGGCCAGTCCATGTCAATTGCCACGGTCTCGCTGTCACCCTCCTCAAGGACAGCAACATGACCGAACGTTTCAGCCAGTCCCTGCGCCGCCAGTGCGAGCCGACCTGGTCGGCGGCCGTTGGCCACCGTTTCGTGACCCGATTGTGCGACGGCAGCCTGCCTGACCCGATCATGGTCGACTACCTGGTCCAGGACCACCGTTTCCTCGACAGCTTCCTGACCCTGCTGGGTGCGGCCATTGCCACCGCTGATACGTTTGAAGCCCGCCTGCGCTTCGGCCGCTTTGCCGGGATGATCTCCAGTGACGAGAACACCTATTTCCTGCGTGCCTTCGAGGCCCTGGGTGTCAGCCCGGCGCAACGCAGTGAACCGGCCGATACCGCGCCTACCGCAGGTTTCAAGGCGATCATGCGCGAAGCGGCAGCCACCCGTTCCTACGCAGCGGCACTGGCGGTGCTGAACGTCGCCGAAGGGCTGTATCTGGACTGGGCGCTCAAGGCGCCGAAACCGATGCCGGACAACTTCGTCCATGCCGAGTGGATTACCCTGCACGACAACCCGGCGTTCCAGGCATTCGTCGCTTTCCTGCAGGCCGAACTGGACCGCGTCGGCCCGCAGGAGGCCGCATTGGCCAGTGACTTCTACCAGCGCACCGTGGCGCTGGAGTTGGCTTTCTTCGATGCAGTTTATCCGGAGGGCAAATGAGCATGGATATCTTCGAGCGCCTCAAGGCCGCCGCCACGCCACAATGGAACAGCTACGTAGACCATGACTTCGTACGTCAGATGGGCGAGGGTACGCTGAGTGAGGAAGCGTTCCGGACCTACCTTGTGCAGGATTACCTGTTCCTGATCCAGTTCGCCCGCGCCTGGGCGCTGGCCGCCTACAAAAGCCGCCGCCCGGCCGACATTCGCGCGGCGCAGGCCGGGCTGGCGGCGATCCTGGATGAAACCGAGCTGCACTTGCGGCTGTGCGCACGCTGGGGCTTGACCCAGGCAGACATCGAAGCCGCGCCAGAGCACCAGGCCACGGTGGCATACACCCGTTACGTGCTGGACTGCGGCGCTGCCGGCGACCTGCTGGAGCTGCATGTGGCACTGGCACCTTGCGTGATCGGCTATGCCGAAATCGGCCGGACCCTGGCCGAGCGCATTGGCGACTTGAGCAATCACCCCTACCGCGAGTGGATTGGCGAGTATGCCGGGGAGGGCTACCAAGGGGTGGCAGCGGCAGCGCGCAAGCACTTGGATGAACTGGCGGCGCGCAGCATGACCGAGCAGCGGTTCGCCGAACTGGCAGGGATTTTTGGCCAGGCATCCAGCCTGGAGGCTGATTTCTGGCAGATGGGGCTGGACGGAGCTGTGTAAACCGCCATGGGCTGGGTGATTACTACCCAGCCCAGGCCCGCTTTGGTGCATGAGCGCCTCAAAATAAGTCGTCCCGCACACTCCAGATCGTCAAATCGCAGCTTTAATGTGCACAGTGCATATGGAATTCTGGGCGACCAGCCCGATTTTTCCGGGTGGCGGCGCAGTAAAAAAGCGGCCCGCATATTGCTCTTTCTGCTCCCAACTACAAACCCGGAGCCCCCGTGCAATGAGCTCACCCAGCGAATTCCCCCTCAGCGAAGCCCCGCAGTCCGCCCGTAGGGGCCTGTTGCCGATCGCGATGGTCTTGTTCAGCTTCACCTTCTTTACCGGCACGATGTTCGCCGGCGGCAAGCTGGGCATGGCATTCAGTTTTGTCGACATGCTGTGGGTGGCCACCCTCGGCAACAGCCTGCTTGCCTTGTATGCCGCAGTGCTGGCCTTCATCGCCTCGCGCAGCGGGCTGAACACCGTGCTGATGGGGCGCTTCTGTTTTGGTGAAGCGGGGAGCCGGCTCTCGGATTTTCTGCTGGGTTTTGCCGAACTGGGCTGGTATGCCTGGGGCACGGCCACGGTGGCCATCGTGCTGGTCAAGCTGCTGGGGCTGGCGGATGGCTTCGGCATGCCTTTGATGGTGCTGTTCGGGCTGGGTTTCAGCATTACGGCCATCATCGGTTTCAAGGGGCTGGATGTGTTGTCGCGGGTGTCGGTGCCATTGATGTTCGTGCTGCTGTTGGTGTCCATGTACATCGCCACCCGCGATGCCGGTGGCTTTGCCGGCCTGGCTGCCGTTGTACCGCATGAAACCATGACTTTTTCGGCGGCAGTCACCATGGTTTTCGGCACCTTCGCCAGTGGCGCCACCCAGGCCACCAACTGGACACGGCTGGCACGCAGTGGCCGGGTAGCGGTGACCGCCAGCGTGGTGGCATTCCTCCTGGGCAACGGCCTGATGGTGGTGGCCGGCGCGTGGTGCGCGATGGTTTACCAGCAGGCCGATATCGTTGACGTGATGATGCTGCAGGGGCTGTCGTTCGCGGCGGTGGTGATGCTGTGCCTGAACCTGTGGACCATTCAGGGGCCGACCATCTACAACGTGTCGGCCGCCGCCTGCCATTTGTTGCGCAGTGAGCGCCGGCGCACGGCAACGCTGGTGGCGGCCGGGGTTGGCATTGTGCTGGCGATGGGTGGCATGTACGAAATGCTGATCCCGTTCCTGGTGCTGCTGGGGTCGATCATTCCGCCGGTGGGTGGGGTGATCATGGCTGACTTCTGGTATCGCCACCGCGGCAAATACCCGCCGCTGGGTGCGGCAAACCTGCCACGCTACAACCTCACCGGGCTGCTTGCCTATGCCGTGGGCGCTGTACTGGCCTACGCCTCACCGTGGGTCGCGCCGCTGGTGGGCATCGCCGCCTCGGCAGTGTGCTACATCGTCATTCTGGAGCTGGGCGCACGCCGCCGGGCGCCAGGCCAGGCGGGTGTCGAGCCGTGAGCCTGGCGCTGGACGAGATCCTGCATTTGCCCGGCCTGCACGAAATGCATGTGCGGGCCGGGGCGCGCAACCTGCAACGGCGGGTACGCTGGCCTTACGTGGCGGAGAACGAGGGGATCGCCGAATGGGTGATGGGCGGTGAACTGGTATTCGTCACCGGCATCAACCACCCGCGAGGCGAAGCCAACCTGCTGAGCCTGGTGGAGGATGGCGACGCCGTGGGCATTGCCGGCATGGTGATTCTCACCGGCGGCAGTTTCATCCAGAGCATCCCGGCGTCCGTAATCGCGCGCGCCGAGCAACTGGGCTTACCACTGATCGAACAACCCTACGCGCTGAAGATGGTGGTGGTCACCCACCTGATCGGCACTGCACTGGTGCAGATGAGCCAGGTGCGCCGCTCGCGCAACGACATCCTTGGCCAACTGCTCACGGGCGACTACCCGAGCCTGGCGATTGCCCGGCAGCGTGCAGCGCACCTGCAACTGGCGCTGGACAAGCCGCAGCGCCTGCTGGCATTGCGCCTGACAGGCGTGGACGGCTTGTTCGAGCGCCACGGGCTTGCACACGGCGAGCGTACCTGGCAAGCCACCCGGCAGGCCCTGGAAGACCAGCTGGAAGCCTGGTGCCGCCAGCGGCCTGACAGTGTGACGGCGCAGCTGCCGGGCGACCTGTTCGTGGTGCTGCTGGCCGATACGCACGACTTACCCGAGACGTTGGGTGCGCTGTACCGGCAGTTGCAAGCCGCGACAGGTGAACTGGGCCTTTACATGGGCCTGTCGAGCCTCGCTGACGATTGCGCGCACTACCGCCAGGCGCTCAACCAGGCACGCCAGGCGCTGGATGTGGCGCAGCATCTGCGCCCGGCCAACGGCTATTGCAACTTCAGCGAGCTCGGCGTGTTGCGCCTGCTGCAAGGTATTGTCGACCGCTCGCTGGTTGACGATTTCGTCAGTCGCACCCTCGGCCCGCTGATCGCCCCTGGGCGCAAACACGCCCACGCTTTGGTGCATACCCTCGACGCCTTGCTCATGGAAAATGGCAACGGGCTCAAGGCCGCACAGCGTCTGGGGATGCACCGCAATACGATCAATCAGCGCATCCAGCGCATCGAACAACTGAGCGGGCAGTCGCTGGACGACCCGCTTTTTCGCATGAATGCTTCGGTCGCCATGCTGGTATGGCGCATGAGCGAAGCCCACGGCAAGGAGTAACAGCATGAACATCATCAACGCACGCCTGCGCGGCAAGCCTGGCCTGTTCCGCGTCGAACTGAACGGCGAGCGCATTGCCGCGATCGTGCCCCAGCCCGACGTCGTGACGCCCGCTACGGTCAATGATCTGGACGCCGGGCAAAACCTGGTGGTCGCGCCTTTTGTCGAGCCGCACATTCATCTTGATGCCACGCTGACCGCGGGTGAGCCGAAGTGGAACATGAGCGGCACGTTGTTCGAAGGCATTGAGCGCTGGTCCGAGCGCAAGGAAATCACCACCCACGACGACATCAAGACCCGTGCGAAAAAAACCATCGGCATGCTGGTGGACCACGGTATCCAGCATGTGCGCACCCACGTCGATGTGACCGACCCGAAACTCACTGCGCTCAAGGCCATGGTCGAGGTACGTGACGAGGTGCGTGAGCTGATCGACCTGCAGATTGTCGCCTTCCCGCAGGAGGGTATCGAGTCGTACGCCAACGGCCGGGCGCTGATGACTGAAGCCGTGGCAATTGGCGCCGACGTCGTCGGCGGCATTCCGCATTTCGAAAATACCCGCGACCAGGGTGTATCGTCGGTGAAGTTCCTGATGGACCTGGCCGAGCGTACCGGCTGCCTGGTGGACGTGCACTGCGACGAGACCGACGACCCGCAATCGCGCTTCCTCGAAGTGTTGGCCGAAGAAGCCCGGGTACGCGGCATGGGGCCCCGGGTCACGGCCAGCCACACCGTGGCCATGGGCTCGTATGACAATGCGTATTGCTACAAGCTGTTCCGCCTGCTCAAGCTGTCGGGAATCAACTTTGTGTCGTGCCCGACCGAGAGCATTCACCTGCAAGGGCGCTTCGACAACTACCCGAAACGTCGTGGCGTGACCCGCGTGGCCGAGATCGACCGCGCCGGCATGAACGTGTGCTTCGGCCAGGACTCCATCGTCGACCCGTGGTACCCACTGGGCAATGGCAATATCCTGCGCATTCTCGAAGCCGGCCTGCACATCTGTCACATGCTCGGCTATGAAGACCTGCAGCGCTGCCTGGACCTGATTACCGACAACAGCGCCCGCACCCTGAACCTGGGTGAGCGCTATGGCATCGAGGTGGGTCGGCCGGCGAACCTGTTGCTGCTGTCGGCGCCGGATGATTACGAGATGGTGCGCAGCCAGGGGCACGCGTTGGTGTCGGTACGCAATGGCAAGGTGCTGATGCAGCGCACGCCAGCGCAGGTGCAACGTTTGCGCTGACGCTGTTGTCGCCTCAGGTGCACAGGGCTGCCAGGGCGTAGCTTGCGACTTGTGCATCCTGCACTGCCACACCGGTCAGGTCCGCCAAGGTAATCTGGCTGTCGTGCTCACGCCCCTTGGCACGGCCAGCCAGCAGCGTACCCAGCTCGATCAGCTGGTTAGCGTCGATCTGGCCACTGCCGAGGGCATGGGCCACTTCGCCGTACTGGCTGCACTGGGTGATGGAGTCGACAATGATACGGTCTGCCCTTGCCACCAGTGCCGGGTCCAGTTCCTGCTTACCGGGCGCATCAGCACCGACGGCGGTGATATGCGTACCCGGCTGGACCCACGCGCTGTGTAGCAGCGCCTGGCGGGAAGGCGTGGTGCAGACGATCAGGTTTGCGGCACCTGCAACCTCGGCTGCATCCTGCGTGCTGTGCACCCCGAAGCCCAGTTCACGGGCAAATGCCGTATAGGCCGCAAGCCCGCTATCATGCCGGCCCCAGACAATCACCTGGCGACAATCGGTCACCGCGCGAAGCTGCTCAAGCTGCATCTGCGCCTGCATGCCGGAGCCGAGGATGCCAATGGCCTTGACCTGGGCCGGCGCCAGCAGCCGGGCGGCGATACGCCCGGCCAACGCGGTGCGCATGGCAGTCAGCCAGCCTTGGTCCTGCAGCAGTGCCAGCGGCTGACCGGTGTGTGCAGACAGCACAAGCATCAGGCCATCATTGCTCGGCAGGCCCTTGGACGGGTTGTCGTAGAAGCCTGTCGAAAGCTTGACGGTGAAGGTCGGGCTGCCTTCGATGTAGGCCGACTTCACGCAACAGTCACCGTTCGCGCCCTTGAATGCGAAGCCCTGCACGGGCGGCACCTGCACCTTGCCTTCGGAGTAGGCGATGAAGCCTTCCTCCAGCTGGCTTACCGCCAGCTCTGGGTTGAAGCGGGCGATGATCTGCGACTTGCTGAAGACCTTCATTGAACGGCCTCGAGGAACTTTTCCACCAGGATGTTACGGCCACACAGGATCACCGCGACACGCTTGCCCTGATAGCGCTCAGCGAGCTTTTGCATGCCGGCGACCGCAACGGCTGCAGCGCCTTCGATGATCCAGCGCTCACTGCTGGCGATAAAGCGCATGGCGCTGCGGATTTCGTCCTCGCTGACCAGCACGGTATCGGTGAGCAGCGCCTGGCAAAGCGGGAAGGTGATCGAGCCTGGCTCGACGCCGCCAGCCGTGCCATCGGACAGCGTTTCGCAGGCATCCACTTCGATGATTTCACCGGCCTTGAGTGATTGCTGCAGCGTTGGGTCGTTCGCCGGCCAGCAGCCGATGATCTCAGTGCCCGGCATGAGTACGCGCAGGGCGGCGCCGATGCCGGAAATCATCCCACCACCGCCCACAGCGACGAACACCGCGTCCAGGTCTGGCGCCTGCTCAAACAACTCCATGCCTATGGTGCCCTGGCCGGCAATGACCTGCAGGTCGTTGTAGGGGGACACGAAGGGTACGCCGTGGGCCTTGGCTTGCCTGGCTGCTTCCAGCTCTGCACTCAGCGGGTCGGTAGGCAGGCAGACTACTTCGGCGCCCAGCGCGCGCATTGCCTCTATTTTGTATGCCGATGCGCCCGTGGTGGTGTAGACCTTCACTGGCACGCCAGCCATCTTGCCGGCCAAGGCCAGTGCCTGCCCATGGTTGCCGGAAGAGGCGGCTATCACCCCCTGCTTGCGCACCTCAGCCGGCAGCAGGCGCACCTTGTTGCTGGCACCGCGAAACTTGAATGAACCGGTGTGCTGCAGGTGTTCGCATTTGAGCAGCACTTCACAGCCGGTCAGTGCCGACAGACGGGCGCTGCGAGCCAGCGGCGTGATGCTGACGGCGGGGCGCAGCGCGCCGTGGGCTTCCTTTATGGACGTGTACAATGCATCGAGGTATCGGGCATCGACAATGGTCGGTGAAACAGTGGCGACTGGCATGCTGCGCTCCTTGTGGAATAATTATCCACAGTAGAATATCAGTCCATTCAAGGCAAGTGGGCGAGCGCAATCGCTGGCAATACCCTGACAGGCTGCCAGTTCGGCCAAGCGGCGGGCAGTTAGCCCTTGAGTTCTTTCAGGTACTTGTAAACGGTGGCCCGACCCATGCTCAGAACGTTGGCGACATAGTCAGCACCACTTCGCCCTTCGAACGCGCCTTCAGCGTACAGCGCCTGCACCAGGCTGCGTTTGTCCTTCATCTGTAAGGTCTGCAGCGACAAGCTGCGCGCTTGCAGCCAGGCATGCAGGAAGGTGTTGATACGTTCCTGCCAGTCATTGCGGAACAGCGAGTCAGGTTGCGGTACCAGCCGGCTCATCTGGAAGAACGCATCGAGCGCCACGCGGGCTTGCTCCAGTACCGACACGTTCAGATTGATGCACATCAGGTACTCGGGTTCGCCCTGCGAGTCGCGCAGTACGGTACTGATGGAGCGGATCTTCTGGCCGTTCCAGTTGAGCTTCTCGTAAGGGCCCAGGTTGGTACCGCCAAGCACATCGTCCAGTTCGTGATCGATCGCCGAATCATCGCCCAGCTTGCGCCGGGAAAAGTTGTTGGCGATGTGCACGACCGTCTGGCTGTGCAGTTCATGGACGATGACTTCAGCGTGCGGATACAGCAGCAGGGCGATGCTGTCGGCGATTGCCTTGTAGTTTTCCAGGGTCATTTTCTGTCGGTGATCGGTGCTGGACGTCCATGGTGGCGGCAAAGCGTTACCGACACAAGGTGGCGAGCCTGCAGCTTCCGTTGCCGGTCACCACTTCAGCAATGCCGGTTTCGGTGGCTGCATCGACGGAATCATGGGAGTGTGGGTATGGCGCTGACTTCAACCATTGATGAGTTCTAGCACTTTAGCGGGCTCGAGTATCGGCAGCGGCAAAACGACAGATGCCCAATAATAATAATGATCGTCCTCAATGTCTCTCGCCAGCCAGACGGTAAAAGGGCTAGGTTGGTCAGCGGCAGGGGTGAAAACGCCACTTTTATCGATATTGCCATTTCCTGTGATTCTGACCCATTGGGTATTTTCCGCACTGACCTCAATCGGTTCATCGTATTCGATACTTGAGTAGTACAGGGTGAGTTTGACTTTTCCTGAAGAAAGGGATGCTTTAAAAAAGTGGGTCTCCCCGAACAAGGGTGTCAAGAACGTCGACGTCGCGTATTGACTGCCAACTTGCGCCTTGATTACATCGGCGACCAATGGGTATTCAGGCACTGTCGCCGACAACGCTGCGGGAACATTGGTTTTGTTGTTTACGTCAAGTGTGACAGCAGGGTCAAGAGGGGCGGGCGGGTAGTAAAACCAGCTTCCGCTCTCTTGCTTCAACTCACCCAGTGCCTCACCGTCAAAGGTGAATTGGCTATTGGGGGTTGCAGGCTCCAACGTGAGCGCCTGCTTTTCAGCACCCGCATACACTTCCTTCAGTAGTGGGTAGATTGACGCAGGTACTGCAGGCTCAGAGGCGCTATCTGCAGCCTCGAACGCGCTATTCAGCGCGAATTCGGCAGTATAAGAACCGCTCGCTGGGTAGTAGGCGCCATTCATGAAATCTATCATTTCCTTCGGCGCGAACAATGACACAGCAGTGTCCCGGTCTCGGGGCGGGTGACCCTGCTTCAGCTCGGGGAAGGCCGTGTCCTGATAGATAATCCCAAACCCCACAGGTCCGGTTAGTCGTTCGGCGTTAACGCTCAAGGTGTCCGGGCTTGAGGGCGTCGAGGGCGGTGGAACCTGGAACAGCATGAGGGGGTCGCCGTCTGTGAACTGGCCTATGGTATCACCCAATAGAATCCCGGTGGGTGGCACGGCAGAGGGTAGTTTAATACCGCGCTCTTGTATGAGGTCGTCCACCATTTCTTTAGGGTAACCACTGCCGTTATGGTGAATTGTAGCCCCAGCGGGCAGCCTAAGCGTAAGGCTTCCTTCATTGTCGATTGTATACTTGAGTGGCGCTGACAAGGTCATCATCACGACAACGTCGGCGTCAGAATACCAAGCCTGATTGATTTCATAAATGCGCTGGGTGATGGTGCCTGAGCGTATTCTTGTGCGAAACCCCATGTACCTCAAGACGCGCTGCACGACAAGTAACTGGTTTTCGCCGAAGCGCATGGAAGCGGTGCCTAGATCGAGCGCTCCAAACTTGTAAATGCCGAAGCCGGCCTCCTCGTCATAGATAATTTTTTCACTGAGGGTGTTGCGTTTGCGTGACGCATGGCGGTCCCAGTACTCGTTTAAATCTGGCTTGGACAATATCGTCATGATCGAGGGTTGACTCAGGTCTCTGGAGGGCATCGCGATTCACCAATGCTGTGGACTTGTAGGCGATTAACCTCCGAAAGTGGATTGCAGTAAACTGTTAAAAATGACAGTTGATCTGGGGGCATATTTGCGACCAAGGCACCAGGCGCGCATGAAAAAAACCGTGATTATGAGGCGGTAGGAATGATTTGCAGGTGCCATGCGTTATCTCCATAATTGGCATGTCATTACGTGGTACATAACATAGTACGAATTTTTAGGAGCACGCATGGCCCGGGGCGGTATCAACAAGGTGGTAGTGCAGCAAGCGCGTCAGGCGCTGATTGCCCGGGGCGAGAACCCCAGCATTGATGCCATACGTATCGAGCTGGGCAATACCGGCTCCAAGACCACGATTCACCGCTACCTGAAGGAACTGAACGGCCAGCAGCCGATGGCTTCCGAAGGGGGCGCCGCGCTGAGCGATGTGCTGAGCCGCCTGGTTGGGCAACTGGCAACCCAGTTGCAGGACGAGGCCGACCTGAAGATCGAGCAGGCCGAGAGCACCTTCACGCAACAGCGCGAGACGCTTGAGGCGCAGCTGGAAATCGCCCAGCAGGCACTGGCTGCAGCGCACCAGCAACACAAGATCGATGCAGCAGCATTGGCTGCAGAGACAGAAAAGCTGTTGTCCACCCAGAGCACGCTGCAAGCCGAACAGCTGCGCAGTGCCAGCCTCAACCAGTCACTGGGTGAGTTGCAGGTGCGCCTGGCTGACAAGGACGAGCAGGTCAAATCGTTGGAAGACAAGCACCGCCATGCCCGCGACGCCCTGGAGCACTACCGCAATGCCAGCCGTGAACAGCGTGAGCAGGAACAGCGCCGCCACGAAGCGCAGTTGCAGCAGATGCAGGTGGAATTACGCCAGTTGCAGCAGGGCATGATCATCAAGCAGGACGAGCTTACCCGCTTGCACCGTGACAATGAGCGTTTGCTGGGAGAGCATCGTCAGGCGGCCAGTGAATGCCGGGCGCAGGATGAGTTGCTGGAACAACGCGATGCGCAGATCCAGGGCCTGCGCACGATCCTGGCCCAGGCACAAGGCGCCAGCGAAGAGATGCGCCGCCAGTTGGATGTGCAAGCCCAGAGTCTGGAAGCCAGACGGGACGTGTGCGCCGAGCAGGCGCGGCAGTTGCAGTGGCTCGAGGAACAGTTGAAGGCACGCGACGAGGCGTTGGCGCAGTGTCGGGCGCAATTGGCCTCGGTTGCAGATTAATCAAACTTTTCCTGGCGGGTGGTTTCTTCCTTAGACACTCACCGGAGACAACGCCATGCCTGGATCTCAACCACCACGTAAAGAGGGGCCTCACTCGACCGAGCAGGCCGATAAAAAGACAGACCTTGGTTTCGACCCCGACTCCCCGGATGTCGAAGACCCTCAAGTCGACCCGCAGGGCCCGGCCAAGCCGCCTAGAGACATTGAGAAGAAGCAGTGAACCGCGGCCTTGATAACTGGCCTCATCGCCGGCAAGCCATGCGCTATCCCTCGGGAACCGGCTTGCCGGCGCCGCTCACCACAGACGACTGTCAGCCTTCAGCGCGCCTGGCGGCCTCTACGCCCGCCGCCGACAGCTTGATCGGATAGTGCACGCTGATCTGGTGATCACTGCTTACCGCCACGCTACCGTCGTGAATCAAACCGGCTTCCTGCAACGTCTTGAGCATGCCGGCCACCGCCTTTTCACCGCGGTAGTTGTCCAGCACTTCCTTGCCTAGCCCTTCGGGGTGGGCATGCAGCAGGCGGGTAAGTACTTCGGTCTTCAATGCATCGTTACTCATGAGGGGCCTCACTTGCCGTGGTTGGACTGAAGAGCCTTGGCCTGCTCCAGGTGCTGTTCGAGTTTGGGCAGCGTTTCGCTGGCAAAGGCCTTCAGCTCGGCCTTGTCGGACGAAGCAGCCTCCTTCTTGAACAGTTCCATCGCTTTTTCGTGAGCGTCGACCTGGTTGTTGAGGTACGCCTTGTCGAAGGATTCATCGCGCCATTCCAGGATCATTTTCTTGACCTTGTCGGTCATTGCGGCCTCATCCGGAACCGAAATGTCCAATTTGCGGGCAATGTCGCCGAGTTTCTGGTTGGCCTGGGTGTGGTCGGTGACCATTTGCCGGGCGAATGTCTTGATCTCGGCGTTCTGGCTTTTCTCCTGAGCCAGCTTGCCAGTCACCACTTCGGCAATACCGGCCTCGGTGGCCGCATCGACGAAATCATCGGAAGTCGCCGCCATTGCGTGTACCGATGCCAGGCCCAGCACCATGGAGAAACCAACGCGTCTGATGAAGAGACTATTCATGCTTCACTCCTTAAACCGTGGCGCGACCTCAGTGTCGCGTACGGTTGAGGGTGAAGGCGTGGCAAAGGTTTAATCTTTTTCGCTGCCGGTTTCGACCGCGCGACACTGAACTATAGGGTGAGAGGCGGCGAAACGCGCAGACGCATTGCACAACGCCCACTGAGACCGTGAGCATGCTCGCTCGCGAGGATGCTCTGGAGTCGTTCGCAAAGCCGGCTTTCCTGAAGCATCTCGAATCCGAAACGTGCATAGAACGGCGCATTCCAAGGCACATCCACAAAGGTGGTCAGCGTCAGCTCGCGTACACCGGCGCAGCGCGCTGCATCGACCACTTGCTGCAGCAACCGGCGCCCGACACCTTGCCCTTGGACCTCCTGGCGCACCGATATTTCATGAAGGTGCAATGCATGATCCGCCAGCCGGGCGCATGCAAAACCCACAATGCACCCAGCCGCGTCCTGCGCCACCCAACTACCACCTGCCTCGACGAAAGCCCTGTGCGCCGAACAGTCCATGACTTCGCCTTGCGCCAGCCAGGCCAGTGCCGGCCAACTGACAAATGCCTGGGCTGCCGAGCGCTCGACGTCCGGCAGCCACTCAATGTCCTGTTCAAGGGTAGGGCGGATAAACATGAATCACTCCTGTCGTTCTAATCCGTCGCCAGCACCTGCGGCTTTAATTGCCAGCGCACCGAGCTTACACCTTTCTCCAGGCTGACCCTGCTGACCAGGCGCTCCAGTTGCGCCGGCGCCTGCGCGGTGCCCAACAGCTCCGCGCGCACTTCCAGGCGCGCAGGGTTGTCCAGGTCCTGGCTCTGCAACGACTGCAGGCGCAGTTGTGGGTCGCCCAGGCTATGCAACATCAGGCTACGCACCTGGATCTCATCCTCGCCGCGACAGACGATACGGACTTCGAAATGCTGTTCCACCTCGTTGGCCGGCACCACATCCTGACGGTCGAGGCGCTGGGCGATATCACGCAACAAGATGTTGGCGCAGAGCACCACCAGGCTGCCCAGTGCCGCCTCCATCATCAGCCCGAGGCTGCACAGCACGCCGACCGCAGCCGTGCACCACAAGGTGGCCGCGGTGTTCAGGCCACGTACATTGAAGCCATCGCGCATGATGACACCACCGCCGAGAAAGCCGATGCCCGACACTACATAGGCTGCGACGCGCGACGCATCGGCAGGCGCCATGCCTGGCACCGCCTGGGTCATCAATACGAACAGGCAGGCACCGATACTGACCAGCGCATTGGTGCGCAGGCCGGTCAGGCGCTGGCGCAATTGCCGCTCGGCACCGATCAGCGCCCCCAGCACCAAGGCAATGCTGACGCGCAGCAGAAATACTTTCCAATCCATAGCAAACCTCTTCCGCAGGCATACGCCCGCATGAACGCCATCAGTTGGCGCGGTTGAAAAACCAGAAATTGCGCAGGACCACGAGGAGGGAAGGAGAAGCGGGGTTACAGGAAACCACCGTCTTGCCGGAGCGGCCAGACAGTGCAGAACACTGCCGGGCTAGCGCGCCACGCGGGCCTGTCGCAAGCGACTGGGGCTACTGTCCAAGGCAGGTCTCCTGTTGAGGAAGGCAAAATTGCGTCGCGGACCATACGCCGCGTGGCAGAGCAGGTCAAGGGCAAAAACATGACAATGGCTTCATCCGGGAACGGCCTGCAGCCGGTCACGCCACATGGAAAAAAACCTGGGTAGCCGGTAACCTTGCGCCTCCCTTTGCCATCACCCGGACCGTTCCATGCTGTTCAATCTCGCCGTATTGTTCGGCACCCTGGTGGCCATGGAGGGCGTTGGTACGCTGGCTCACAAGTACATCATGCATGGCTGGGGCTGGTGGCTGCACCGCTCGCACCATGAGCCACACCTGGGCATGCTCGAAACCAACGACCTGTACCTGGTGGCCCTGGGGCTGATCGCCACGGCGCTGGTGGCACTGGGTAAAAGTGGGTATGCGCCTTTGCAGTGGGTGGGCGGTGGTGTGGCAGGCTATGGGGCGCTGTATGTACTGGCCCACGACGGCTTCTTTCACCGGCATTGGCCGCGTAAGCCGCGGCCGGTCAATCGCTACCTGAAGCGCTTGCACCGTGCGCACCGCTTGCATCATGCGGTGAAGGGGCGCACGGGGGGTGTGTCGTTCGGTTTTTTCTATGCGCCGCCGCTGAAGGTGTTGAAGCAGCAACTGCGCAGCAGGCGCAGCCAATCGTGACGCATCCCTGACAGGCCCGGCACCTCCGGGCATTGAGTGACATCAGTTCACTGGTTCACCCTTGGGGTCTGCCGCCACATGTCCGCGGCTCACCCACCAGCCAAAACCGGCCGCGGTAAAGAACATGATCAAGCTGTACAACGCAGCCGGCACCGCCATGGTCGCGTTGTTCAGCAGCGAAGGGCTTAACGCCAGGGCAATCGCCAAGGTCCCGTTATGGATGCCAATCTCCATACCAATGGCAATTGCCTGGCGCTTGGGAATGTTCAACAGCCGCGGCACCCAATAGCCCACCGTCAGGCTCAGCAGGTTGAACAGCAGCGCCGCCAGGCCCACCACCGGTGCGTACTCGACCACCGTCTGCCAGTCCTTGGCCAATGCCAGGACGATGGTGAAGGCCAGGAACAGCGCCGCCACCAGCTTCATCGGTTTTTCCATGCGCGCAGCGAACGCCGGGGCGAAATGGCGAATCAGCATGCCCAGCGCCACCGGCAGCAAGACGATGGCGAACACCTGCATGACCTTGGCAAACTGCAGTGGAATAGCCTGGTCCGAGGCCATGAACCAGCTCAGCGACAGGTTCACCAGCAACGGCATGGTCAGGATCGCGATCAGCGAGTTGACTGCCGTCAGGGTAATGTTCAACGCCACGTCACCATGGGCCAGATGGCTGAACAGGTTGGCCGTGGTACCACCCGGTGAAGCGGCCAGCAGCATCAGCCCCACTGCCAGGGCAGATTCCAGGCCAAAGCCGTTGGCGATCAGGAAGCACACCAGCGGTAACAGCAGGATCTGGCACACCAGGCCCACCACCACGGGCTTTGGGTACTTCACCACGCGAGCGAAGTCAGCCAGGGTCAGTGACAACCCAAGGCCAAGCATGATGATGCCCAAGGCTAGCGGGAGAAACGCAGTAAGCAGGGGCGAGGCGGTCATGAGTGGACTCTCGGGCGAAGGATCTGAAGCAGTGTAGGTCGCCCTTGATTGATAGCTAATTGCAAAGGGCCAGCTCTTGGTAACCGTTTGTTACCAAGAGCAGCAGCTGCCGAGGCTGCATGCCGCATTGCGGCAGGCACGCAGGCGAAGTAGCATTCCGCTTTTACCCTAGGATTAGCCTGATATGCCGTTCCAGCAAGGTCTGCTTGCCACCCCGGTGCCGGCCCACGCCCGTCACCTGTTCTTCACCCTGCAGTCGCCCGAGGCGTTGCCTGCCGCGCTGGATGCCTTGCTGCCGCAGGTCGATGGCGAACAACTGTTGCTCGGCATCGGCGCCCCCTTGGTCAAGGCCCTGGGCCGTGAAGTACCAGGCCTGCGCGCTTTCCCGCTGCTGGATGCCGCAGTGGAGAACCCCAGCACCCAACACGCCCTGTGGCTGTGGCTGCGTGGCGACGAACGTGGCGACCTGCTGCTGCGCGCCCAGGCCCTGGAGCAGGCGCTGGCACCCGCCCTGCAGTTGGCCGACAGCGTTGATGGCTTCCTGCACCGCGGTGGCCATGACCTTACCGGTTACGAAGACGGCACCGAAAACCCGGTGGACGAAGATGCCGTACAGGCGGCCATTGCCGCCGATGGCTCCAGCTTTGCCACGTTCCAGCTATGGAAGCACGACCTGGAATACTTCAAGTCGCTGCCCCAGGCTGACCAGGACAACATCATCGGCCGCCGCCTGAGCGACAACGAAGAGCTCGACGACGCCCCCGAGTCCGCGCACGTCAAGCGCACTGCCCAGGAAAGCTTTGAACCGGAAGCGTTCATGGTCCGTCGCTCGGTAGCCTGGGCCGACCAGCGCGGCGCCGGCCTGGCCTTCGTCGCCTTGGGCAAGAGTTTCGATGCATTCGAAGTGCAATTGCGGCGCATGAGTGGCCTGGAAGACGGCATCATCGACGGATTGTACCGCTTTAGCCGCCCGCTGACGGGTGGCTACTACTGGTGCCCGCCGATGGGCGAGACGGGGGTTGATCTGGGCCCATTGCTGCATGCCTGATCATTAAACATCCAGATACAGAAACACCCGCAGGCGAGTGACAGAGCGGCTAGCCTTGAAAGTTTCCGGTTCGTGACGGGAGATTTTCCGTGTACGCACGTCGTGATGTCCTACGCGCAGGTGCAGCTTTGGGGTTGCTGGCTGCCGCCAGCCCTTGGCTGCACGCTGCGGTGCCAGCGGGTTTGCTAGCCCGTAAAATACCGTCCACCGGCGAAGCGTTGCCGGTGATCGGTGCCGGTACTTCCGGCAGTTTCGAGGTAGTAAGCGGTTCACCCCAATACCTTCAGCTCAGAACCGTGCTGAAGGCGTTTTTCGAAGGCGGCGGCCGGGTGATCGACACCTCGCCCAACTACGGGGGGGCCGACAGCATTCTCGGCCAGTTGCTGGAAGAGGGCGGCTGGCACCGCCAGTGCTTCATTGCCACCAAGGTCGCCGCCAATAGCCGGGCTGAAGCCCAGGCGCAGTGGGTCGGCAGCCTCAAGAGCCTGCGTACCGACAAGGTGGACTTGCTGCAGATTCACAACCTGCGTGACTGGCAGACCCAGCTGCCTTATGCCCACGAGCTGAAGCAGCAGGGCGGGACACGTTATGTCGGCATCACCCATTACCTGAACAGTGGCCACGACGACGTCGCCCGTATCGTGCGCAGCGAGCCGCTTGACTTCATCCAGATCAACTACGCGGTCAACGCCCCCGACGCCGCCCGTGAACTGCTGCCACTGTGCCAGGACAAGGGTGTTGCGGTACTGATCAACCGGGCCTTCGACGATGGCCGACTGTTCGCCCGGGTCAAGGGCCAGGCCTTGCCGGGCTGGGCTGCCGAAGCAGGCATCGGCAGCTGGGCACAGCTATTTCTCAAGTTCGCCATCAGCCACCCGGCAGTGACCACGGTCATACCTGCTACCAGTCGGCCTGATCGCCAGCTCGATCAGCTCAAGGCCGGGCATGGGCCAATGCTCACCCAGGCGCAGCAACAGGCGCTGATCAAGCAGTTTGCCTGACACCATGCAAGCCTGGCGGCGGCGCCTGGACCAAGCGCTGAACATCCAGCCTGGGGAGGGGCCGGCGGTAGTCGCCGGTTTGCTGCTGTTCTACCTGCTGTTCACCGGTTACTTCATGCTGCGCCCGGTCCGCGAAACCATGGGCGTTGCCGGTGGCGTGGAAAACTTGCAGTGGTTGTTCACCGGCACCTTCATTGCCACGTTGGCGTGCCTGCCGCTGTTTGGCTGGCTGGCATCCAAGGTGCAGCGCGGGCATATCCTGCCTTGGACCTATGGTTTTTTCGTCAGCAACCTGTTGCTGTTCGCGGCACTGTTGGCCGGTAACCCTGACGATCTCTGGACCGCCCGGGCTTTCTACATCTGGCTGTCGGTGTTCAATTTGCTGACGATCTCGCTGGCCTGGAGCGTGCTCGCCGATCTGTTTTCCACCGGCCAAGGCAAGCGGCTGTTCGGCCTGCTGGCAGCCGGGGCCAGCCTGGGCGGGCTCAGTGGCCCCATGCTTGGCACCTTGCTGGTGGCGCCGCTCGGCCATGCCGGGTTGCTGGTGCTGGCGGCGCTATTGCTGCTGGGCAGTGTCGGCGCGACACTGTTTCTGCAACGTTGGCGAGCACGCCAGCCCATGCCGATACAAACCCGGCACCAGGACTCGCGGCCGCTGGGCGGCAACCCGTTTACCGGCGCCACCGCCGTCCTGCGCTCGCCCTATCTGCTAGGCATCGCTTTGTTCGTGGTGTTGCTGGCCAGCGTCAGCACATTCTTGTACTTCGAGCAGGCGCGTATTGTCAGCGAAACGTTCACTGACCGCACCCGGCAGACACAGGTGTTCGGCCTGATCGACATGGTTGTGCAGGCCCTGGCCATCCTTACCCAGGTCTTTCTTACCGGGCGCCTGGCCCGTCGGCTGGGGGTCGGTGTGTTGCTGGTTGCAGTGCCGCTGGTGATGGCTGCCGGTTTCTTGTGGCTGGCACTGGCCCCGGTTTTCGCCCTATTCGTGGTGGTAATGGTGGTGCGTCGGGCGGGTGAATACGCATTGGTGCGGCCGGGGCGGGAGATGCTGTTCACCGTGCTGCCCGCCGAGGACAAGTACAAAGCCAAGAACTTCATCGACACGGTGGTCTACCGTGGCGGCGATGCCCTGAGCGGCTGGGTCAAGCGGGCGCTGGACGTGTTGGGCGAGCACCCGCAATTGGCGATGCTCATCGGCGCGCTGCTTGCCGTGGGCTGGGCCGCGACGGGTGGCTGGCTGGGCCGGCGCCAGGCGCGCATGGAGAGCCCGCCGCACCACTGACAAGCGCACCCAATATGGCAATGTCGCTGAACGCCACCGGCCCGAACCTCTCGTAATAAAGCGAATCTGCCGATATCGCCGGGACTTGCATTTAGCCCGGGTTGTCCGACAATGGCCGCGCCCTTTGCAGCCACTCGGAAACACCTGCTCCATGATGCTGATCAAGCAATTCCCCGACATTTCCCTGGATGACACGCTGTTCGTCTTTGCCCTCGAGGCCGAGGCTGGCGATGTCTTTACCGAGGTGAACACCGTGTTCACCGGCATTGGCAAGGTCAATGCCGCTATCGCCCTGACCAAGGCGATCGCAACGCGCAGGCCCAAGCTTATCGTCAACCTGGGCTCGGCTGGCAGCCAGCGTCATGGCAAGGGCGAAGTCGTGTGCTGTAACCGCTTCGTTCAACGCGACATGGATGTGACCCCACTGGGCTTTGCCCGCTATGAAACGCCCTTGTCCGATACCCCGGTGGTTCTCGAGCACGGGGCGATAATTCCCGGCCTGGCGGTGGAAACCTGTGGCAGCGGTGACAGCTTCGAGATCAACCATGGCGACGCGCCTTACGACGTGGTCGACATGGAAGCCTATGTGCTGGCATTGATCGCGCGTGACGAAGGTATTCCGTTCGTGTGCCTGAAATACATTTCCGATGATGCGGGCAGCGAAGCCGCGGGGGATTGGGCGGTACAGGTGCACCTGGCGGCCGAAGCGTTCAAGCGGGTGCTGTTCAGCCAGGCGTAACGGTTGCCGCAGGGCAGGGCAGCTAAACCTTTGTCGCCGGGCGCAGTCACTTCTGGTATCAGCAGGCAACCCTGGGAGCACCCTCATGGCTCGGGCAATCTGGAAAGGCGCCATCAGTTTTGGCCTTGTGCACATCCCCGTGGCACTCAATACCGCCGTGCGCACCGAGCGTGTGGATTTCGACTGGCTGGACAAGCGCAGCATGGAGCCGGTCGGCTACAAGCGGGTGAACAAGGTGACCGGCAAGGAAATCGACAAGGACAATATCGTCAAGGGCGTAGAGTTCGAGAAGGGCCGCTACGTGGTGATCAGTGAGGAGGAGATCCGTAAGGCCCGGCCCGAAGCGACCCAGACCATCGATATCTTTTCCTTTGTAGAAGCGGGCGACATTCCGCTGCAGCATTTCGATACGCCGTACTACCTGACACCGGACCGCCGTGGCGGCAAGGTGTATGCCTTGCTGCGCGAGACGCTGGAAAAGACCGGCAAGGTGGCCCTGGCCACCGTGGTATTGCATACCCGGCAGCACCTGGCGCTGCTGCGACCCCTGGACGATGCGCTGGTGATGATCACCTTGCGCTGGCCTGAGGAGGTGCGAGGGCTGGAAACGCTGGAGCTGGACTCCAGCGTCACCGACAGTAAGGTGGAGAAGCGCGAACTGGAGATGGCCAAGCGCCTGGTAGAGGACATGAGCGGGCCCTGGAAGCCTGAGGATTATCATGACGCCTTCCGCCAGACGATCATGAACCTGGTGGAAGAGAAAGCCAGCAAGGGCAAGATCGAGGCGGTGGAGAAGGGCGACGCAGGTGGGGCCGAGAAAGGTGCGGACATCCTCGACCTTACCGAACTGCTCAAGCGCAGCCTGGGTGGCAAGAAACCGGTGAAAAAAGCGCGCAAAGCTTCATGAACACTGCCGAAATCCCAGTGATTTCAGGACTGCGCCTGTAACCCGGCCAGGTAATCCCCAAACCCCTCTCGGGCGCGGCTATCGCGCCGGCTGCTGGTGGCCACACTATGCCTGGCGGTCCAGACGATCTGGGCACCGCTGGCCTGCAGGTCGCTGACCAGTTGCACATCTTCATGCGCCGCCAGGGGCTGGAAGCCACCTACACGCTCATAAGCATCGGTACATACCCCCAGATTCGCGCCGTGCACATGCCGATGCCCTTCACACGCCTGGTAGCGGCTCTGGTACAGCTTGCGCAGCGCGGCGGTCTGCCAGGGTTGCCAGTAATCGACATGCACGGTGCCGCAAACCACCTCGGCGCTACAGGCCAGCTGCGACAGCAGCCAGTGCGCAGGGACTCGGCTGTCCGCATCGGTGCACGCCAGCCACGTGGCGCCACGCTCGACCATGTGCGCCGCCCCAACACGACGTGCCATGCCGACATTACCGGCATCCACCTCCAGCGTGTGTACACCGAAACGCCGCGCCACGGCGGCGCTGCCGTCGCTGCAGCGGTCCAGCACCACCAGCACTTCCACGTGCAGTCCCGCTTGCTGCGTCTGCCGGGCAGCCACCAGCACCGCCCGCAGGCATCGCCCAAGGCGGCGGGCTTCGTTATGCGCAGGGATGACAACGGCGATCATGGGCACGTCTCATCGAGATCGACAACGCTTGGCTGGCATGACCAGCACTCCAGCAAAAAGTCCGCCTCCTCATGCCGGAACTGCTGATGCAACGGCAAATGCCGGGTCAACATACGGTGCACCTCGCGACCATCCTGCGGGCAACCCGCGATAGGGTGCTTCCAGTGGCAGGCCAGTAGCGTGCCGTCGTAGCCAAGGCTGGCCACCGACTGTTCGATCACCTGCAGCCAGTCGGTGGGATCAAGGTAATAGCCGACCTCGCTGAGCACGATCAGGTCAAAGCGGCCGCCCGGCCAGTCCCCTGGTAGCCGGGCCCGCTCGACCGTAGCATTGTGCAGGTGCGCCAGGCGTTCCCGGGCCAGGCCTACGGCCGTCGGGTCCAGGTCCTGGCATAGCAGGTCAGCGCAGCGCTCGGCCAGCAGCGCACTGAGCTCGCCATTCGCGCAGGCTGGCTCGAACACACGCTGATAGCACTGCCGTGGCAAGCTGGCCATCACCAGCTCGCGTTTGCGCTTCTCATACCAGCGGGTGCGAAAGGCCCAAGGATCTTCATTGGTGGCGTATAGCTCGGCAAAATACTGAGGATCGAGGCTCATGACAGCTCCATTCAAAGGAACACCAGTTCGAAAGGTTGCAGAAGGCAATCCAACAGGTGCGGCGGTAGCACCGGCGGCTGCTCGCCGTCCGGCTGCAGCTGGCTGACGTGAGCGGCCAAGGCTTTGCGCTTGCGTGCCAAATGGCTTTCATCGAGCTGCAGACGGTGCGCACGGGGCCATGGCAGGCGCGGGTCGTCAGGCTCAGCCCAGTGCCAGGCCCAGACCGGTACCTCAGCCAATTGCACCCCACGGGCTGCAGCCGCCTGCGCAGCGGCGCGGCCTACGGCCTCGTGATCGCAATGGCCGTCACTGCGCCAGGTGGCCATCAGCAGATCATTGGGGCGAAGTAACTGCGTGAGGTGACTGGCCAGAAACGCTTCTTCGCGCGGCAACTGGCCGTCCTTCAGATGGAGCCTGCGCCAGTCCAGGCGCTCGAGGTCCAGGTCGAGCTGTTGCAGGGCCTGTCGGCTTTCCTGAGGGCGTTGGCGGCGCAAGCGATGCTCGGTCCAATGGCTGGAGCCGGGGTGGCTGCCTTCGCCGTCGGTGGCGGAGACCAGCACCAGCTCATCCTCGCGCCCTTTGAAGCCTGCCAGCAGGCCGCCGGCCATGAGAATTTCGTCATCCGGATGCGGCGCAATCAATACCAGCCGGCGCCCCGGCGGGCACAGTTGGCATGCGTCGAGCCAGGTTGCACGCGCCAGGTGCGCGCTATGCTGCCAGGCTGTCCAGGGCGTGCCACCGGCGGACTGGATCAGGTTCTGGTTCATAGCTGCCATACCCCCGCCGGCAAGTGGGCCAACTGCTGGCCCAGCATCGCCAGATCGCGCTCGGCATGGCTCTGGCGCAGGAACACCGGCAGGTCGGCGCTCAGCCGGGCAAAATGACTGCTGCGACAGAACGGCGTGGCCCCCAAGGCACGACCGACGTGGCTGATAACCTGCTCTACGGCCTGTTCTACCTGGGCGCGGGTGCGGCGAACTTCGAAACTGGCATCCACGCCGGGCTGTTGATCGATCCAGGCAGCACATTCACGCAGTGATGCACGGGCGCCATGCAATGCAGCGTCCACAGCCCCCAGATGCGCATCGGCATGCGGGTCTGGGCGGGGTTTGCGGCAATGTTCACGCAGGTAATCCGCCAGCGCCTCGGCCGCGCCGTACCAGCAGGCGGCGATACCCGCACCGCCTTGCCAGAAACCAGGGCGCGAGAGGTATTGGCCTGGCGTGCCAATGAGCGTGCCTGGGGTATCGTTGAACGCCACCTCGACACTGGCGGTGGTGGCCATGCCAACGGCCTGCCAGTGTTCGATGTTCAGGCCCTGGCTTGGCTGTGACAGCTCGATTGCCACCAATTGCGGCTGCTCGGCCTCATCCCAGGCGGTAATCAGCGCGCGATCGATCTGCAAGGCACCTGAACACCAGGCTTTGGTGCCGTTCAGGCGCACCTGGTCGCCTTCACGCGCAGTGATGTGGACCCGTGCATCGGGCGGCTCTGCCGCCCACACGCCCCAGATGCCGTCGTTGGCGTGGTGCGCTGCGCCGCATTCCGCCAGGATCGCCAAGGCATCGGTATGGCCCTCATAGAGCTTGGCCAGCGCCAGGTCGCAACCGGCCACCCGTGCCAAGGTCTGCCAGCGACGCAAGGTGTTGCCTTGCCCCGGCAGCGGCAGCAGGTCGAGGTGATCAGCTTGCAGCGCCTGGATCAGTTGCGGCAATTGGGTGTCCAGGTTGAGCGGTAACTGGCGTTCGCCAAAGGTGCGTAAAAGGCGGTCAAGGGTGGTCAGGTTGAAGTCCTGAACGATGCTCATGGTCGGGCCTCCCGGGTCGTGTCCAATCGCTTGGGCGTCATCATTCGAGCCCTAGCTGCTTGCGCATGCGCGCGGTGATCGACTGGCGTACCTTGCCCATGTCGGCCCAAGGGTCGTCGACCTCCGCCAGGCGCTCGCGCAGGTTGGTGATGTTCCACTGGTTGGCGGCTTTGATGTGCGCCAGCTCATCACGCCAGATAGGCACCGATACAGGCAGCCCCTCACGGGCACGCAGTGAGTAGGCGCACGCCGTAGTGGCGCCCTTGCCATTGCGCAGGTAGTCGATGAAGATGCGTCCCACGCGATTTTTCGGCCCCGACACCGCGCTCAGGCGCTCCGGAAACAGCTTGGCCAGGTAACCGACGATGGCGTGGCTGAAGTCTTTGACCTCGTCCCAGCCGGCTCGCCGGGTCAAGGGGACAACGACGTGAATACCCTTGCCACCACTGGTTTTCAGGAACACCTTCAGGCCCAGTTCGTCTAGCAGGGTGAGGGTCAGTTGGGTCGCCTCCACCATCGCCTTCCAGGGCAGCGCGGGGTCAGGGTCCAGGTCGAGCACGAAACGGTCCGGTTTGTCGAAATTCTTGTCCGTGGCGTTCCAGGTGTGCAGTTCCAGCATGTTCATCTGCACCGCGCCCAGCAGCGTGTCCGGGCGATTGATGACCATCGCCGCCTGGCCTGCCTCGGCCTTTTCGTAGCTGAGTACGTTGGGTATATGCAGCTGGCCCGCGTTTTTCTGGAAGAACAGCTCTCCGCCCAAGCCGTCCGGGGCGCGCACCAATGCCACCGGGCGGTGCTTGAGCTGGGGCAGGATCCACTGGCTGATGCCGGCGTAATACTCGGCAACCTCGCGCTTGGTCACCCCAGTTGAAGGGTCGATGACCCGGTTGGGGTGGGTCAGCCGCAGTTCACCCAAGTTTTCAGGCGCCTTGGCCTGCTTGTTGCGGTTGGATACAGCCTTGGCGGGCATGGCGCGCTCCAGGTCAATGGCGGTTGCTGCCTTGTCATCGCGCAGGCCGTGGAATACCGAATGGCGCACGATGCCGTCACGGGTCATTTGGGCATAGGCAACTTCGGCCAACAGCTGCGGCCGCAGCCAGTGCACACCACGCGCCTGGGCACCGGCGGGCGGCGAGGGCAGGGCTGGCTTGGCGATTTCCAGGGGCTTGAGCCGCGCGTGGATGCTGGCCAGTGTCGTGGTATTGAAGCCGGTGCCAACCTTCCCGGCATAGCGCAGCTCGCCACTGTCATTGTCGTGCAGGGCCAGCAGCAGGGCCCCAAAGCCGCTGCGGCTGCCTTTGGGGTCGGTGTAACCGACGATCACGAATTCCTGGCGTTGCTTGCACTTGAGCTTGATCCAGTCCGGGCTGCGGCGGCCGCTGTAAACACTGTCAGCACGCTTGCCGATCAGGCCTTCCAGCTTCAGCCGGCAGGCACTTTCGAGCAGTGACTCGACAGGTTCGTCGAAGTCGGCAGAATACTTGATGACGTCGGAATGGTTGTGCTCAAGCAGTTGGCGCAATGTATCGCGGCGATTTTGTAGCGTTAGCTGCCGCAGGTCCTGACCGCCCAGAAATGGCAGGTCGAACAGGTAATAGGTGATGTGTTCGTCGTGCTCGGTATCGAAGGCGTTCTGCAACGCCTGGAAGTCAGCCATGCCATTCTCATCAGCCACCACCATTTCACCGTCGAGCCAGGCCGAGTCGATACCGAGCGCGCGCAGGGCGGCAACCTGCCGGGGCATCTTGCTGCTCCAGTCATGGCCGTTGCGGGTGAACAGGCGGATGTCCTGGCCCTTGATGCGGGCCAGGATACGGTAGCCATCGAACTTGACTTCGTAGCGCCAGTCGCCGCTGGGTGGAGAATCCACTAGCGTGGCCAGCTGCGGCTGCAACTGCGCTGGCAACGGTGCAGTCTGAGCTTTGCCGGGGCGTTTACGACTACTGCGCGGTGTAGCGGCTTTTTTTGCAGCGGGTTTGCGTGGCAGTAGCGTGCGCTCGCTGAGCACGCTGTCGGGCAGGGCCTCGACAATGCTGTACTCCGCTTCGCTGCGCGCCTGGGCATCGTGTGACTTGACCAGCATCCATTGCTCTTTCTTGCCGGCCAACTGGGTGCGGAATAGGTTCCACACGCCGCCAAGCTTCTCACCTTGCAGGCGGAAACGCAGCTTGCCTTTGGCGTAGGCTTCATGCGCATCGCCTTCAGGCTCCCAAATGCCACGGTCCCAGACGATCACATCGCCTGCACCATAGTGGCCTTCAGGGATATGCCCCTCGAAATCGGCGTAGTCCAACGGGTGGTCCTCCACATGCACTGCCAGGCGGCGCACCTTGGGGTCCAGCGATGGGCCTTTGGGGATCGCCCAGCTTTTCAAGGTGCCATCGAGTTCCAGGCGGAAGTCGTAGTGCAAGTGGCTGGCGTCGTGTTTCTGGATGCAGAACTGCAGCGCATGAGCCCGCTTGCCCCGGATGCGTTTGCCGCTGGGCTCGGGTGTGGCGTTGAAGTTGCGCTTGCGCGCGTATTCCTGCAGGGGCTTGGCCATGGCGGGCTCCGGGCAGATCACAGTCTCTAAGGTGGGAGGCGTCGGCCGAGGCGGTAGTTCAAAAAACTCTGAATCTTCCGTGAGCTGGCGCAGTCGACCGAATGAAGCCAACTGATGGAGAACGCACATGGCCCGACCCGATGAACCTAAGCCGTACACACCCAGCGAAATCGATGACACCGAAGACCGCATGGGCAGCGTGCATGAGCTGGATTTCGATGAACGCCTGGATGAGCGTGAAGGGCGTGTGGGCGACGAACGACCGGCCGCCGAAGTCGCCCGTGAGTTTCCCCCCCGACGCGTGGCGCAGAGTGGCATGACCGGCGGCGAGGCGCTGAGTGACAGCCAGCATGAGGACAATGTCACCTATGACGATTTGAGCCCGGACACGCTGCTTGACGAAACCGGTGCCCGCGATCCCCACGAGCCGGGCGGCAGAGGCGGCCCGACAGACCAACGCCTGCGGCAGGTGGATGCCGATGAGATTGGTGGCGGCATTGGCCTGGACGAGGCCGAACTGGCCCGATCCGCGCCGCTGGATGGGGTGCCCTGGACCGATGATGTGATTGACGACGAGGAGAGCAAGCCATGAACGATCAACGCTGCGCGTGCACGCACTGTTCCTGCACGGTGGATGCCAATGCCTTGGAGCGCGACGGCAAGGCATATTGCTGCGAGGCCTGCGCCACCGGCCACCGCAATGGTGAGCCATGCCGGATGCAGGACTGCCATTGTGGTGACAAGCCGGGCGAGAGCGCGGTGGACAATGCGCTGGATGAAACCTTCCCGGCGAGTGATCCGATCTCGCCCTGAAGCCGATAGGCGGACTGCCCTTCCAGGCGATCGCCCATCAGGGGACAACGTGCTCTGGCACCGGCTTTGCCGGTGCCACGCAACGCGTCACATTTGCCCCAGGGCACATCAGGTCTGAGCAGGCTTGTCGCGCCGGCGCATGGCCTTGGCGCGCTTTTCCAGGATCAGGTAGGTCACCACCGCCAACAGCAGCGGAATCAGGTAGTACAGCGTGCGGTAGCCGAGCAGGGCAGCCACCAGCGTGCCTTGGGCCATCTGCCCGTGCAGCAAGGCCAGAAACACCGCTTCCAGCACACCCAGCCCCGCCGGAATATGCGCCACCACGCCAGCGACGCAGCTGATCAGCAATATGCCCAGAATCGACGGGTAGAACGCTTCGCCCGGCAGCAACCAGAAGATCAGCAGCGCCATCAGTGCCCAGTTGCTGGCACCCAACGCCACCTGGCACAGCGCCAGACGCAGCGAGGGCAGCGTCACTTCGTGGTCGCGCCAGCTCCAGGTACGCTTCTTGGCAACACCACAGGCCAGCAGGTAGCCGCCCGCAATTGCCAGCAACAGCAGCCCGATCAGGCGCAGGCCTGTAGTGCCTACCGCCCAATTGCCGGGCATCTCGACCAGGCCCAGGGCGAAGACGGTGCCGGCAAGCAGCATATAACCCATCCAGTTGGTCAACAGGCCCAATGTGAGGATTCGCGTAATGGTCGCGGTATCCAGGCCCAGTCGGCCATAGAGCCGGTAGCGCAAGGCGACCCCGCCTACCCAGGTTGTGAAGTTGAGGTTGAAGGCATAGCACACGAACGCGACTGGCAATACCTGTCGGGCAGGTAGTGTATGGCCGGTGTAAGCCCGGGCCAGCAGGTCGTAACTGGCGAACGCGAGATAGCTGCACAACGCGATCGCCAAGCCGATGGCCAGGGTGCCAGGTTTGTAGGCCAGCAAAGACTGGCGTACTTCATTCCAGTCCAGATTACGCGCCAGCAGGTACAACAGCACAGGGATCAGGATCAGGAACGCAAGCGTAAACAAGCGTTTGCCCCAGGTTTGCCAGCTTTTGCGCGCCATCAGGAGTTGCCCTCGTGCAGTTTGCCCTGGGGTTCGACCTCCGGCTGCACCGAGCGCAAACGCTGCCGATGCGCAGGGAACCAGCCCGCAATGCGCGGGAAGTGGCGGATCACGTGGAAGCACGCGAAGATCAACGGTGCCCGCCACCAGTAGCCGCGAATAATGCGCTCCAAGGTGACCGGTTTGCATTGCTCGCTGGCCAGAGCCTGCAAATGCTGGTGCAGTTGCTGGTTGAAGGCCCGATCACGAATGAACAGGTTGGCCTCCAGGTTGAACGACAGGCTCAGAGGATCGAGGTTGCTGGAGCCAACGGTGACCCATTGGTCGTCCACCAGTGCCACCTTGCCGTGCAACGGCCGCTGGCAGTACTCATGAATCATCACGCCGTCGCGCAGCAGGTAGTTGTACAGCAGGCGCGACAATGCCCGTACCCAGCGCATGTCAGGCTGGCCCTGCAAGATCAAGTGAACCTCCACGCCACGCCGGGCCGCGTTACGCAACTCACGCATCAACCGATAGCCTGGAAAGAAGTACGCATTGGCGACCACGATGCGTTGCCTGGCCTTGCGAAAAGCCTGAAGGTAGTGCGCTTCTATATCGTTACTGCGCATCCCGTTGTCGCGCTCGATCAGCACAGCGTCGCTACCCCCGGCAGGCTCGGTAACCGGGCGTACAGCACTGGGGGGCTGCAGCACGGGGGACATCAGGCGCTTGCTGGAGGCATGTACCTGCGCCACCACCGGGCCGGTGACCTCCACGGCATAGTCCTGCTTGGCCATGGCACCAAAGTCGCCCAAATGGTCGGCGCTGTAGTTGATACCGCCGATGAAGGCCCGCTCACCATCGACCACCACGATCTTGCGGTGCAAACGGCGGAACAGGTTGGTGCGCATGCCCAATAACCGGGGTTGTGGATCGAACGCGTGAAAGCTTACGCCCGCGTCGGTCATCGCTGAAATGAAGTCCGCCGGCAGGTCGGCTGTGCCGTAACCGTCCGCGGCCACTTCCACGCGCACCCCGCGTCGGGCAGCGTCGATCAACACCTGCTGCAGTTGCTGACCCACCTTGTCGTCGAAGATGATGAAGGTTTCCAGCAGTATTTCTTCCCGCGCCTTGGCCATGGCCTCGAATACGCGGGGGTAGTACTGTTCGCCGTTGATGAGCAACTGCACGCTGTTGCCTTCTACCCAAGGTCGGTTCACAGGTTGATCTCCGCAGCCAGTGGTACGTGGTCGGACAGATGCGACCACGGGTATTTGGACAGCACCTGAGCCGCGCCCGGTATGGCGTTACGCACGTAGATGCGGTCCAGGCGCAACAACGGCAGGCGCGCCGGGAAACTGCGCGCCGGGGTGCCGAAGGCCTCTGTCAGGTGTTCGCTCAGCACCGCGTCCGCCTTCAGCCGCCAGTCGTTGAAATCACCGGCGATGATGACCGGTGCTTTGGGCGGCAGGCTGGCCAGCAGGTCCAGCATCAGCTTTACCTGGCTCTGCCGGTGGGCCTCCCGCAGGCCCAGGTGTACGCATACCGCATGCACCTCGTCATGGCCCGGCACCTCCAGCTGGCAATGCAGCAGGCCACGCTGTTCATTGCCCTGCACCGAGACATCCAGGTTGTCGAAGCGGCTGATGGGGAATTTCGACAGCAGCGCGTTGCCGTGATCGCCATGGGGATACACGGCATTGCGGCCATAGGCGAACTGCGGCCACATGCTGTCGGCCAGAAACTCGTATTGCGGCGTTTCTGGCCAGGCAGGGTGGCGCAGGGCATGCTGCTGATGACTGCCGTGCACCTCTTGCAAAAACACCAGGTCGGCGCCGGTGGCCCGTACGGCCTCGCGCAACTCGGGCAAGATGAAGCGCCGGTTGAAGAAGGTGAAGCCTTTGTGCACGTTCAGCGTCAACACATTGAGCCGGCGTACAGCGGTCACCTTGTCGATGATGCAGCGTGGGGTGGGCAGGGGCTTGTTCACAAGGCCACCTCCGGCACCATGCCAGGCTCGGTCATCAGCTCATGGTCCAACGACAGCTTTTGCAGCAAGCGCCTGGCGTCGTATGGCGCGTGAACCTTCTGGTCGTTGTCGAAGTAGCAGTATACGTCCCGTGCCGCACGCCGAGGCGGCGGCCCCGGCACGACCAGGTGGGCATCGTCCGCCTGGGTACCTTCGCTCCATTGCTGGATACGCTGCTTCCAGCGCCGCAGCGCGCGTGCGGTATATCCGCTGCTGTACAACTCCACATCCCCGTGCAGGCGCATGTAGACGAAGTCGGCGGTCACATCTTCGACACAGGGCCACTTGCCGGCGCTGTCGGCAACCACCAGCGCCACGCGATGCTTGCGTAACAGCTTGATGAAGGCTTCGCAGAGAAAACTCTCGTGGCGGATTTCCACGGCGTGACGCAAGCGTGCATTGCCCTTGATGGCAAGGCTGCCATTGCCCTTGAGGCGTTCGGCGCAGCCTTGGGCGCGTTCACGGGCCGCTTTGCGGGTGTGAGGCAGCAGATCGAAAAACCGGGCAAAACGGTCTTCATCGAACTTCATGCTGGGAGGGAACTGCCACAGGAATGGCCCGAGCTTTTCGCCCAACAGCAGCGGCCCGGAGGCAAAAAAATTGGCTACTGGCTCTTCGATGTCCTTCAGCCGCCGCACATGGGTGATATAGCGCGGCCCCTTGACCGCGAACACGAAGCGGTCCGGTGTTTGTTCACGCCAGCCCAGATAACGCTCGGGCGTTTGCAGGCTGTAGAACGAGCCATTGATCTCGATGCTGTTCACCGCCCGTGAAGCGAATGCCAGTTCATCGTCCTGCTTCAGGCCTTTGGGGTAGAAATCCTTGCGCCAGGGGCCATAGCGCCACCCGGAGATACCGATGCGAATATCGCTCACGCTGCCGTCCTCACTGCCGGTTCCTTGTTCGGTCGCTCTGAAAGTGCGACCGGCAAGGGCCGGCAAGGGTTCACAACGCTTGACCAACGGAACTGCTGACGCCGAGTTGAACTTTGCGGCAACTGGCGTCTCCACCGCATACCCGCTTCATGGCAGGGTGCCAGGACCAAGTGCGCTATCTAATGGCCTATCCCAGGATACTGGCGCCGCAGGAAGCGCTGGCAAACGGGATGATCCACGCAATCGACGAGATGCCGATCGAGGCGGATGCAGCTCAGTGGAGTGTGCACGCTTAGCTTACCGAACTGACGCCGCAGTGCCCGGGTCACAAGCCAGCAAGGAACGGATCAGGGACTTGATCTCGCCCTTCACCGCAGCCACCTGGTCCAGGTGGGCAAAGCGGCAATCGGAAATTTCATGCCGGGCCTTGGGCTGCGGTGCGTCGGCAAACTCCGCTGCGAACACGTAATGCATCCGTTCTGGCGTTTCGTGGCGCATCAACAAAATCAGCGACTCAGCCTGTAGGCCGGTCTCTTCCAGCAACTCCCGCTCGGCGGCCTGCATTGGCGTCTCGCCGGGTTCGATCTTGCCGCCTGGAAGGGTCCAGGGCGCGTTGGGCTTTCTTACCCACAACCATTTATGGCGCTGCTTGCCATGCCGGCAAATAATGGTGGCGCGATGCTTGACTGGCTTCATTCAGGCTCCTGGGCGAGTCCCTTATTGCATGAAGTTTGGGCGTTGGTTGGCAATGAACGTTGCGTTGAAGCTGACGAACGGTCACCTCCGTCACAAAAACATCTTGCCTGCGTGTTTTTCATGCCCCCGGTCAGCTGACGCCAAAGCCACTGAGCGCAACATGAGCCGGGGTCTCGGAACCTAGGCAGGGCACACATTCGGCCACTGGTACCAAAGGTTCGACAAAATTTTGAATCTTCTGGTCACGGCCCGATCAATCAGAATGTCATCCATGGAGAAGAGGAGGCCCCCTGCGATGCCTAGCCCACAGCTGTACATAATTGATTACAAACTGCATGGCCAGCCGCGCAGTTTCATCATTCGCCTGGAACGCCTGGATAATGCCGAGGCCTGGCATTGGGCAAGTTGTGATGCGGGCATCGGCATCATTCCCAAGTTCGGGCGCGAGAAGATCAGGAAGGTCAGTCGGCCGATGGCCGAGCGTTATGGCATTACCGCCGTGAGCTGGCGGATTTCGGGGAGCAAGCCCAACCAGTCGGTGGGCGATCCGGCGGCGATGGTTTAATCCCTCGCCTGCACTGGGTACAGGAAACTGCAGGAGCGGACGTGCCCACTCCTGCAGGATACGTTGATGCTCATGTTGTCATGCGCCGGACTCAGGGTCGCTGGCCGGGACGCCAGGGCGGTTTTCATCGTCATCCGTCACATTGGGGTCGGCATCAGGATCGTCTGCCCTATCGTTGCGTCTATCAGGCTCCAGCTCCGGCCAGTCATCTTCAACATTGCCGCCGCCCATTCGCAGTAGGGAATTCATGGTGCAGTCCTCGTTCATGATCGTCATGAATTGAGATCGACAGGTGCACGCCATAGATCCACTGGGCAATGGCAGTCGCTGACCAACGGTTTCAGTTGCCTGAGTACTTCACTACAGCCACGTACGCGCACTTCCCAAGTGCCTTGGGCAGCTACTGGCCTCTTCGCGGGTGAACCCGCTCCTAAGAGGGCGCTGTGCAGTACCGGGCAAAGGCGGCTTGCCCGGGAAGAGGCCGGTAGCTTCAACCCATCATTCTGGCTTTTTCAGCACCAAGGTCAGGATGTCATAGCTGGCCACCAGTTCACCCAGCTGATTGGTTACCTCCACATCCCATGCCACCACCCCCTGCGGCTGCCCCAGCGGGCTGGTCTTGCCCTGGTCGATCTTGCGCTTGCAGGTCAGGCGCGCCTGGATGGTATCGCCAATGCCCACCGGGTTGATGAAGCGCAGGGTGTCCAGCCCATAGTTGGCCAGCACCGGGCCGGCACCGGGCGACACGAACAGCCCGGCCGCTGCCGACAGTACGAAGTAACCGTGGGCAATGCGTTTACCGAACTGCGACGCCTTGGCGGCGATTTCGTCGAAGTGCATATAGAAATGGTCGCCGGAGAGGCAGCCGAAATTAACCAGGTCAGCTTCCGTCACGGTGCGGCGATGGGTGAGCAGCGACTCGCCGATACGCAACTGCTCGAAGTAGCGACGGAACGGGTGCACTTCGGTTTCGATCACTTCGCCGCCGCGCACGTACTCGCCGGTGACCGCCGTGAGCATGCTCGGCGAGCCTTGTACTGCCGCGCGCTGCAGGTAGTGCTTGACCGCACGCAGGCCACCCAGCTCTTCACCACCACCGGCGCGGCCCGGGCCACCGTGCTTGAGCTGCGGCAGTGGCGAGCCGTGACCGGTGGACTCTTTGGCAGCCTGGCTATCGAGCACCAGCAATCGGCCATGCCAGGCAGCAGCCACCGGGATAGCCTTGGCGGCCACGTTGCGGTCGGCGGTGACCAGGGTCGCCACCAGGCTGCCTTTGCCACGGGCAGCCAGTACCAAGGCCTCGTCGAGGTCGTCATAGGCCATCAGCGTACTGACCGGGCCGAACGCTTCGATGTCGTGGGCGCCGCCCTCGGCATGTGGGTCGCGGGCCTGCAACAAGGTCGGGGCAAAGAACGCGCCTTCAGCCACGCCTTCGCCACGCGGGGCAAAGCCATCGCTGGCGCCGAACAACTGATCACAACTCTGCAGCAGGCTGCGCACCCGCTCGCCAACGTCGCGCTGCTGGTCATGGGAGGCCAGGGCCCCCATGCGCACACCTTCCAGCGACGGGTCGCCAACCACGACCTTGCTCAGGCGCTCGCGCAGGCGGGTGGCAACGGCATCCAGGTGCCTGGCCGGAACGATCGCGCGGCGGATGGCGGTGCATTTCTGCCCGGCTTTAGTGGTCATTTCACGCACCACTTCCTTGATGTACAGGTCGAACTCTTCGCTGTCCGGTGTCACGTCCGGGCCGAGGATGGCGCAGTTGAGCGAGTCGGCCTCGGCAGTGAACGGCACCGAGTTGCGAATCAGGTTGGGCGTCACGCGCAATTTGGCAGCGGTATCGGCAGAACCGGTGAAGGTCACCACGTCCTGGCCTTGCAGGCGGTCAAGCAGATCGCCGGTGCTGCCTATCACAAGCTGCAGGCTGCCTTCGGGCAGCAGGCCGGAGGCGTTCATCAGGCGCACCACGGCCTCGGTCAAATAGCTGGTCGAGGTCGCCGGCTTGACGATGCAGGGCATACCGGCGAGGAACGTCGGGGCAAACTTTTCCAGCATGCCCCAGATGGGGAAGTTGAACGCATTGATGTGCACCGCAACGCCTGCCCGTGGCACCAGGATGTGACTGCCGGCGAAATGGCCTTGTTTGCCCAAGGGTATAGCAGGCCCTTCGTGCACCAGGTTACCCGACGGCAGCTCGCGGCTGCCGATGCCGGCATAGGAGAACAGCGTGGCGTTGCCGCCTTCGATATCGATCCAGCTGTCGGCCCGGGTGGCGCCGCTGTGGTGCGACAGGGCGTAGAGCTGCTCCTTGTGCTCGGCCAGGTACAGGGCCAGGGCTTTGAGGCGTTGGGCACGTTGTTGGAAATCCATGCCCATCAGCGAGGCAAGACCGCGCGCACGCGCGTAGTCCACAGCTTCGGCGAAGTCTGGGCGCTCTTCATGGCTGTAGGCCAGTACGTGGCCGTCGAGGGCGCTGCGCAGGGCCTGGGCGCCGTGCTGGCCGAGCCAACGGCCGGCGATGAAACTTTGCAGAGTAGGGGCGGCAGACATGCTGTTCTCCATGCTGTTCAAAATGTGAGGGGCGCTGTTACCACAGCGCCAGGGTGTAGCCGATGATCAGGCGGTTTTCGTCCACGGCGTTGGTCAGGCCGTTGCCGGAGCGGAAGGTGACATTGCGCCAGCGCAGGCTGACGTCCTTGAGCGGACCGCTCTGAATGACATAAGCGATGTCGGTGTCGCGCTCGCGCTCGCGGCCATTGGTCACGGTGGCAGTTTCGGCGTGGCGACCGTCGGTGTAGCGGGTCATGAAACTCAGGCCGGGGATACCCATGGCAACGAAGTCGTAGTCGTAGCGCACTTGCCAAGAGTCCAGCCCGGCCCGGGTGAAGGTGTTGTAGGTGACCAGGTTGACGGTGAACGGGTCGCCGCCGTTGACGAACGGGAAGGCGCTGTCACCGGACATCTGCTGCCAGGTGGCGGTGAACTTGTGCGCCCGTACGCCCAGGGTAAACATGGCGTTGAAGTTACGGTTGTCGATGTTGCCGGCACGCTCGGCACCGTCGTTGCGGCTGTCGAAGTAGCGCAGGTCGCTGCGCAGGCTCACGCCTTCTGCCAGTGGGCGGGTGTCGATCAGCCCGACGAATTGCTGCCGGTAGATGTCCTGTAGCTTGGCGTAGTAATAGCTGACCGTGGTTTGCGGGGTGATGGCGTAGCTGCCACCACCAAAGTCCAGGTGGTCACTGCTGGCTGCGCCATAGCCGATATCATCGCGACCAGAGGAATCGCGCAGATTGGCCTTGGTCAGGCGTCCGGCATTGAAGGTGAGGCCATCAAGGTCCTGACTGGTGAGCAGCCCCCCCTGGAAGGTGGACGCCAGCAGGCGGGTGTCGTTGTACACCACCACCGGCAGGATCGGCTGCAAGGTGCCCAGGCGCAAGGTGCTCTTGGACACACGAACCTTGCCGGTCAGGCCCAGCTCACTGTAGTCGTCGACCGGTTCGTGGCTGTTCGGGCCAAACGGCAGCAGGCCGGTGTTACGACGGTCGCGGCTGGAGTCGAGCTTGATGCCCAACTGGCCCAGGGCGTCCACGCCAAAGCCGACCGGGCCCTCGGTGAAGCCCGACTCCAGCTTGGCGGTAAAGCCCTGGCCCCATTCCTCGGCCTTGGCCTGCGGGGCGTTGCTTTGGCGGAAATCACGGTTCAGGTAGTGGTTGCGCAGCTCCAGGCGAGCATGGTTGTCGCCGATGAAGTCGGCCAGCGCGGGCATGGGCAGGGCGAGGGTGGCCAGCCAGGCGGCTGACAGGAAGTGTGTGCGGTTCATTGTTGTTGTTTTACCCGACATGTCTGTTCGTCCTTGAAGTCAGTGTTTGCTGGCGCCAGCTGCGCCGATACCGGTCATGGAGCGGATGAACTGGCCCAGGTAGCGACCACGCTCTTCAACGGCACGTTCGGAGCTGTCGGTAACCGAGAATACCCAGGCACTGAGGAAGGCCAGGCTCATGGAGAACAGCGCCGGGTTGCTGTAGGGGAACAGCGCCGTTTCGTTGTGCAGCACGTTGACCCACACCGCCGGGCCCAGCACCACCAACAGCACCGCCGAGATCAGCCCGGCCATGCTGCCGCACACCGCGCCGCGAGTGGTCAGGCCTTTCCAGAACATCGAAAGGAGCAGCACCGGGAAGTTGACCGAAGCGGCCACCGCCAGTACCAGGCCGGAGAGGAAGGCAATGTTCTGCGACTCGAACATCAGGCCCAGGATCACTGCCAGCAGGCCGATGACCAGTGTGGCAATGCGCGACACGCGCATTTCCTCTTGCTCGGTAGCCTTGCCTTTGCGCATCACGCAGGCATACAGGTCGTGGGACACTGCCGAAGCCCCGGACAGCGCCAGGCCGGCGACCACCGCCAGAATGGTGGCGAAGGCCACGGCAGAGATGAAGCCGAGGAACAGGTTGCCACCCACGGCCTGGGCCAGGTGCACGGCGACCATGTTGCCGCCGCCGATGATTGCGCCGGTGGCGTCGCGGTAGGACGGCTCGGTGCCGACCATGACGATGGCGCCAAAGCCGACAACGATCAGCAGCAGGTAGAAGTAACCAATGAAACCGGTGGCGTAGAACACGCTCTTGCGGGCTTCCTTGGCATCACTGACAGTGAAGAAGCGCATCAGGATGTGCGGCAGGCCAGCGGTGCCGAACATCATGCCCAAACCGAGAGAAATGGCGTCCACCGGGTTGGACAACAAGCCGCCTGGGGCCATGATCGCCTGGCCCTTGGCATGCACGGCCACGGCGCTGGCAAACATGGCCTCGGTGCTGAAGCCGAAGTGCTTGAGCACCATGAAAGCCATGAAACTGGTGCCCGACAGCAGCAATACCGCCTTGATGATCTGCACCCAGGTGGTGGCGAGCATGCCACCGAAGGTGACATAGGCAACCATCAGCACGCCAACCAGCATCACGGCGTACAGGTAGCTGATGCCGAACAGCAACTCGATCAGCTTGCCGGCACCGACCATTTGCGCCACCAGGTACATCAGCGCCACAACCAGAGTGCCGAAAGCCGAGGTCAAGCGCACCGGGGTTTGCGCCAGCCGGTAGCTGACCACATCGGCAAAGGTGTACTTGCCCAGGTTGCGCAGGCGCTCGGCAATCAGGAACAGGATGATCGGCCAGCCTGCCAGGACACCGAGGGCATACAACAGGCCGTCGTAGCCGTTCATGAACATCATCGCGGAAATGCCCAGGAACGAAGCGGCACTGATCATGTCCCCAGCGATCGCCAGGCCGTTCTGCATGCCGGTCAGGCCGCCGCCGGCGGTGTAGAAGTCGCTGGCCGAGCGGGTACGCAGGGCAGCCCAGCGGGTGACCAGCAGGGTGAAGCAGACAAACACCATGAACATCGAAATGGCTGTCCAGTTCATTGTGCGCACTCCTGCTTGACCTTGTCGTTGAGCGGGTCGAGCACGTTGTTGGCGCGGTGCACATAGATGCCGGTCAGGGCAAAGGACAGCAGCACCATCAGCACGCCCACCAGCATGCCGACCGTGGTCACGCCGCCGCTGAGGGAATGGCCGAGGGTGCTGGGCGAGAACGCGACCAGCAGGACGAAGCCGTAGTAGACCACCAGCATGGCCAGGGTCAGGCTGCCGTTCAGGCGGCGTTTGCGCCGTACCAGGTGCTGGAAGTCGGGGTGGTTGGCGATGCTTTCTATGCGTTCGGGTGTCATGGCAAGCGATCTCTTGGTTTTGTAATTGTTTTGTTGAGGTCACGCGGGGTATTGCGTTGTTGCTCAGGCCCTCTTCGCAGGTAGGATGCTGCCCCAAGGCCTTGCGCAGGCCCTGCAGGGGCGGGTTTACCCGCGAAGCAGTCGACTCGGTCTACAACTGGTCGAAGTCAAGCACCACCTTGTCGCTCACCGGGTAGGTCTGGCACGACAGCACATACCCGGCCGCCACTTCGTAATCTTCGAGGGCATGGTTGCTGTCCATCTCCACTTCGCCCTCGATCACCCGGCACTTGCAGGTGGAGCACACACCGGCCTTGCACGAGTACGGCAGCTCGGCGCCAATGGCGTTGCCGGCGTCCAGCACGTTCTGGGTGTTGCGCGGCAGGTCGAAGCTCAGTGCCCGGCCATCGCTGATCACGGTGATATGGCTAAGCGCCGAATCCGCCTGGCGTGCCGCCTCACGGGCTTCGCGGCGGGCCTCGCTGCCGGCGGCGGCGAACAGCTCGAAGTGGATGCGTTCCTTGGCCATGCCGTTGGCCTGCAGGCTGTCACGCACGGTCTCGGTCATCGCCTGCGGGCCGCAGATGAATGCCGCGTCCAGGCCGGGAACGTCCAGCCAGCGCGAAAACAGTTGGCCGCATTTGTCAGCGTCGATGCGGCCGTTGTACAGGTCGACGTCCTGCTGTTCGCGGCTGAACACGAAAATCAGGTTCAAGCGGTCGAGATAACGGTTTTTCAGGTCTTCGAGCTTGTCGCGGAACAGCGCACCCGAACTGGAGCGGTTGCCGTACAGCAAGGTGAAACGGCTGTGCGGCTCGCTGGCCAGCGTGGTGGCGATGATCGACAGTATCGGGGTGATGCCGCTGCCGGCGGCCACCCCCAGATAGTTGCCCTGGCGAGCCGGGTCCAGAGGCACGAAGAAGCTACCCGATGGCGGCATCACTTCCAGCTGCTGGCCGGTCTTGAGCACTTCATTGGCAAACGCCGAGAAGCGCCCACCCGGCACGCGCTTGACGGCCACGCGCAGCTCGCCGTCCTGCACGGCGCTGCAGATGGAGTAGGAGCGGCGGACTTCTTCGTTGTCCAGCTGGGTACGCATGACCAGGTACTGGCCCTGAGTGAAGCGGAACTGGTCCTGCAGGTGTTCGGGCACATCGAAGGCAATCGATACCGCATCACGGGTCTCATTGCGCACTTGCTTGATGGTCAGGCTGTGAAACTGGCTCATGGTGGTCTCCACGGCTCAAATGCATTTGAAATAGTCGAATGGCTCCAGGCACTCGCGGCAGCGGTACAGCGCCTTGCAGGCCGTGGAGCCGAACTGGCTGAGCAATTCGGTATGGGCGCTGCCGCATTGCGGGCAGCACACCTGGGGCGCTTCGCCGAGCAGGCTGCGCTTGCTGGCGCTGCCTTGCGGCGGCGCAATGCCATAAGCGCGCAGGCGCTCGCGGCCCAGTTCGGTGATCCAGTCAGTGCTCCAGGCCGGGGTCAGCCGGCGCTCCAGGTCTGGCGCGGTGAAACCGGCCTGTTCCAGCGCCTGGCGGATATCCCCTTCGATGACTTCGGTGGCCGGGCAGCCAGAGTAGGTCGGAGTAACCACCAGGTGCAGGTGGCCGGCGCGCCAATCGACATCGCGCACGATCCCCAGGTCGACCACGCTGACCACCGGCACTTCAGGGTCCATGACCTGGCCCAGTACCGCCCAGGCCCGGGTCAGGTCGTCACCTTGCTGTGCCCGCGCGCCGCGGTCACCGGCAATCAGTTCACCAGGTTGCATCGGGGTAGGCCCTTGGCAGGAACTGCATTTCGGCCAGCAGCAGGCCCAGATGCTCGGTGTGCAGGCCTTTGCGGCCATCCAGGTAGAAGTGGCTGGCGGCCTTGGGCAGCGGCAGTTCGACCGAAGCAAAGGTCTCCGTGACCTGCTTCAGCCAGGTGGCGCCGACGGTCGCTGGGTCGGCGGCGATACCGCATTCGGCCAGACGGACTTCGTTGTCGCTGCCAGCGGTGAGTTCAACGGTGAAGCGCCACAGTGCCGGGATAGCGGCGAGCATGCGCTGGCGGCTGACATCGGTACCACCGCCCAGCCGTTGTACCCACTCGCTGGACCGGCGCAGGTGGTAGGTGACTTCCTTCAGGGCCTTGGCGGCAATCCCCGCGATTCGCGCGTCGCTGGACTCGACCAGCCCCTGCAGCACGGCGAAGTGCCACGCGTCGTAAAGGAACTGCTTGCTCATGGTCACGGCGAAATCACCGTTGGGTTGCTCGACCAGCAACAGGTTGCGGTAGGCGCGCTCGTCACGGCGGAACGCCAGGGCATCGGCATCCCGGCCATCGTCGAGCAGCTCGGCGGCATACTCCAGCCAGTTGCGGGCCTGGCCGACCAGATCGAGGCCGACGTTCATCAGGGCCAGCTCTTCCTCGATGGCAGGGGCGCGGCCACACCACTCACAGAGGCGCTGGCCCTGGACCAGGGCGCTGTCGCCGAGCAACAGCAGATAGGGGATTAGGGCTTCTTTATGCATGGCCCACCTCACATGTGTCCGACTTCGTCGGGCAGCTCGTAGAAGCTGGCATGGCGATAGACCTTGTCGTCGGAGGGGGCGAACAGCGGGTCTTTCTCGTCGGGGGAGGAGGCGGTGATCAGCGCCGACGGCACCACCCACAGGCTCACACCTTCGCTACGGCGGGTGTAGAGCTCGCGGGCGTTCTCGATGGCCATGGCGGCATCGGCGGCGTGCACGCTGCCGACATGCTTGTGGTTAAGGCCGTGCTTGCTGCGCACGAACACTTCGTAGAGGGTCCAGACAGACATTTTCGATCTCCGCATCAATCGCCGCTCAGGCGGCGTTCTTGTTCTGTTGCTTGCGCGCATAGGCCACGGCGGCCTCGCGTACCCAGGCGCCGTCCTCGATGGCCTTGCGCCGGGTGGCGACACGTTCCAGGTTGCACGGGCCATTGCCCTTGATCACTTCGTAGAACTCGTCCCACTGGATTTCACCGAAGTCGTAGTGGCCGCGCTCGGCGTTCCACTTCAGCTCAGGGTCAGGCGCAGTGCAGCCAAGCAGTTCCAGCTGCGGCACGGTCTGGTCGATGAAGCGCTGGCGCAGTTCGTCGTTGGTCTGGCGCTTGATCTTCCAGGCCATCGACTGGGCGCTGTTGGGCGAGTGTTCATCGCTAGGGCCGAACATCATCAGTGCCGGCCACCACAGGCGGTTGATGGCGTCCTGAACCATGTCGCGCTGGGCTTGGGTGCCCTGGCGCATCATGGTCAGGAGCATTTCGTAGCCCTGGCGCTGGTGGAAGCTCTCTTCCTTGCAAATACGGATCATCGCGCGGGAGTAGGGGCCGTAAGAGGTGCGCTGCAGCACCACCTGATTGACGATGGCGGCGCCATCCACCAGCCAGCCCACAGCGCCCATGTCGGCCCAGCTGAGGGTGGGGTAGTTGAAGATGCTCGAGTACTTGGCCTTGCCGCTGTGCAGTTTGGCGATTTCTTCGTCGCGGTCAGCCCCCAGGGTTTCCATGGCGCTGTACAGGTACAGGCCATGGCCGGCTTCGTCCTGGATCTTGGCCATCAGCTGCAGTTTGCGCTTGAGGCTGGGGGCACGGGTGACCCAGTTGCCTTCGGGCAGCATGCCGACGATTTCAGAGTGGGCGTGCTGGGAGATCTGCCGGATGAGGGTCTGGCGGTAGGCCTCGGGCATCCAGTTCTTGGCTTCGATCTTGATTTCGGCGTCGATCTTTTCCTGGAAGTTGCGTTCCTCGGGGGACATCTCTTCCAGCGACTTGATGCGCTTGACTCCGGTTTCCACTAGCTGTGCGTACATGTGCTGCGACTCCTGCTAAGGCATGAGTCATTTGTAAGCGATACAAAACATAACGTCAAACACATTTATGTGTATCAGGTAAGATTTGTGTATCACATTGACAGCCAAGAGGGCTGTCGGGCAGCAGCATTTGCCCGGCGTAACGCAGGCAAAAAAAGGCCCCGGACAATGCCAGGGCCGAAAAGGCAGCCGAATGGGTCAGCTGGCCAACCGTCTGTCGAACACGTGGCACGCCTTGCCCTCGGAGCGCTTGAGCGTGCCGCAGGGCTGCAGATGAACCTGGGTGCTGATGCCGATGTAAGTCTTGATCTGTTTGCTCAGCTCGCCGATCACCAGCTTGCGCTGGCCCTCATCGAGGTGCTGACACTCGCCACGCAACTCCACATGCACCTCGACGCTATCCAGGTTGCCATTGCGATACAGATGAATCTCATAAAGCTCAGATAGCTGTTTTATTTTTAGGACCTGTTCCTCGATCTGGGTCGGAAACACGTTGACCCCGCGAATGATCAGCATGTCGTCACTGCGGCCGGTGATCTTGCCGATCCGCCGCATCGGCCGAGCGGTGCCGGGCAGCAGCCGGGTGAGGTCGCGGGTGCGGTAGCGCACCATCGGCAATGCCTCTTTGCTCAGCGAGGTGAATACCAGCTCGCCCAGTTGGCCATCCGGCAGCACTTCACCGGTAGCAGGGTCGATGATCTCGGGATAGAAGTGGTCTTCCCAGATGGTCGGGCCGTCCTTGGTCTCGATGCACTCCATTGCCACCCCGGGCCCCATGATTTCCGAAAGGCCATAGATATCGAGGGCATCGATACCCAGGCGCTGCTCGATCGAGCGGCGCAGTTCATCAGTCCAGGGCTCGGCACCGAAAATCCCCAGCCGCAGCTTGAGGTGGTGTGGGTCGATGCCCTGGCGCTCGATTTCATCAGCCAGGTTGAGCATGTAGGACGGGGTGACCATGATGATGTCGGGCTGGAAGTCGCGAATCAGCTGCACCTGCTTTTCGGTCTGGCCACCGGACATGGGGATCACGGTGCAGCCCAGGCGCTCGGCACCGTAGTGCGCGCCGAGCCCGCCAGTGAACAGCCCGTAGCCGTAGGACACATGCACCTTGTCGCCTTTGCGCCCGCCGGCCGCACGAATCGAACGGGCAACCACATTGGCCCAGGTGTCGATATCGTTCTGGGTGTAGCCGACCACCGTCGGCTTGCCGGTGGTGCCACTGGAGGCATGCAGGCGTACCACTTCTTCCTGGGGCACGGCAAACATGCCGTAGGGGTAGTTGTCGCGCAGGTCGTTCTTGCCGGTGAAGGGGAACTTCGCCAGGTCTTCCAGGCACTTGAGGTCATCGGGGTGGGCGCCATACTCGGCAAAGCGCTGGCGGTACAGCGGCACATTGTCGTAGGCGTGCTTCAGGCTCCAGCGCAGGCGCTCCAGCTGGTGTTGGCGCAGGGCATCGACGCTGGCGGTTTCCATCGGGTCCAGCAGGGCACGATCGGCATCATGGTACATGTTCATGGCTTCACTCGAATTGTTCTTGTACGCCGCGCGCCAGCGGTTGCAGGCCACGCGGTGAGTGTCATGGAGGCAGCATATACGGCTGCGTTCAGTTCGGTAACAAGCGCAGGGCCTGAACCGCTCAGAGGCGCTCGATGATCATGGCGATGCCTTGGCCTACGCCAATGCACATGGTGCACAGGGCGTAGCGGCCGGCCGTTTCTTCAAGCTCGTGCAAGGCAGTGGTCACCAACCGGGCACCGCTCATGCCCAGTGGATGGCCCAGGGCAATGGCGCCGCCGTTGCGGTTGACTCGCGGGTCGTCGTCGGCCAGGCCCAGCTCGCGCAACACGGCCAGCCCTTGGGCGGCAAAGGCCTCATTGAGTTCGATGACATCCATGTCAGCCAGTGTCAGGCCGGTGAGTGCCAGCACCTTGCGGGTCGCAGGCACCGGACCGATGCCCATCAGCCTGGGCTCGACCCCGGCCACCGCCATGCCGACGATGCGCCCGCGCGCTTTCAAGCCATGGCGGCGGGCTGCGGCGCTGCTGGCCAGCAGCAGGGCGCAAGCGCCGTCATTCACGCCGGAGGCATTACCAGCCGTTACACTGCCGCCTTCACGAAACGGCGTGCCGAGCCGAGCCAACTGCTCCAGCGTGGTGTCGCCGCGTGGGTGCTCGTCATGCTCGACCACTTTGGCCGGGCCTTTGCGTTGCGGGATTTCGACCGGCACGATTTCCTGTGCCAGGCGGCCGCGGGCCTGAGCGGCTGCAGCCTTTTGCTGGCTGCGCAGGGCAAACGCATCCTGGTCGGCGCGCGAGATGCCGAACTGTTCGGCCACGTTTTCGGCGGTTTCCGGCATCGAATCGATGCCGTAGGCGGCCTTCATCAGCGGGTTGACGAAACGCCAGCCTATCGTGGTGTCGAACAGCTCGGCCGCACGGCCGAATGCCTGTTCCGACTTACCCATCACAAACGGTGCACGCGACATGGATTCCACGCCACCGGCCAGCATAAGCCCCGCTTCACCACAGCGCAGGGCGCGCGCCGCATTGCCGATGGCATCCAGGCCGGAACCGCACAGGCGGTTGATCGTGGTCCCTGGTACTTCGAGTGGTAGCCCGGCCAGCAGGCTCGCCATGTGAGCCACGTTGCGGTTGTCCTCGCCGGCCTGGTTGGCACAGCCGAAGATGACGTCATCAATGGCTTTCCAGTCCAGTTCGGGGTGGCGCTGGATCAAGGCTTTGAGCGGGATGGCCGCCAGGTCGTCGGCGCGCACGCTGCTCAGGGCCCCGGCATAGCGGCCAATGGGGGTGCGCACGGCGTCGATGATCAAGGCATCGGCGTGGGTCGGTTCATTCATCTTGCGTCTCCTGCGCCAGCACGGTGCCGCGCACTTTGTAGGATTTGCCATGGAACATCGCCACCAGCTCACCGCGCTGGTTGTCGATGCGCACGTCGTACAGGCCGGTGCGGCCTTTGCGGCTGACTTCGCTGGCGTGGGCGGTGAGCACGTCATCGCGCAGCGCCGGGGCCAGGTAGTCGATGCTGCACCCCAGCGCCACCGTGGCCTGGTCGTAGCTGTTACAGGCGAAGGCAAACGCCGAATCAGCCAAGGCGAACAGGAAACCGCCATGGCAGGTGCCGTGGCCCTGGATCATGTCGGCACGCACCGGCATGCGCAGGCTGGCCCGGCCTGGGCCGGCATCCAGCAGGCTGATGCCCAGGCCCTGAGTGGCCGGGTCGCGGGCGTACATGGCGTCGGCACAGGCTTGTGCCAGTTGCTCTTCAGTCATGTAGGGTGCCTCCTTTGGCTTCGCAGCGGCGTAACAACAGGGAAGGGCGGTAGCGGCTCTCGCCATAGCTGCGCTGCAGGTTGTCGAGAACGGCCAGGGTGTGGGCAATACCGATGTTCGCCGCCCAGGCCAGCGGGCCGCAGGGGTAATTGACGCCGGCGCGCATGGCCAGGTCGATGTCGGCGGCGCTGCCGACGCCCTGAAGCACCGCATCGGCGGCCTCGTTGGCAAGCATTGCCACGGTACGCAGGACCACCAGGCCGGGCAGGTCGGCGATGCCGGTCACTTTCAGGCCGGCGCGCTGCAACAGGGCTACGGCCTGGTCACGGGCGCTGTCAGTGGTATCGGCGGACCAGCTGATGGCAAGGCGGGTGGCGCTGCTGTAGTCCAGCGCCAGGTCGAGCAGCACAAGGTTGCGCAGGCCGTCTTCGCGGGCGCGCTGGCTGGCCAGGCGGCCATCGGACAGGGCCAGGGTGGCATCGCCCACCTGAATCAAGCCACTACCGGCGCGTTGGGTCACGGCAATGCCGCTTTGGCGAAGGCGCTCGACCAGCGGCTGCATCACCCCCAGGTTGCCCTCGACAACGCAGGCCTCTGCGCAGGCGGAGCTGTGCAGTTCGGCCGGCTGCGGACGCTCGACGCCTTCGGCATAGCGGTAGAAGCCTTGGCCGGTCTTGCGCCCCAGGCGACCGGCGTCCACCAGTTCCTTCTGCACCAGCGAAGGCTGGAAGCGGAAATCGCCATAGAAAGCATCGAATACTGAACACGTGACAGCGTAATTGACGTCATGGCCAATCAGGTCGGTCAGCTCGAACGCCCCCATGCGAAAGCCGCCAGCGTCACGCATCAGCGCATCCAGGCTGGCGCAATCGGCGGCACCTTCCTGCATCAGGCGCAGGCTTTCGGCATAGAACGGCCGCGCTACACGGTTGACGATGAAACCCGGTGTAGAGCGTGCATGTACCGGCTGCTTGCCCCAGGCCTGGGCAGTGGCGTAGATGCATGCGGCCACTGCCGGGTCGGTTGCCAGGCCCGACACCACCTCGACAAGCGCCATCAGCGGTGCCGGGTTGAAGAAGTGCATACCGACCACGTGCTGCGGGCGTTCAAGGCCAGCGGCGAGGCTGGTGATGGACAGTGACGAAGTGTTGCTGGCAAGGATACAGTCGGCTGCGCACAGGGTTTCGAGCTGGCTGAACAACGCCTGCTTCACCTGCAGGTTTTCGACGATGGCTTCAATGACCAGGCCGGCATCAGCCAAGGCTTCGAGTGTATCGACCGGGCACAGGCGGGCATTGATCGCTTCGCGTTCAGCGGGCAGCAACTTCCCTTTGTCCACCAGCCGGGCCAGTTGGCGATCGATCCCCGTCACCGCCTGGGCGGCAGCACCCGGGCGGTTGTCGTAGAGTTTGACGGGGTGGCCGGCCTGGGCCGCGACCTGGGCGATACCGGCGCCCATGGCGCCGGCACCGATCACCGCCACCTGCACATTGCTTGCGAGTGCGCCCATGTTCAGCGCCCCTTGAAGGCTGGCGTGCGTTTGTTCATGAAGGCGCTTACGCCTTCGCGGTAGTCCTCGCTGCGCCCGGCCAGGCGCTGCAGGTCGCGCTCCAGCTCCAGCTGCTCCTCAAAACCGTTGTCGAAACTGGCATTGAGGCTGCGCTTGATCAGTGCCAGGCCGTAGGTAGGCTGGGCGGCGAGCTGGCGGGCGAGGGTGAGGGCTTCGTCACGCAGCGCGGCATCATCCACCACACGATGGATCAGCCCCCATTGCTCGGCCTGTTCGGCGCCAAGGCGCTCGCCCAGCATGGCCAGCGCCTTGGCCCGGGCCATGCCGACCAAGCGCGGCAGCAGCCAGGTACCGCCGGAATCCGGCACCAGGCCAATCTTGCAGAAGGCCTGGATGAAACTGGCCGAGCGGGCGGCCAGCACCAGGTCGCAGGCCAACGGAATGTTGGCACCGGCACCGGCCGCCACGCCGTTGACTGCGCATATCACCGGCAAAGGCAGATCACGCAGGGTGCGCACCAGCGGGTTGTAGAACTTGTCGATCGATTGGCCCAGGTCTGGCATTTCGGCGCCTGGGGCAACGTTGCGGTCGGACAGGTCCTGGCCGGCGCAGAAGCCGCGGCCTTCAGCCGTCAGCAGCAGCACCCGCGCTTCACTGCTCTGGCGCACTTGCCTGAGCGCTTCGCGCACCTCCAGGTGCATGGCCGTATTGAAGCTGTTCAGCTGCTCGGGGCGGTTCAATGAAAGGAAGGCAACGCCGTCCTCGATCGAAAACAGGATGTGCTGGAAAGTCATGACAGACTCGCTCCGTCAGTCGAGAGAATGAAGTTCAGCGCCCGTGGAAACGGGCCTGGCGCTTTTCCTGGAAGGCGCGGATGCCTTCATCGCGGTCGGCGGTGCCAGCCAGCAGAGTGAACGCATGGCGCTCGAAGCGCAGACCGCTGGCCAGGTCGGTATCACCGGCCTTCAGTAACGCCTCCTTGGCCAGGCGCACAGCCAGCGGCGCTTTGGCGGCGATGCTGCGGGCTACCTGCATTGCACGCTCTACGGTCAGTTCGGGCTGGGTGATTTCGCTGACCAGGCCGGCCTGCTGGGCACGGTGGGCAGTGATGGCTTCCCCCGTCAGTACCATTTGCATGGCCAATGGCTTACCGACGGCACGCAACAGGCGCTGAGTGCCGCCAGCACCGGGGATGATGCCCAGGTTGATTTCCGGCTGGCCGAAACGGGCGTCGGTACTGGCGATGAGGATGTCGGCGCACATTGCCAGTTCGCAGCCACCACCCAGGGCATAGCCGTTGACTGCGGCAATCAGCGGCTTGGCGAATGCAGCGATGCTTTGCCAATGCGCTACGCGGGGGTCATTAAGGATGCCGACCAGGTCGCGATCGGCCATCTCGCCAATGTCGGCGCCTGCGGCGAAAGCCCTGGCACTGCCCGTAATCACTACAGTTCGGACACGCTCGTCGTCCCCGGCAACCTGCAACGCAGCAGCCAGTTGTGCCAGTAACTCGGTGCTCAGGGCGTTCAAGGCCTCGGGCCGTTGCAGGGTAATGAGCTGAACGCCGTGTTCGGGCGCCTGCACATCGATATATCGCGGCATGTCGGGTTCCTCTGGCTGCACGCACGGCACATCGCGTGGCCGGCATTTTTTGGAATTGTTTGCAGGGGCGTAATGCGGGATCACGACCGGGTGAGGCCAGTATATGCTCTATGTGATACATAGATGCAACATCAAAAATATATTTACGTATCTAATTATGTGTTCTCCAGCGATCACCGCTCCACCGCAATATTTGCAGATGAATCGTTTATCCTGTGTATTTACGGGTATTTTCAGCTGATTTTTGTCTGACAGCATTAGATCAACACAAGCGATACACGATTGACGATCAAACAGCTTCTGATACAAGATCTACTGACATTTCAAATCATTTCAGGAGTGATGCGATGCCTTGCTATCGACTGGACGGCCTGACGCCCGTGGTTCACCCGACAGCCTACGTACACCCCAGCGCAGTCCTGATCGGCGACGTCATCGTCGGCCCCCGCTGCTACATTGGCCCACTGGCATCGCTCAGGGGCGATTTCGGCCGCATCGTGCTGGAGGAGGGCGCCAACTTGCAGGACACCTGCGTGATGCATGGTTTCCCGGGGGGCGACACCGTAGTGGAACGTAACGGGCATGTCGGCCATGGCGCCGTACTGCACGGCTGTCGCGTGGGCGAAGATTCATTGATCGGCATGAACGCCGTGGTGATGGACGGCGCCCATGTAGCACCACGCAGCATCGTCGCGGCCACCGCCTTCGTCAAAGCTGGCTTCGAATGTGCGGCGCAGAGCCTGGTGATGGGGTCGCCAGCCCAGGTCAAACGCCCGCTGACCGATCAGGAACTGGCCTGGAAACAGCGCGGGACGGCGGAGTACCAGCACCTGGCGCAGCGCTGCATGAACAGCATGGTCGAATGCCCGCCGCTGACCGAGGCAGAGCCGGGACGCCCGCGCATGGAAGACACCGGGGTCAGGCCCAAGGGCCAGGCGAGCGCATGAGCCTGGCAGCGACACGCAATGGCCAGGCGGCCCACCGTACAGGTATAGTCGGTGCTTTATCCGCGCACAGTTCGCCCATGAGCAATCTCGCCCCACTGAACCACTTGATCACCCGCTTTCAGGAGCAGACGCCGATCCGCGCGAGCTCCCTGATCATCACGTTGTACGGCGATGCCATCGAGCCGCACGGCGGTACAGTCTGGCTCGGTAGCCTGATCAACCTGCTGGAACCGATAGGCATCAATGAACGGCTGATACGCACGTCGATCTTTCGCCTGACCAAAGAAGGTTGGCTCACTTCAGAAAAGGTGGGGCGACGCAGTTATTACAGCCTGACAGGCACGGGCCGTCGGCGCTTCGAAAAAGCCTTCAAGCGCGTCTATAGCCCGAGCCAGCCAGCCTGGGACGGGGCCTGGACGCTGGTGTTGCTGTCGCAACTCGAGGCGGGTAAACGCAAGGCGGTGCGTGAAGAACTGGAGTGGCAGGGGTTTGGTGTCATGGCGCCGAACCTGCTGGGTTGCCCACGGGCAGACCGTGCCGACCTGGTGGCCACGCTGCGTGACCTTGAAGCCGGCGACGACAGCATCGTCTTCGAAACCCACACCCAAGAGGTACTCGCGTCCAAGGCCATGCGCGCCCAGGTGCGGGAAAGCTGGCGTATCGACGAACTGGGGCAGCAATACAGCGAGTTTATCCAGCTGTTCAGGCCACTGTGGCAAGGTTTGAAAGAGCAGCCGTTGCTTGATGCTCAAGATTGCTTCCTGGCGCGTACGCTGCTGATTCACGAATACCGCCGCCTGCTGCTGCGCGACCCGCAACTACCCGACGAGTTATTACCAGGGGACTGGGAGGGAAGGGCAGCGCGACAGTTGTGCCGTAATCTTTACCGACTGGTGTTTGCCAAGGCCGAAGAATGGTTGGATGCAGCGCTGGAGACGGCAGACGGTCCATTGCCGGATGTGAGCGAGAGTTTCTACAAGCGTTTTGGCGGTTTGGCCTGAGGGGAGTGCTTGCGTGACAGCGCCGTGGCCAACATCTACGGCGTCGAACCGGGTGCCTTCAGGGGCCCTTGACCTCACATTCACCGCCGCCTTGTTCCAGTGCCATGAGTGCAGGCATATCGAGAATTTCCACCAACCTGCCATGCAGGTCGACGAGACCCAGCGCCCGCAGGTGCGCGATGGATCGGCACACGGTTTCCAGGCGTAATCCCAGGTACGAAGCCATGTCTTCTCGGGACATCCGCAACATGAAGCCATGGGCAGAATAACCGCGGCTGACGAAGCGCCTGGAGAGCCCCACCAGAAAGCTGGCCAGCCGCTGTTCTGCTGTGAGGTTGCACAGCATCAGTACACGCCCGTGCTCACGCACGATCTCCCGGCTCATCAAGCGATTGAGGCTTTGCTGCAGGACCGGAAAGTCACGCGCCAGGGTTTGCAAGCGGCGATAGGGGACTGGGCAGACTTCGCTGTCTTCCAGGGCAATGGCGTCGCAGACATGGTGCTCTGTGGCAATGGCATCGAGGCCCAGTACATCGCCCGGCATCCAGAAGTTGATCACCACGCCTTGCCCCTCGGCGGTGTTCAGGCTGGTCTTGAAACTGCCGCAGCGAACGGCATAGAGCATGGTCAGCGGATCGTTGGCATTGAAAAGCGCGGCGCCCTTGCGAACGCGAAGGCGTGGGCCTATCAACGCGCCCAGGCAGCTGTCGTCGTCAACCGGCAGGCCGGTGGGAAGGCACAGGCCGCTGACCCGGCAATCCCTGCAGTGGTTCGCCAGCGGTTTCAGGTGAATAGGGTTTGCCTTGCATGATTCGTTGGACGAGTCGAGTAGTACGACCTTCAGCTGGCCAGGCATCTTCAGGCCTCCTTTGCACTTCGGAGGCCGCTTTGGGCCCCAGTGCCATTAAGCGCACCGTGCCCGGCGGCATCCCCGGTATGGGGCGACCAATCGGCCAGCATGTCACGCGAGTGGGGGGCATTGAGGCGGATTGTAAGTCGGTCGACAAACCGCTCGGCTTCGGCAGCCGTACTGAAACTCACCCGCCAGTGATCCATGCGCACCCAACAGCGTCCCTGCTCAGTGTTCTTCTCGACGTAAATGTTCATCAGGGCCTCCAGAGCATGTATCGATAGACAATGCAGAATGAAGGCGTCCCTGCCGGCAGCGCAGGTGAAGCTCAGGGCGTTATCGCCATGGCACGCCTGCGGCGCCTGAAGTTGTTGTTGATCTGGGTACAGGGTGCGCCAGCGAAGGGTCGAGACATTGATCTGCGTCAGGTTCTTGCGCCATGGGCAATGCCGTTTGTCAGAAGGCGCTCCAGTTGATAAACATCAAATTCGCAAGACCTGCGTGGCAGATGCTTGAGCTACATATCGCAACCTCAGAGGTGTGCCATGGAAACTCCGCAAAGACTGCTGCTGATCGCCTCCCCCCTGATGCGCCGAACCCCGGTCTATGACAGGGCTGCCGCGCTGGCCAAGGCCAAGGGGATGGCGCTGCACATTGTCGCTTTCGACTACGTGGAAGGGCTTGCAACGGCGGGCCTGGTGAATGACCAGGCGCTGGCAGTCATGCGCGAGGGGTATGTGCAGCAGCACCGCGAGTGGCTGGAAACCCAGGCGACATCGATGCGCCGCAGCGGTGTCATCGTCACAACCGAGGTGGTGTGGGTGCAGCACCCCTTGAACGAGATCCTGGTGCACTTGCGTGAGCAGCCGTTCGCCATGCTGATCAAGGCGTTCGAGCATGAGCCCTGGTGGATGCGCGCAATGTTCACCTCGCTGGATATCCAGTTGCTGCGTGAAACGCGAACCCCCTTGCACTTGGTACACAAGGCCAGCCACGCGTTGCCACGAAGGATTCTTGCGGCGGTGGACCTGTCCAGGCCTGAGGATCAGTTCGAAGGTTTCAACGACCAGATCATCAGCGAAGCGTTGAAACTGACATTGCAGTGCAATGCCCAGATCGAGCTGCTGTATGCCTACGACTTGGGTTCCATGTACCTGGACGCAGGCGGCAGCCGGGAACATTCGTTCCTGTTCGATTCGAACCACGCCCAGACCTTGCATGACGCTCAGAGTGCTGCCTTCCAGGAGCTTGCCGAACGCAACGGAATCGCCGCCGAGCACCGCCATATGCGCATAGGCGACCCGGCAAAGGCCCTGGCGATCTTCATGGACAACAATGATATCGACGTGCTGGTCATGGGCAGTTATCACCACCATGGCATCGGCTGGTTCATCGGCAGTACTGCCGAGCGGGTTTTGCATCGGTTGTCCAGCAGTGTGCTGGTGATTTCTCCAGAGCGCTCCCAAGGCTGAAGCACAAGGCCCGCAAGGGCCTTGTCTTTTCAAGGCCGCAGGTCAAGTTCGTGCTGGATCTCGCTCACATCCCCGCCAGGGTAGTGTGAGGTGAAGCCCAGTGCCTTGACCAGCCGGTGCATGGCATAGTTGCTGGCCAGATCCCTAGAGACCATGCACTGAAAGCCGTTGCGTCGTGCGGCTGCAATCAGGTGCTGCATCAGGCGCTTGCCCAACCCTTTGCGCTGCCAGTCTTCGCTGACCGCCACTGCGCATTCGCAACGTTGACTGCCAGGTATGCCTGCATAACGGCTGACGCCAATCTGTTGCAATTTACCGTCAACATGAACCAAGGCGACATAGGCCATGCGCTGGTGATAGTCAACGGGCATGCATTGCGTGTCCAGGCTGGGCAAGCCGCCGCTGAGTCCGGCAATGAAACGAAAACGCCGTGATTCATAAGTGATTGTGCTCAGAAAGCGCTTATCCCGTTCGCGGTCCTCCTCGCGTAGGGGGCGGATCAGCACCGCCGAACCGTCTTCGAGGTTTTCGACCCAGTGTTCGCAGGTCTGTGGCTGTGCTGTTTGCTGCCCGTTCATGGCGCCTCCCGTTACCTGATCAATGCCTGATGCAGCCGTTTTAACGTGGCGGGCAGGTTCGGTTCTGACAATCATCAAGTTCAGGCTGGGTAGCAGTTTTCTGATCTGCATCAAGCAACATCGACCCTGCGCGCGGAACATCGTCAGCATCACATCCACTGACGCAAGCGCGGAGGTTCACCATGGGGCAATATCGACAATTGCTGGTGCTGCTGACCGAGGTAGATCTGCATTCCGCCGCTTTGCGCAGAGCCCTTGCCTTGGCGCAGGTCAGCGGCGCCAGCGTGCATGTACTGGGCTTGTTCGAGCCGAGCGATCAGCACCTTCTGCGCGAAGAGCGGCTGAATGAGGCCGATATCAAACGCCAGTACGAACACTATCGCGTTCAGTTGACGGGATTGGTCGAGCGGCATCGCGGCAGCGGTATAACGCTGACGGTCGACAGCCTGAATGCGGAGGATATCCGCAGCCAGGCGATCGATTACATCAGTGAACTGCAGCCCGATATGGTCATCAAGGACAGCGAAGCCGCATCGGCTCTGGTGCGCGTGTTCGGCACCCCACTGGATTGTGCGCTGATGCGAGGTTTCAAAGGCGTCAGCCATTTCGTGCCGGCGGCGGCCATCTCATTGCCGCGGCGTGTCCTGGTCGCAGTGGATACTGCGTTCAGCGAGACGCCTGCTGTGCAGGCGTGCTTCAACCGTGGACTGATTCGTGCTGCCCAGGCGCTGGCCTTGCAGTGTGACGCGCACCTGCATCTGCTATCGGCCTACAACCTGGCAGGGGTATTCGCCTCGGACATGAATGTCACCCAGGCGTGGATCGACGAGATGCGTGAGGCACTGCAGGAGCCTTTCGAGGCGCTGGCCGATGCCGAAGGCGTCGCGCCGGACCGCCGACATTTCATGGAAGGAGGCCCGGTACAGGTGATCCGTGAACAGGTCGCAGCACTGGACATCGACGCGGTGGTGATGGGCGTGGTACAGCCCAAAGGCCTGGACAAACTGCTGGGTGACACCACCGAGCGTATCGTCAGCCGCCCACCGTGCAGCGTGCTCGCCGTTCATCCCCAAATAGCCGAAAGTTGGGAGCCCTGGCCATGCAACTGACATTTCTTGGCGGCACCGGCACCGTGACCGGCAGCAAATTCCTGTTGACCCGTGACAGAACGCGGGTATTGGTCGACTGCGGACTCTTCCAGGGTTTCAAGCAACTGCGCCTGCGCAACTGGCAGCCACTGCCCCCGGCGTTGCGGGCACTCGATGCCGTGGTACTGACCCACGCCCACCTTGACCACAGTGGTTATCTGCCGGTGCTGGTTCGGGAAGGCTACCGCGGGCCGATCTACGCCACGCCGGCGACTTGCGCCCTGGCGGAAATCCTCTTGCTCGACAGTGCGCGGCTGCAGGAAGAGCAGGCCGACCATGCCAATCGCCACGGTTACTCCAAGCATGCACCGGCGCAACCGCTCTATACAGAGCAGGATGCCAAAAGGGTCCTGGCACTGTTTCACCCCGTAGAGTTGCATCAGGTGACCATGATCGCCGAGGGCATGGAGTTGCTGTTGCGTACCGCCGGGCATATTCTGGGGGCGGCCACGGTCCAGATCAGCGCCGAGGGGCAGACCGTGCTGTTTTCGGGTGATCTCGGGCGCCCTCAGGATCCGATCATGCGTGCGCCTGAGCTGGTCAGGACGGCCGACGTGCTGTTGATCGAATCTACCTATGGGGATCGCCAGCATCCCGCCGAATCAACCGAGCAGTATTTGGCCAAGATCATCAACGAAACGCTCCTGCGCCACGGCATTACCCTCGTGCCGTCATTCGCCGTCGGCCGTGCCCAACTGCTCATGTACTACCTGTACACGCTCAAGCGCGACCGGCTGATCCCTGATATCCCGGTCTACCTGAACAGCCCGATGGCCACTGACGCCACCGTCTTGTATCAGCAGTACCGCAGTGAACACCGGCTGACCGCAGCCGAGTGCGCCGCCATGTGCAGAGGCACGCACATCATCCGGACGGTCGATGAGTCCAGGCACCTGGACCAGCTGCGCGAGCCCGCAGTGATCATCGCCGCCAGTGGCATGGCGACCGGCGGACGGGTGCTACACCACCTCAAGGCGCTGGCCCCCAACCCTCGCAACAGTATTCTGTTCTCGGGCTTTCAAGCCGGGGGTACGCGGGGAGCCGATATTGTAGCGGGCGCCCACAGTGTGCGGTTGCACGGCGAGGATGTGCCCATCCGTGCACAGGTGCATGCGATGGAGAATCTTTCTGCGCACGCCGATGCCGACGAAATCATGGAATGGTTGCGCGGGTTCACCCGGCCGCCCCGTCAGACCTATGTCATTCATGGCGAGCCACACGCTGCCGATACCTTGCGGCGGCGGATCAGCCTCGAACTCGGCTGGCAGGTGTGCGTGCCTGAGTATCAGGAAACGGTTGCCATCGACCCAGTGCGCTAGGGGCTGTTTTCAACGCAGCATCAACGAGTATCAAGGCTTTTCATACAGAGCCTGGGTAGGCGCAGGAGGTATTCATGAACACACAGGCAAGGGCAAAACTCAGAGCCTGGATGCATCGTCCAAAGGGCAGCCTGGGTTGGATCGTGGCGATTCTGGTCTTGCTACTCGCCGCATCGGCCTACCGCGGGCTAAGCCCGACCTCGCGCCTGCCCATGCACGATCCGGCCGTGATACTGGCCTTGCTGGCCCTGAGTGTGGCACTAGGCTGGGCGGTGCAACGGGGCGTGAAGCGCACTGTCGGCAGGGCCATTTTCAACGGCCAGGAGACAGGCTGGCAGGCCAGGCTGGCGTTCCTTCGCTCAGTGGCCCGGGAGTCGAACATCCTGCTGGTGGTGCTGTTGTGCCTGGGGCTGCTGGGCACAGGCGCCTTGTGGTTGGCAGGACGCTCAGTGACGCAGATCGTGGCGAACTGCGAAGCCAACCTGCAGGCTCAAGTGGACGTACCCGAAGATGAAAAACTCTCCGCACTTGTCGGCAAACCGGTGTGCACGTGTCTGGCACAGACCTTCATGAAGCGCAACGGGGTGCTACGCATGGCTTTGTTCGAAACGCCCATGCAGGAGGTGAGCGGCTTGAAGGTACTCACACCCGATGATGAGCAGCGCTGCCTCAAACAGTTCGACCTGTTGCCCGAGGAGCCTCAGGCAACCATGCCTTGAATCAGATGCTGGCCGCCGCGTCAGGACAAGTCATGCCGTGGCGGCTTTGGTTCAGCTCAGTATAAGCCGGTGGATTACCTGGCTCGGATCATCAGGGTCGGTGGTCGTGGTAAATCCTGCTGCCTTGGCCATGTCACGCATTGCCTGATTGGCGGCGGAATCGATCGAATACATCTGCCGAAAGCCTTTTGCCCGTGCATGATCAGTCAGGTGCTTGAGCAGCAAGCGGCCGAGGCCATGATGTTGCCAGCTGTCGAGGACCGTGACCGCACATTCGCATTCATCCTTGTCGTCACAGGCAGCGTAACGGGAAATGCCCACTTCTTGCAGTTCGCCGTCGACATGCGCGAGGGCGACGAAGGCCGCTTGTCGGTCCTGATCGACCGCCATCAACTGGTCGAGCATGGCTTCACCGGGCTCCTTGATCTGGCACAAAAAGCGAAAGTGCCGTGATTCAGGTGACAACCGTTCGATGAAGGCTCTTTCGCGCTGCCTGTCCTTGGCTTGCAACGGCCTGATCAGTACATGGGTGCCATTGTCCAAAGCATCGATCCAATGCTCGCCGGCGGGCACCGGAAATGAGGTGGGGGCAGGTTGAGGGGAGGGGTTGACTGGAGCCATGGCGGTATCCTCACACGTCTGGAATGAACAGTGGAGATACAGTTTCGTTGCATGGCCTTGCACCGACTTGATAGTTGTCAATTGCTCGGCTGACAACTGGATTTTGCTGTCAATTTGAGGGAGAAGCGGATGTTGCCGGTTCGCACAGCCCAATTGGCCGATGGTAAACAGGCAGCCGGCTTGTGGTCACCACCGCACCCGGTACTCCACTATTTGGCTTTCCAGTACTTCTGCATTTCCAGGAAGAGGAACGAAGCGGTCCAGGTGATCAACACCAGGCCGGTCAATGCCTGCAGGCCAGTAAGGTACTTGAGGTGCCCGCTTGGGGTGATGTCGCCGAAACCAATGGTGGTATAGGTGGTGAAGGAAAAGTACACGCAGTCCAGGAAACTCCCGTCGAAATCGCCGCTGAGCGTGCCCCAGCCGTCGGCATGGGCCATCAGGTAATACACCAGGGCAAAGCACCAGACCTCAAGCGCATGGGCCAGTAGTGCGCCGAACACGCCCGCTACGATGCGAAACCGGCTCCAGAGTTTGAGCCGTGGTAGCCAGTCATTCAGGCGCAGCAGGCATTCGTAGTGAATGATCACCACCAGGATCACGACCAGCATGTTGATCAGCGTGACAGTGAGCATCGCAGGTACTCCTGCCCTGATTGGCGGTTCATTTCAAGTTGTCGACCAACGCATGGATGGTAGCTCATTGGCCTGCCGCAGCAACGGCAGGAACTCAGCACACGATTGACAAATGTCAGGCTGCTGCAGGCGGCGTTACCGATACTCAGGGTGACTTGGCACGCACGAGGGTATGGACATGCAACGCTATCTGCTTTTGGGGTTGACGAGCCTGTTACTGGCGACGGGGTCAGGCTGCAGCCCTTGGCACACCGAGGAATACGATGCGCGCCTGGCGTCAGCAGAGGACAATGCTGCCACTGCGCGGTTGCGTGCCGATCAGGTGTGCTACCGCATCGATCTGGTAGAGCAGACTGCCAACGAGGCACTGCGCAGGGCGACCCTGGCTCAGGACCAGGTTCAACAACTGCTGCAGCAGTCCAGACGCAAGTAGCCGCCATGGCACAGCGTTGGTTGAACTCCAGCCTGTTGTTGGTGTGTGTGCTGGCTTTGCTGACTGGCGGCTTGGCCTACCTGGCGCAACAGCCCGCTTGGGCGGCGCTGGCCTGGGCGACTGGCGGCGCCTTCATGGCACTGGTACTGGTGGTGGAAATGGCCAGACGCCTGGCCAGGGGGGAGGCGGGCATTGATCTGATAGCCCTGCTGTCAATAGGCGCAGCCTTGATCCTCGAGCAGATGCTGGTCGCCGCGCTGGTTGCGTTCATGCTGGCCACCGGCCGTGCGTTGGAAGCCTTCAGCTTGCGCCACGCCGAGCGCGAATTGCGCGCGCTGATCCAGCGTGCGCCCCAGCGTGCCTGGGTCCAGGAACACGATGGGCTGCGCGAGGTTGCGGTGGATCAGGTTCAGCCTGGGCAGACCCTGCTGGTGCGTCTGGGGGACATCGTGCCGGTCGACGGACAGTTGAAAAGTGACCAGGCCATCCTGGACGAGGCCGCGCTGACCGGCGAATCGTTACCTGTAACGCGCCATGCTGGCGAACACGTAGCCAGCGGGGTGTGCAACGCCGGCGCGCCGATTTGGCTGCTGGCCACGCACACGGCGGCACAAAGCACTTATGCGGGCATCGTGCGCCTGGCCGAGGCGGCACGCCAGTCACGGGCACCTTTCGTGCGCCTGGCCGACCGCTACGCGCTGGCGCTCATTCCGCTGACGATGCTGGTCGCTGCGCTCGCCTGGTGGATCAGCGGCGACATTCAGCGGGTACTGGCCGTTCTGGTTGTCGCCACGCCATGCCCGCTGATTCTGGCGGTGCCGATTGCCATCTTGTCGGGTATCTCGCGTGCGGCACGGCGGAACATTCTGGTGCGCGATGGTGCAGTGCTGGAAGCGCTCGCCGGGGTTCGCCAGGTGTTTCTCGACAAGACCGGCACCCTGACCAGTGGCCATGCCCGACTGCAATCGATCGAGGTCAAGGGGGAGGGGGTACCGCTGCAGATTCTGCAGCGGGCCGCATCGTTGGCCCAGGCATCCACCCATCCAATTGCACAGGCCATCGTTGAGGCTGCCCGTTCGCGAGGCTTGCCGCTATCAACGCCGGAAAACGTACAGGAAAGCCCGGGCCAGGGGCTTGCCGGGCAAGTTCAGGGCAAAGCCGTGCGCGTGGGCGCGCTGGCTTATGTACAGGATGGCAAGGACGAGGGGGCGTGGGCACGGACGCGCTTGCAGCAATTGGACTATCTGGCCAGCAGCGGTAGTTTCGTGGCGGTGGACGGTGAATTGAAAGCGCTGTTGCGGCTGGCCGACGATGTGCGCCGGGAAACGCCCCAGACCCTGCGCCGGCTCCGTGCGCGTGGCATCGAGAAGATCGTGATGCTTACGGGCGATCGCCCACAAACGGCCGAAATGATCGCGCTGACGGCAGGCATCGACGAGCTGCATTCAGGCCTCTCGCCTGCGGACAAGATCCGGCTGGTGCAGCAGGGCTGCCGCGAAGGTCAGACCTTGATGGTTGGTGATGGCATCAATGATGCGCCTGCGCTGGCTGCTGCCGATGTCGGGGTTGCCATGGGTGCTGCCGGCGTCACCGCCTCGGCGCAGGCAGCCGGCGTAGTCTTGCTGGTTGACCGCCTGGACCGTTTGATCGAGGCGCTGGACATCGCCCGGCATGCGGTGCACATCGCCCGTCAGGGCGTATGGGTGGGCATGACCCTGTCGTTGCTGGCCATGCTGGCCGCTGCTGCAGGTTACTTGCCAGCGGTGATGGGAGCGCTACTGCAGGAAGGCATCGACTTGCTGGTGATCGTCAATGCGTTACGCGCCCTTGGCCCTTTGGCCGGGGACGGGCGAAACGGGCTTGGGGTAGCGAACCTGGAGCGCATGAGCGACGAACATCGGCAACTGCAGGGGCTTCTGACCGAACTGAGCCAGATGGCCGGGGATTTTTCCAGTCGTCCCACCGTGCAGGCCCGGACCGACCTGAGTCACCTCGTCGCCGCCCTGCATGAGCTACTGGAGCGTCACGAGCGGGATGATGAACAACGCTTGTATCCATTGTTGAGCCGCTACATGGCTGGTGATGACCCCCTTTCGGCAATGAGCCACTGCCACCGCGAAATTTTCCGTCAGATCCAGTTGCTGTCACGCATGAGCAAAGATTTTGTCCAGGCAGCGGCCAGCCCAAGCGCTGACGAGATCCAGCACCAGCTCATCCGTCTGGACACACTTGCGCAATTGCACTTCGACCAGGAAGAAGCGTTGTATCGCTATCTGGACAAGCGTTGAGTCAGTGCCTGGCGAAACAGCTCGGCGCGCTTGACGCCGCCCATGGCAATAGAGCAACGCTCAGCACCACCAGGTGCAAGGTGGCGTCTGGGGGCCTTGATATTTATCAAGAACGAACCTGAACCTGCTTCGATAATGACAATCGCATGCAACCCAACAGCCGCGCCGGGGAGGTGCCCAATGAAGCCGTATCGCCGGATTCTGCTAATCATGACCGAGGCCCGAGCCAATGCCGCGCTGTCCCGGGCCATGGCATTGTCTGCGGCGTCGGGGGCAAGTTTGCAAGTACTGGGCATCCACGAATCGGGCGAAATGCGCCTGCGTCATGAATTGCAGGAGGACCCGCTACCTTCGGTGTCGTTCGTGCACTTCAGCACCGAACTCAAAGCGCTGCTGGATGAGCAGCAATTCGTTGGGGCTCGGCCAGGTTTCGAGGCCGTAGAAACCTCCAATCCGCGCGATCAACTGCCAGCCTGCATTGCCCGCTACGCACCTGATCTGGTAATCAAGGACTGCCCGGGCCACTCCCTGCTCGACCAGATAGCCCGGACCTCGCTAGACCAAGTGCTGCTGCATGGGAGCGAAACGCCGTTGTTGTTCGTACCGGCGGATGCCCCAGCCATCCCCCAGAACATTCTGGTCGCAGTGGATGTCGCCAACCCGTCGCCACACAACGACGCCCTCAACCATGCCCTGGTCGCGGCAGGTCAGCAACTGGCGACTCATTGCAAGGGCCAGTTGCACCTGCTCTCGGCTTACGACCTGCCCATCGCCATGCTGGCCAACCCTGACCTTGCCGGCCCCTGGGCGAACCAGTTACGCGAGTCACTGCAGTTGCCTTTCGATGCGTTGGCCGATGCACATGGCGTTGCCCATACGCACCGGCATTTCAGCGAAGGCGCGCCCCTGCGCGTGATCAAGTCCTACATCGCCATGCTGAAGATCGATGTGGTGGTGGTCGGCGTTGTGCAGGCCAGGCATTGGGCCAAGGTGATCGGCGATACCACCGAGCGGCTTGTAAGCCATGCACCGTGCAGTATCCTGACGATCAAGCCTGCGCCGGTCAGCTGACTTTATTGTCTCGCTTCTATCGTTTCCGCAGCAGGCTTGAACGTGGGCACCGCGTGCAGGGACGTGCCATGAGGTCGCTCTCTAGCGTTAAGATGGAATCTGTTTTTGTCTCTAATTCGACAATGGAACGCTGAGATGTTTGTTGATATGGCTGCCTTCACGCCGTGGTCGGCATTGGCAGGCGGGGCACTGATCGGTTTGGCCGCTGGGCTGTTCGCCGTTGCGAACGGGCGCATCGCGGGCATCAGCGGTTTGCTCGGCTCTCTGCTGCAAAGTGGCGGGGAGGGCGGGGTGAAAAAGTGTGCTTCTTGTTGGGACTCATTGCCGCGCCACTTTCATGGCAACTGCTCTCGGCAATGCCTCCGGTTCACTTCAGTATGGCGCCTTGGCTGCTTATAGTCGTGGGAGTTCTGGTAGGTCTCGGTACTCGCTATGGCGGTGGCTGCACCAGTGGCCATGGCGTTCGCTGGTGTTGCTCGCCGGGGGGACTGGCAAGCCTGGCTGTTCGTGATCGCGATGCTCGTCGGTATGGGGTTGTTCAATGTCGCGGAAAACTTTCGTAGTCGTCAGGGCAGGGTTTGACGATACACGAATTAGTCTTGATCGAACTCATTACCAGGCACTTACTGAGCGCAACTCTACTAAATGAATATTTAGTAGAGTTATTCCTTAAATTCATATTATAAGGGCAGGGTACCAGAGCTTATCCCGCTATGCTATGCGGCCGTAGGCTGTTGCTAACAGCAACAGCTCAAGCAAAGGTCCACTTATGATGGATGACGTCCGACTGCCCAGTACTTGGGTTATAGAGGAAGCCCGGACATTTCTGCAGGCAGCTCAAGTGCTTGAGGTGAGAGCGAGAAGTTCCCGAGATACAACGCGTTACTGGCCAGCTGTGAGGAATCCGGCGCTCGCTTGAGAGCTGTTTCTCAAGTCGCGTCTGGTTAAGGCTGACCCGCGTTCGCCAGATCTGAATATGATTCTGATGGGCATCTGCGACTGCGCCTGAAGCCAAGTGGTAATGGACACTGCTTATCTGATCTGTAAAACGCAATTCCTAACGACCTGGCCAGCCAGTATCGTGCGATTTCACAGAGCCTGGCACCAGGCTTTGAGTTGGATAGATGAATAAGTACTGCGTCGAATCTGTTCGCTGGCACGCGGCCTCCGTACGAAGCCGATTCAGTTCTAGGTGTAGACTTGGACGTGTTGAACCTCGCGCCGCAACTGGACCAGGTACTGGGGCAAATGACGCAACGGGCGACCGTAATTTCGGTGTCCGCGAAAATCGTAGTGCGATCTGGGATCTGAAGTTCCACCGTGGATTTTTTCACCGTGAAACGATCGAGCACATCTGCCGGAAGCGACTTACTTCGGAGCTGATGCGTGTTGCTGGTAGCAACACCTGGAGCCAGCTGAACTGGTGATTTTTTCGCGTCCGCGAAATTCGCACTGCGAACTGGCTTCCAATCTGGCCAACCCACGGCCCGTCACCTTCATACGCAGGTGCTCATAATGCAGGGCCTTATGTTGAGCGGCCTCCGGAAAATGCCTACAGGCCTCCGGGGGCCGGTTAATATAAGGTCCATTATGAGAATCCCACTCACGCTCTCTGAACGCGCTGTGCGCGACGCCAAGGCCTACATGGCCAACTCCGACCCTGAACACGCGGTCGAATCCCTGATCGATTCCTACGGCAACCTCGTTGGCGACCTGCGCAAGCTGCGTGCCCGGGTTCGCCAGTTGGACGACGAGTCCGCCGAACTGGACGTTCTTATCAGCAAGCTGCGAGAGGTGGCCCGGCTGATCGACGACTTATAACTGGTACCATTAAAGTGAACCAGGTCGCGCCGGCACTGGCTATTTTGGTACCAAAAAGTTGTCGTTGTCGGTGGATTTTGGTACCATTATCACAACCTAGTGCATTACCCAGGAACAAGGAAAGGTACCAAAATGCTAGTTAAAATCCCCGACATGGATGACGATGTAATCGCCGAATTGAAGCGTACCACCGGCACGAGAACTGGCTCTCGGGCTGTCTATCTTGCTTCCTTGGGGTATCTCGAATATCACAAGATTTGCGCCGAGCAGGACAAGGAAATCGCAGATCTTCGGCAAAAGCTTGCCGCTGCTGCTCAAGTGATCGAAGGCGCACGATCTGCCGCAGCGCTGCTGCTGGAGAAGACCGGGCAGACTGAACTGCTCTAGTCTGGTACCGAAACCGTCCTCGATGCCGCGGTCCTGGAAGAGATTCCGGTACCGCGTTTTTGCTTTTGGCCAACGCTCCCGTCGCGGTCTTGAATGGTCAAGGGCCGCGACCCCTGCTTATCGTGACAGCGCTTCACCGTCGCGATAAACGGAGTCCCGGAGCGCAGCGCCCTTTTACCACACCTTGCCCCTTTATCCTCTGAGGTGGGTGGCTGGGAGGCGCTTTTCCTCCCGGCCTCCCGCCGATGCATCAAAGGGATGCCCGCCGGAGGCGCTCTTGATCTTGATCTGTGGTCGCCCTGACTCGGACTTGAGAGGGCCGCCGAAGGCGGACCGAAGGGTGGGGGTGCTGTTACACCCCCACTTTACCGCGGTTTCCCGCGATCTTCAGTCCAGGGCTCCAATCCTTTTGCTGCCGATGTTGCGCTCACCCTTCATGTACTCTTCCATTTCCATGCCCTGAAGGATCGAGCTGATTACATTGAGGGCTATAGGTTTATGCGTATCGTTCAGGCTTCCGAAGCGGCGGAGCAGACCCAGCATCTGCACCTCCAGCCCTCGCTCTTCATCGCTGAGCAAGATCTCATCTGTGGTGCATTGGAAAAATTTAGCTATTGCTACAACCTTGTCACTTGGCGGCACATTTTTGCCCTTTTCCCAGCTAGCAATGGTGTTTTCTGCCACACCTACCGCCTCAGCAACGGTTTTTTGCGAGTATTTGTTAACTTCCCGCCTAAACCTGATGTTCTCTCCGATGCTCATCGCTGCTTCAACCAAGTGTTCATGATCCATAGACTCTAACTCCTGTTTATTCATACAGCACATAGATTTATTGGGTCTGACTGCGACTTATCGCTTGTCAAAAGGCTAACACATAGCGTAGCTTTACCCCCGCAATGTGTTGGCTTGACAAGGATTTCTGATGTTCATCGATTGGCTCACAATTTCGCAGGAGCACGACCATGATCTGCCGATTGTGTGCGACGTTGTGACGTTGACGATCGACTCGAACACCAATGAGGTCCTCAGCACAAAGCAGCCGCGTTTCAAACACGAGGCCAGCTACTCAACCTCCGTCACAATCCACGTGCAGGGCCGCAAGATCCGCGTAGACGGCAACCCGAGCAGAGTAGGGCGGCTCGACAATCTTTTCGGCTTCACCACCATTGAACAGTGCGTGGCCGTCTACAACGAACTTCTCCGTGAATATGGGCTTCCTAGCTTCACTCGCTGTACCCGGCTCGATATTCGCCAGGGCGCTTCAGGCGCTAAGTCTGGCGACCGCATTGCCGACGGCGCAAAAATCGAACGTATTGACCTCACAACTAACGTTGCGTTGGGCGAAGGGAACGTTTTGGCTTATTTGCGCGGTGTATCTAGTCAGCGCATTGGTCATTCCATTGGATTCTTGTACCCCAATGGTCGAACTGTTGCTTGGACTCCGAAGGGAAACGGTCAAGGTGGCCGTTTGCAGTATCGAAAGGCTTATGACAAAGCCTTTGAAATGGATCAAAACTCCCTGCCAAAAATCAAACGTATTTTTGGCGAGGATTCGGCTGAATACAAATACGTACAGCGCGTTAGAAATTACTGCGTCAGTGAAGGCGTAGTGCGTATGGAGCAGGAGCTAAAAAGCGAATTCCTGCAACGCGAAGCCCTGTGCTACTGGGGTTTGTTCGACGAAAGGCGCTTGGCCGAACTCCACTGTGAGTTTCTTAAAATTGATGAAAAGCTGAAGGTGACTGCGATGGATATCGTTAGCATTAGCGAGCAACTGTTGGCCAACAATGTTGTAGATACAACTCGCGCCGCAAATACAACCGCCCTTTATGCCATTCAATGGATGCATGGCCAGTCTTTTGATTTTAAGAAGCGACAAGTTCAGGATCATGCAGCCCGCCTTAATCGTATTGGTATAAACATCCGTAATGCCTGTGACACTAGCCGATTCGCGCCCGTACTTGTTCGTCAATGCCGCGAAGTAACTAAGTCTACTTTGGCTGTTCCTTCTTGGTATCAGCGCCCGAATCATTTGAGGCAGGTTGCAGCATGAAAACCGTCAGTTTTCAGGGTGCACAGCTCACCACTGGCCAGCGTGAACGGCTTGAGCAGCAGCGCCGCATTCAAAGCATGCTGAATCCTGTGCTCGCTGAGCAAGTTGCTCAGACCATCGCAGTACTCGAGGTTCGAAAAGAGCAGGGAGCACAACCTGAAAAGCAGTGGATTACTGTCAGCGATACTCGCGGCACTGTATCGATTGCAGAGTGGATGGGTCATTAATGGGCGGCTATGAATTTATCCTTTGGATGTCTTTTTTATCTGCCTTTGCCTTTCCATTTGTATATTTCTGGTATCGCTACATCCGTGCAATTTTCAGATGATACCAGCCGCCCATTAGGGCATAACCGAACTGGTCATTAGTCGCCAGTTGCCAAAATCAGAAGAGGGCACTTATGTCTAACACTATTATTGTTGAAGTAACTGGTCAGTACCGTACTGGCACTGCTGCCAAAAGTGGAAAGCCGTATTGCATGTACACTGCTTTTGTTCATATGCCGAATATTCCTTATCCGCAAATGGCTGACTTTTACGCCGAGCTTCCTAATCAGGTGCCTCAGCCTGGAACTTACGAGTGTGATGTTATTGCTAGCGTCCGCGACTCTCGACTGAGCTTTGAGGTTGATCCTCGCCAAGGGCGCCGAGTCAACACCGCCCAAGCACCTAAGGCAAGTTAACTATGGCGGTTTGCACGAGCGTTGATGCAAACGGCTTTGTAATTGCTACTCAAGAAACACCTTGTATCTCATTTTTATTGTTAACGCCTTCTGAGTTTTCTGCTGTTCAAGCTGCAGCTGCACCATTTGACTACGCTCAGGCATTCGCTTTTTGGTCGTTTGCCTTTGGTACAACTCTGCTTTTCTGGCTGACAGCTCGTGGTGTTGGAACAATCTTGAACCTCATACGTCGTCGTTGAGGAAAGCCGTGCCGGCCGGATGCCGGTCTTATCTTGCTAGGGTAACTACTATGAAAGTTAAAAACGCGTTCTCTACTGCTATTGTCACTGCCGCTATTGTCGGTGTGACTGCGTCGCAGACTGCATCCGCAGCGATTGATCTGACTGAAATTACCGGTGCCTTCACAGCTGCTGATGTGGTTGCGGGTATTCTCGCAATCGGTGCTGTTTTGGCCACTATTTATGCTACTTCGAAAGCAGCGAGTATGGTGCTTGGTATGATTCGCGGTCGTTCGTAACGGTCGATTAAAGGGCGTTGCCTATGCGCGCCCTTTTTTTTCGCCTATAGGAATCTAAAGTAGTGACAACTAATGACGCCTGGTACTTGCTCATGTTCGTCTTCGGCTTGCTATGTGCCTGGGCGGTAATTACTGGCTACGCGGATAACGACCTATGAAAAAGTTATTTTTCTTCTTCTTTGCCAAGAAAGCGCTGCTGTTCGCACTGATGTTTCTCCCGGTTTTTGCGTCTGCGGCCGGTGCTCCGGCCTTCTCGCCTAAATTCGGTACGGCTGTCGGTGGCGTGATCGAGCAGAAAGCCGCAAAGCGTGGATTCGCCGCGAATGACCCTCGTTTCAATGCGACGATTGCTGCCGTTGGATCGGTAGCGACTACCGTTGCGCTAGCTGCTGTCGGTGCCGCCGGAGCGCCGCTTTGGTTGACGCTTACGGTCGGCGCTGGTGTTGCTTTTGTTGTCAGCTTGACCAGTGATGCCATCTACAACTGGATTTTCAACGATGACGGTACGATCAGTACCGAGGGCGGAGCGGCCGTCATTGATCCAGGGCTTGCGCCCGGTCAGTGTTACACGTGGGTTGGTGAGGATATTTGCGTTGGCAGTGCCGAGGCTGTTTGCGGCATGTTGAAAGGCTCAGGTGGTTCAACGACGCTCGTTTGGGGCACTGGTTACATGAGAGGCCCAGGCTGCGTTGACCCTAACCCGGTGTGTGGCTCCACTTCCGAATCCAACTGCTGGCTCGGTTACCCATCCAAAAAACAAGGCACCCCAACTGCTGTGCCGGGTGAAGGCGCTTTGTCTCACGTTTCTTGGGACACCGCAGCCGCGGCTATTCCTGCCGATGTCGCCAGTTCGCCGGTAAACCCGCAAATTGTCGCCGATGCTGCGAACAAGCTTTGGCAGGACGCCGCTTCCCAGCCCAACTATCAGGGTTTGCCCTACTCTTACGCTGATCCGATCACGAAGGCCGATGTTCAGGAGTGGCAGCAGGCTAACCCGGGCTCATATCCCTCTGTCGGTGATGCTGTTGGGCCAGCGATCAATCCCGGTACCGGAACGGTGCCGATTACCACACCTGGGCAAGTGACCAATCCAACGCCGGGGATTCCCACGGCACCGGACGGAACGCCGAAGCTGGATCTCGGCATCGATCCGGGCATTGGTTCACCCAACCTTGAGGCGACTCCGACCGGTGCGCAGATCCTCGCGCCGATTACCGGCCTGATGCCTGACCTCAAAAACTTTCAGGTTCCATCGCACCAGGGCGAATGCCCGAAGCCGGAATTCGATATTGCCGTGCTGCAGACCCGCGTCCGCATGGATGCCCAATGCACCCTGTTCGAGGAAGTGCGCGGCCCGCTCTACAACGGCAGTCTGGTCGCTTGGCTTATTGCGGCTCTCTTTATCGTCCTGTCGGCTTGAGGTGGTCTATGTTCGGCATTCTGCTTTCTGCTGGTAACGCGCTGCTTGGCTGGTTGGTGCGTGGTGTCCTGGTCAAGTTCGTGGTGATGGTCGCGCTGTACTGGATCGTCGCGGAGCTGGTCAGCGTCATGGCGAGCTGGTTGCCTACCGGGGCCGGTCTGACCTCGGCATTTGGTGGCATTGGTGCTGCCACCTGGTACTTCCTCGACCTGTTCGCGTTTTCTAACGGCGTGCCTTTGCTGATTGCGGCGTTGGTTACGCGCTTTCTGATCCGTCGAATTCCGGTAATCGGCTAATGCCTATCAACGCCTATACCGGGCTGATGGGCTCGGGCAAAAGTTTCGAGTGTGTCGTCTCCGTTATCGTCCCTGCGGTTGCCAAAGGGCGCCGGGTCGTTACCAACGTCGACGGTATCGACTCCGATGCCATCCGTGCCTACATCCACGAAAAACAGGGCGTTGCCCTGGAGAAACTCGGGGAAGTGGTGCACTGCACGAATGACGATGTGTTCAAGCCTGAATTTCTCCCGCATGGCACGGCGGTCGATACCTTCGTGCAACCGGGCGATTTGGTCTGCATCGACGAGGCTTGGCGCTTCTGGGGGACTGATCAGAAGATTTGCACGGAACATAAGATTTTCTTCCGCGAGCATCGCCATTACGCGCACCCGGTATCCGGCGTTACCTGTGACCTGGTGCTTATGGTTCAGGACATCGGCGACCTGAATCGCATCTTGAAAACGGTGGTCGAGCTGTCTTTCCGCACGACCAAAATTAAGTCGCTGGGCCTGCACAAGATTTACCGGGTCGAGATGTGGGAAGGCTGGAAACAGACGGCCAAAGCTCGCGTCGATGTGATGAACAAGAAGTACGACCCGGAAATTTTCCCCCTGTATTCGTCGTATTCCGGGGGCACTGGCAATGAAGTCCAGGTGGACGACCGGCAGAACATCCTGAAAAACCCGAAGGTTTGGTTTTTCCTGTTCATGATCGTTTTCGGGGGCATTGGGTCGGTTTGGGGGGTTCTGCACTTCTTCAATCGCGGTGCTACACCCGCTCCGGCTGCTCAGCAGCCCTTTAACGGCGCTTTGCCAGCTCAAGGCAAGGCCGCAACCCCTAGCGCGCCTCCTGCGCCTTCACAGGCATTTTCCGCTGATTGGCGTATTGCCGGTGAGATTGTCGTCGATGGTGCTCGCCAAGTTGTCCTGGTGAACGCTGACGGCGTGATTCGTTACGAGCATCCGAGCAACTTCCACAACTCGGGCCGGGTCATGACTGGCGAACTGGATGGTCACCGCGTCAGCACGTTCAGCGGTGGCAAGCCTCCGGCCGCTTCTTCCGTCCCTCTTCCAGGTAAAACACCATGATTCGGTTCCTGTTGCTGTGCCTGCTGTCTTTTTCCGCGCTGGCCACCGAGAAACAGCCGCCGTATCAGTTCGATCTGACGGGCCTGCCGATTGGTCAACTGGTTCAAATTTTCTATGCCGACGCATTCCGCAAGCCTTTCATCTTGTCGCCGGAAGTGCTCGAGGATCGTCGGCCTGTGTCGTTGCGTGTTCAGGGCTCAGCCGTCCAGGTGCGCGCCGATTTCGTCCGTCTCCTTAATGCCTTCGGCTACTCGGTGACTCAACGCAATGGCGTCGAGCACGTCATGCCGAAGAAAGAGCCAGCCCCGGCACCTGGTGAATATTTCCTGTACCGGCCGCTTTATCGGGATGTGGCTTACCTGTCCGAAACATTGTCGCCGTTGTTCCAGGGCAAATTCAGTGTCGATCGCGGGATTTCTGTTCCAGGACAAACGCTAATGAACGGTTCTGCTCCGCGCGGATCGGCTGCCAGCTTGCTTAACCGTGATGCCGATCAGCTGGTTTTCGTGGGCAGCAAGGCCGAGATTGCCAACTTGCGCTCTCTGCTCCCACAGGTCGATGTCGAAATGGGCGAGGTGATGTTGCGCAGCGCCGTGTATGAGGTTCAGACCGGCGACCGTGACGGGTCGGCCTTCTCGTTGGCTGCATCACTGCTCAAGGGCAAGGTTTCTATCAATTTGGCCGGTAACCCACTCGATAACTCAGTGAGTATCAGCACCGGCGATTTCAACGCGGTGCTCTCGGCCTTATCCTCTGATTCGCGATTTAAGGTAGTCAGCCAGCCAAGCTTGCGTGTGCGCTCTGGAAAAGAGGCAACCATCAATGTCGGTGCCGAGGTGCCGGTACTGGGTGCTTTGTCCTATCCGCAAGGTGCCGGGCAGGCCGTTCAATCGGTTGAATACCGTAGCTCTGGAGTGATCTTCACCATCACACCACAGGTCCGCGCGGCGGTCGTTGATTTGACTGTTGATCAACAGCTTTCCAATTTTGTTCAGACCACTACAGGCGTTAATAACAGCCCGACGCTGACTAAGCGTCAGTTAACGACCAATGTGCAGATGCGAAATTCTGAGGTAGTCATGCTTGGCGGACTGACCGAGGAAAAAACATCAGAAACGCAAACTGGGCTTTCATTCTTGCCCTCGATCTTTCGTTCAACGGTGATCGAGTCGAGCAAGTCTGAAATCCTCCTGGTTATCCAGATGGTTCGCATCTGAGTCTTCCGCAGCGTTTGTCTAACTTGAGGTCGTGAAGGGTAGGGCAGCTTGCTGCGCTGCCCTTCATGACCCGACAAGCGCAGCGCGTCAGTTACTTTCCTAAAGCAGACAATCATTCGTTTGATAATCAGAGCAGTGCCGGGGAGGGCACGCCCGCAGTGCGTTCAGCACGAGGACGTGCCATCATCGGTGCTGCTGCCCGTTAGATCGCCTCGATTTAGCAGCTAAATTTCTTCACCTACTTGGAGCTTGGCGGGCTTGTCATAGCGCACAACTGGATCGCGGTGCAAACAGACCACGACAAGCAAAAGCTCCATCCGCGGCGTCAAAACGCTTTGAAAAGGAGAGGGCCTTGGACGATTTCAAGCCTTTTGATCCAGTCGAATTTCTAGATGATGACGACATTATCAACGAATATCTTAGGATCGCAGCTACAGACCCTAATCCTGACGCTTATGCGATTGCCAAAGCTAATGTGGAGAAGGCCAATACTCGTAACCGCTCCACAGAACGGCACTCTTATAACTAAACTAAATGAATATTTAGTGTAGTTATTCCTTGGATTCATATTATAAGGGCAGGGTATCTCATCTGGTGAGCTAGGGGTAGCTCATGCGTGATCGCTAACGCTCAAGCATGCATGCTAGCGTTCAAGAATGAGCTAGAGGTAGCTCAACTGACGGAGAATTTTGATGCAGCAGCACCTTACGCCATGGATGATCGAAAGCGCCTACCGTTATTTGACGGCCGCAAAACACCTTAGACGCGGACATGACATGCTGGATACGGCACAGATTAATGCTGCACTTGGCATGGAAATCCTGCTTAAAAGCTTCGTTTCAAAGCCCAACGGCAATCTTGGCCAGGCCAATGAAACCTATGAACTCGACAACAACGCGATCAAGGCCGCCCACGAGCATTTGAAAGCGGCAGAGAGAATTCCGGCTTATCGGAAAGACAGACCACCTAGTAAGCATGATCTGTTGACGCTGTTTTATGCGATCCCTGAACCGATCAGGCAACGAGTTCGCCTTGATCGTCATGAGCATTGGATCGAGAGATACCGCGACGTTTTCACCAATGCGCGTTATCGATATGAAAACAGTGCACCGAAAGGTTACGACGACATTCTAATCGGAGTCCTGGACGAGCTGATTGACGACGTGGTGGACTGGTACCGCGAGCAGAAATGCCAAGATCTGTTCATCGTGTGTCACGGATTGACGCCGGCCGATTTTCAGCCCAAGCCTGGCAAGGAGCCTGAACCATCGTGAGCCTCTGTTGAAATCTGCCCACCCACGGCCCCGGTAGCTCCATACCAAGGTGCTCATAATGCATATTATGTTAAATATGATGCCATATCCGAATTATCCATGTGTTGTTGTCCCAATAACCCCCGGTCGGTTTTGCACAAACCTCCGTTCGATGCAAAATCAGTCCGTTGCATCACCATCTTCCCATCCTCACTTAGGTTGCCCTGTCACGAGTATCCGTTTCACCACCTGACGCTCTGAAAATTGGCCTGCACCAGGTACGTCTGCTAAACGTAGATGCACGACTCAAAGATGTTCGACGTCGAAGGCCTGTGCGGCGCGGGCTTCGATGTCAAAAGCCCAGACCGGACAAATAGCCGTAATGGCTACCGCGATCGTCTTTGGCAAACCCGCGCAGGCGACGTCGACCTGAAGATTCCCAAACTGCGCCAATGCAGCTATTTCCCTGGCTTCCTTGAACCTCGACGCATCGCTGAGAAAGCCATGGCGGCAGTCATCCACGAGGCCTACATCCAAGGCGTTTCAACGCGCGCCGTTCTGGACAGACTTCCTGCTCGGCATGCTAATCGCCGTTATGAGGTTCAGTGCTTTCACCAAGCGTCAAGGCTTTCCTCGCATCTGTCAGCTGCTGGCTGAGCTCAGCCGAAGTCGCCCTGAGCTGTGTGACCTCGGCGTTCGCAATCTCTGTCGCATTCCTGGCGAGCACCAACTGTTCCTGGAGCATATCTTTCGCTCCCTCCGCCCGCGCTGCAGCCATGTTTGCCAAGCCCAGATCCCCTTCCAATCGCTTCAGTGCGTCCTGGTTCTGATGAGCGAGCTTGCTCTGCTGGCGCGCTTCACCCAGCAGGCGTTCATTGTCACGGTTGAGTCTGGTCAGTTCGTCCTGTCGCACCATGAGGGTCTGCTGAAGCTGCAACAGTTCATGCTGCAATTGCTGGAGCTGAGTCTCGTGGCGATGCTGGTCTTGCTCGCGTTGCTCCTTGATCGCATTGCGGTAGTGCTCCAAAGCATCACGAGCATGGGCATGCTTTTCTTCCAGCGAGCGAACTTGCTCGTCTTTCTCCTGTACCCGCAATTCGAGATCAGTGCAGCTTTGGCTGATGCGTGCGTTGCGGGTAAGTTCTGATTGCAGTGATGATTGCGTGGTGTTCAGCTCTTCCGCCTGGCTTGCCAAAGCGGTGTCTCGGCTCGCGATCTCTCGCTGAGCCTGCTTCAGCTCTTCCTCAAGCCCCTCGATCTGCCTGTTCAGCGCCGCCTGGCTCTGTTCATGGGCACTGCGCTCCTGCGCCAAGGCAGCATTCCCCTCCTCCAGTAACCGCTTCAACAGCTGATCTACGATCCCAATGAGCTCATCACTTAAGCGGTTCGGGTCAGATTGAGGGCGGGCATCAGTAGCCTCCAGCTCCTGGAGATACCGGGAAATCGTTGTTTTAGAGCCAGTATTACCCAGCTCAACGCGCACCGCATCGATGCTCGGATTTACGCCTCGGGCAAGCAGCGCCGCACGCGCTTTCTGTACCAGTGCCTTGTTGATGCCGCCGCGCGCCATGGTCTCTCCTACGATTTCGTACCGGGTTACATGTCATGTATCTCCGTGTCATCTTACTCAATTTTGTTGCTAGGAAATGTAGATTTTCCATGAATAAATAATAGGGGATTATTTGTTCTTATAGCCCGCAATCGGCGAGAATCGTCTCCAGACCCGGTACGAATGGCAGGAAATGGCAGATGGACAAGGCGCAGCGGTACCTGACGGCAGGCAAGCGCGAAAACACGCGCAAAAGCTATCGGGCTGCGATTGAGCACTTTGAAGTGGCATGGGGAGGATTCCTGCCAGCTACGGCTGAAGGAATCGTTCGCTATCTTGCGGAATATGCGGAATCACTGGCGCTGAGCACGCTGCGTCAGCGCCTGGCAGCGCTCGCCCAATGGCATGTCACCCAAGGCTTCCCCGATCCAACCAAGGCACCCCAGGTACGGCAGATGCTCAAGGGCATCCGCGTTGTGCACCCGGCCAAACAGAAACAGGCTGCGCCGCTTCAGCTGCGCCACCTTGAGAAGACCGTCTATTGGCTGAATAGCAAAGCAGGAGAAGCGATCGAGTCGGGAGACTATCGGGCGCTGATGAGGTACCGGCGCGATGCCGCCCTACTACTCATCGGTTTTTGGCGTGGCTTTCGGAGTGATGAACTGGCCCGTCTTCAGGTCGAGGATACCCAGGCTGAGGCCGGCATCGGCATCACTTTTTACCTGCCCTACACCAAAGCGGATCGCGCCCATCAAGGCACCACGTTCCACACCCCTGCCCTTAAAAAGCTTTGCCCGGTTGATGCTTACATCAATTGGATCACGGTGGCCGGCATTTCCAAGGGCCCTATCTTTCGTAAGCTTGATCGATGGGGGAACCTGTCAGAAAAAGGGCTCAAGTCGAGCAGCCTCATTCCTCTGCTCAGGCGCATCTTGGAAGAAGCCGATATACCTGCGCAGGCATACAGCAGCCATTCGATGCGCCGTGGCTTTGCAACCTGGGCATCCGCAAATGGCTGGGACATTAAAGGCCTTATGAGCTATGTCGGATGGAAGGATATGAAATCTGCGCTGAGGTACGTCGACGCGAGCAGCTCCTTCGGCGGCCTAGCCGCTTACAACGCAGGAGAGATCGAGCATGATCGCTAAGCGGGAGGCTGGAGCTTCATTTTGCTGATTTCTGCCTCTGCCGCCCTCAATTCAGACGTAACACCTGACCACATCAGCACCAGGGTCGATATTTTTTCACGATTGAAAAAGGTTCGAGCAGATCGTCATCACTTGGATGGCGCATGCGCCATAGGCCTTCATCGTGAAAAGAGTACAAATGTTCTCCACGAAGGATAAAGTCGAGCGTGCGCACCAACTCACCGGCCGGGTCGTACTGATGGCGACGATGGATCGGGTCGACTGCTACCAGATACCGGCGCTCGTCGTAGCAGTAGTATCAGTCCAGTTTAAAGTAAAATTCAATGAACCTATTAAAGTTACTCCACTGCGGGCGAAGTCGCCCCGCTTTGAAAGCTTCCAGTCTCTCACCCAGGGAAATTTCAAGCACCTCTCCAGTCCTGGAATTATAGTAATATCCACTTTCACCCTCAAAGCTATCCAAGGGTATGTAATCAAGACTCAGACCTAGAGTGTCATGGGAGCGTTTCAGCGCAAGTTCAAACTTGGTATTTTTAGAGAACCAGCCAAGCTGATAGAGTTCATGCCCTCCCGAGGAAAATGTGGGTCCATCTTCAGCATGCAAGTAAAACTCAGCACAGTCCGACCCTATATCAATTCCTAATTTAACTAGTTCAGCCTCGTAATCTGTGCTAGCATCATCATACCACCAGCCTTTTTGGCGGCAAAAATTTTTAACTTTATCTGATAGCATTTTTAAATCAGCCACAAGTTAATTTACTTGAACGAATATTTTTCCACCTGCGCTCTCGACATCCAATAACTTTCTCTGTCGCCATTAAAACATTCTCACAGTGTCCGTTTCCACTAAGCCCCGCTCTCGAAAAAGTCAACCACTTACCCATGGTCAACAGCCCCTCCGCCTTCGTTCGCCTTCACAAATTTCCGTGCGGTCACCTCACGATGCATTTTGCAATGGTCGAGTCAGTTTCCGTCAACGGACGGGTTGATAGCAGAAATATTTCGTTGGTTGGCGCGTATTTTTGGCGACATCCGAACTAATCTGCAAGCTTGCTGCTGTATCACTTGGCTTTTATCAAGCCCACCTCAAGGGGCCCGGGTAGGCTCCCGGACACCGTTATCCAATAAGGAAAAACACCATGAAGCGCCCCGCTCCATCAAGAGTCCGTCTGTATGACGAACACGATCTGGACAGTGTGCTGCGCTCGATGGCCCGGCAGGCCATGGCTTGCCTGCCTACGTCTGAAGTGGCGCTGGTAGGCATTCAGCGGCGTGGTGAGCCGCTGGCGCAGCGCCTGCAACTGCACCTGCAAGCACTGACCGGCGCAGCGTCATTGCCGCTCTACCCGATCAAGGTCAAGCGCTATGCGGACGACCTGAGCCTCCTGCATGCCCATACTCAACTCACCGAAAACCCTGAACTCGCCAAGCTCGACCTTGCCGAAACCACCTTGCTGGTGGTCGATGACGTGCTCTACGAAGGGCACTCTCTGCTGCGCACCTGCGCCTACCTCGCCGAACTGGGTGCGCGCCACCTCATCAGCGCTGTGCTCGTCGACCGCCACGTCTGCCGCCAACCGGTGCATGCCGATATCGTCGGCATTCATTTGCAGGTCGCGGCGCAAGATATCGTCGAATGTCATGTGCCTCCCTACGAAGGCCAATTCTGCGTCGAGGTGGTGCGCCATGGCCGAACAGGCGATACCGCGTGATTCAACTGCCAGGTACAGACCTGATCGTGAGGATGCTGCACGGTGCATGGCTGACAAGCCGCTGTGAGGATCGCAGCCTTTGGCATGCGCTGACCCGCACAGTGTCCGCCCATGGCCCACGCTGTATTTGATAATCGTCAAACCCAGCGGTGCCAAGCCGCTTAAGTTGCCGGTAACCACCCAGGGAGCATCGCCCATGAACACCACAGCACCGTTGATGTTTGCATTGCAAGGCAGCGAGGGCTATGGCGATGCCGTTGCCCGACGCCTGGGCCTCTCCCTGTCGGCACATGTAGAGCGAGACTATGAGGACGGCGAGCACAAGTGCTGGCCCCAGGACGCGGTCGAGGGGCGAAACACCGTCGTGTTCCATTCGCTTTATGGCGATATGCACCACAGCGCCCACGACAAACTGTGCCGGCTGCTGTTCTTCTGTGGCGCGCTCAAGGACGCCGGCGCCAGCCAGGTGACAGCGGTGACGCCCTATCTGTGCTATGGCCGCAAGGACCGCAAGGTGGAATTTCAGGACTCGACCATTACCCGCCACGTGGCTCGCCTGATGGAAAGCTGTGGCATCGACCGGGTGGTGGCGCTGGATGTGCATAATCCCAGCGCGTTCGACAACGCCTACCGGATACCAGCCTGGAACCTGGACTGCGCGCAGCTGTTTGCCCAGCGCCTGGCGCCGCTGCTTGTTGCGCAGGGCATCACGGTGGTGTCGCCGGACATGGGCGGCATCAAGCGCGCCGAACAGTTTCGCCAGGCACTGGCCCAGCTACTGGCGCGCCCGGTCGCCATGGCCATGGTAGAAAAGCACCGGCAACACACGCAGCTCAGCGGTGAGTGCCTGGTGGGTAAGGTGGCGGGCAGCACGGTCGTGCTGTTCGACGACATGATCAGCACCGGCCAGACACTGCTGCGGGCCGCTCAAGCCTGCCATCGAGCCGGCGCTTCGCGCATTCTGGCTACCGCCACCCACGGACTGTTCACCAGCGCAGGGACACTGTTCGAAAGCGGGATGTTCGAACGCATCCTGGTCGCCGACAGCATCACGCCCTTCCGCCTGCCCGCCCCTTGCCAGGCCCGGCTGGACATCGTCGACACCAGCGCCCTGGTCGCTGAGCGCCTTCTGCTGTCGAGATCAAACGAGACTGCCAAGGGCGCCCAACCTACAGCGTTTACGTAGTCAAGCATTGAGCATTAGCCCCCTTATTCGGCCTCGCGTTGCTCGTTGCCGGACCAAGGTTCAAAACATTGAACGCGGCAAGGAGTTTGCGATGGCTGATTCAAGCAAAAAAATGAGCCTGGTCGGGCTCACGACGCTGGTGACAGTCAACATGATGGGTTCGGGGATCATCATGTTGCCTACCAACATGGCTCAACTAGGCGCCGTCTCGCTGTTGTCGTGGCTTTTCACGGCGATCGGCTCGATGGCCATCGCTTATTGTTTTGCCCAGTGCGGCGTCTTCTGCTCACGCTCCGGCGGGTTGTCAGCCTACACAGAAGAAGCTCACGCGAAGTCAGGTTTTTTCCTCTGCTCGTACCTGTACTTCCTGTCTCTGGCCATCGCCAACGTAGCCGTGGCCATTTCTGCGGTGGGCTACATGACCGCCTTCTTGCCCTGGCTGGGTAGTGGTGCCATCCCGTTGTGCATAGGCACCATCGGGCTAATCTGGCTGACCACCGTCGCCAACTTCGGCGGCCCCGGCATCACCGGCAAGATCGGTGCTTTCACGGTCTGGGGCGTGATCATTCCGGTAGCGGGCCTTTGCATCATCGGCTGGTTCTGGTTCAAGCCCGAAGTACTGGTCGCCGCCTGGAACCCTAACGATCTGCCGATCTCCGAGTCCATCGCCAAAGCCATTCCTCTGACCCTGTGGGCGTTCCTGGGCATGGAGTCGGCGGCCCAAGCCACCGATGCCGTGGAAAACCCCAAACGCAACGTGCCACTGGCCTGCCTGTTCGGCACCTTGGGAGCTGCCGGTGTCTATATACTGTCGACCACCGTGATCCAGGGCATCATTCCCAATGCCGATCTGGCCAAGTCCACCGCGCCCTTCGCGCTGGTCTACGCCACGATGTTCAATCCATTGGTAGGCCATATCGTCATGGCCCTGGCGGTCATGGCGTGTGTCGGCTCGCTGCTGGGGTGGCAATTTACGTTGGCACAAACTGCCAAGATGACCGCCGACCAGAACCTGTTCCTCAAGTTCTTCAGCAAGGTCAACGCCATGAACGCCCCTGTCGTCGGCATGATCGTCTGTGGCGTGCTGCAAACCTTGATGGCCCTGTCTACCATTTCACCGGATGCGGCCGCCCAGTTCAGCAAGCTGGTCAACCTGGCGGCGGTGACTAACCTCATCCCATATTTAACCGCGCTGACCGGTCTGCTGGTCATCATGTACAAGGCCGGTGTCTCAACGACGATCTACGCGCGCAACCTGGTGGTGCTGCTGGTTGCGGTGACGTACTCCTTGTATGCCCTGTATGCCTGCGGCAAGGAGGCGGTGATGGGCGGCACCCTGGTGCTGGCCTTCGGCTACCTGCTCTACGGTTTCCTCGCCAAGCGTTTCACCGACACGCTGCCAGCCGAACAGGCCGGGGCCGGCAATCCTTAGGCGCGGCAGCCAGGACTGCACAGACATCTGCATACGGGGAAACCTGACATGAACGTACCATTTATCAAAACCACCCGTTTTTTGCTCGCTCTGGCTTTTTTGACGCTGCCTCTGATGGCCAGTGCCTCCACACTTGAACGCGTACGCAGCAGCCACAGCTTCACCTTGGGCTACGTGCCAGACCTTGCGCCCTTCAGCACGCAGGAAGGCGACAAAGCCAGCGGCTATGCCATCGAGCAGTGCCTCAAAGTTGCAGACAAGCTCAAACGCGAGCTTGGCCTGCCGGATCTGCAAGTGCGTTACCAGCCCGTTACGGTTTACGACCAGGTCAGTGCGGTGAGCCAGGGGAAAGTCGATATTCTCTGCACGCCGACTCCGCCCACTCTGGAACGGCGCAAGACGATCAGTTACGCCATACCGATCTACACCGCCGGTCTCTCTGTCGTGGTACGCAAGGATGCCCCCGAATCGCTGCTCAATGTACTCAATGGCAAAGTCGCCAATAGCGGACCCACCTGGCGAGCAAGCATCAACAGCGGTCTGGCCAACCACACTTACGCCACCATTGAGGGCGGTGTAACGGAAGACTGGATTCGCGAAAGGATGCGCCTGCTTGGTGTAATCGCTTCACTGGTTACCGTGGCCAACAACGATGAGGGCATCAAGCTGGTCGCTGACGGCAAGGCGGACGCGTTCTTTGCCGAGCGCATGTTGCTGAGAAACGAAATAGCCAAGGAAGGGGCTCCCAAAAACCTGATGCTCCTGGACCGCATATTCGAGTACTCGCCGGTGGCGATGATGGTGGCGCGCAATGACGACGACTTCCGCTTGCTGGTCGATACGGCCCTGAGCGAAGCCTATCGCTCGGGCTCCATTGAAAAGGACTACGACAAATACTTGGGAGGGACCAACGATATCGTGAAGAAATTTTTCAGGGTGTATGCGTTGCCCGAGTGACATCAATCGCTACAAGCCGTCTGCGGGCGGCCTTCTAACCTTGGCCGCAGGCAAATATGAGAAACGCCATTTCCTGAGCCGGGCGAGTGGCACGGTTCTGCTCTTGGGTGCGGTACTACTGGCCCTTGACGATCAATACGCCGTCGCCAACGATGAAGACGGGATGTCGAAGCGCAGGTGCACGGCGCTGGACACCTTGTTGACATTCTGCCCACCCGCGCCTTGAGCGACGAAAGCTGCACCTGAGCGCCGAGCAGGCCACGATGCCATGCTTGCAGAGCTTGTCCTTGCTCTGTCGTTCAGCGGCCGTAATTATTCAAGAAGCGTTAGCGGACGCTCGGGTTTTCCAAAGCGAAAGCAACACGCCGCCAATCAGCAGGCCGATTGTAATGCTCAACGATATTTCGGCTGGCACTTTACCCACAATGTCATGAAGGAAAATTTTCGAGCCAATAAAGACAAGCACCAGAGCCAGCGCATATTTAAGGTAAACAAAGCGACTGATCATGGCAGCCAATGCAAAATAGAGCGCTCGCAAACCGAGAATGGCAAAGATGTTCGACGTATAAACGATGAACGGATCCTGTGTGATAGCAAAAATCGCAGGCACGCTGTCAACAGCAAATACCAAGTCGGCACACTCAATCAAAATAAGTGCAAGGAAGAGCGGTGTCACCCATAGAATTCTTTTTCCTGACGCATCGGGCAAGCGAACCACAAAGCGTTGACCGTGCAATTCTTTGGTGATGCGTAGGTGTGTGCGCAGGTAGTTGACGAAACGGTTGTTTTCCAAGTCAGGCGCATGATCGACGCGAGCGAATAGCATCTTGACCCCGGTGAAGACCAGGAACGCGCCGAAACAGTAAAGTATCCAACTGAACTGGGCGATGAGCGCAGCCCCAAGGCCAATCATGATAGCCCTCAGGACGATGACCCCCATGATCCCCCAAAACAATACTCGGTGCTGGTACTCCCGAGGAATGGCCAGGAAGCTGAATATCAGGGCAATAACGAAAACGTTATCCATTGACAGGGATTTTTCAATCAAGAAACCCGTCACATAGTCCATGCTGGCATCGCTGCCTTTCTGAAAATACACCCAGACCGCGAACAGAAGGCCCATACTGATGTAGCCTGCGGACAGCAACAAGCTCTCTTTGACTCCAATCTCCCGATTCCCGCGATGGAGCACACCTAAGTCAAGCGCCAACAGTGTTAGCACAACAGCGAAAAAGGAAAGCCAAAGCCAGAGGTCAGTACCAAGAACGTCTTGGTAGAGATACGTACTAAGGGCAGACATGAGCCCCTCCTGTATAGTCGTAGTTGAACAACTATGACTCCGACATGGCGGTATAACCGTCAGAGGGGCCCGGCGTCACGAATAAAGAATTTATCGAACGCGAAGTAGGCTGCAAGTAGAAAACATTTACAAATCTTGTCCATGACAAGCTAAAACGCTTGCAGTGAAAAACTAACTTCGCACACCTGATTGCACCAGCCTCATGGGTGCCCCGCACGTTATCAACGCCTTCATTGGAGCAAAGCGCCGCTCGCTCGTGTCGACCTGATGCAGCGCCTTCCGTCGGTCAGAAGGCACCCTCCCACGCACGCCAGGCCGAACATAGGGTGAACAATCCAAAAAGGCGTTTCACCATGACACCAGCAAAACCTTTTACGTTACTGCTTGCACTTTGCCTGGGCTGCCCTTCAGCACTAGCTTCGGCCGCCACAGACCTGAACCTTCAGCGCGCCCCAGGCATGCAATCGAACGACAATGGACAAATGAACGGCCAAGGCGGAGCGACTGGCTCGGGAACACCCGGCGATGGCATGGGTACGGGTGATGGCGGCACTGACGACAATGGGACGGACAATACCGGCGGTGACGGTACCGACAGCGGCTCGGGAACCGGCAGTCATGGCTCTGGTAGTAGCGGCACAGGCGCGGGCGGTGGTGGCAGTGGCTCAGCCGGAAGTGGATCTGGCGCAGGTTCCGGCAGTAGCTGAAAGGGCCTCAGTTCTGCCCTGGTTTTCAACCGTTCATGCAACCCATGCAGGAGGAAATACCATGCCACGCGGGGACAAAGACAAGTACACGGACAAGCAGAAACGCAAGGCCGAGCACATCGAGCAATCTTACGAGAACAAAGGCGTGGGCAAGGATGAAGCCGAAGCTCGCGCCTGGGCCACCGTCAACAAACAATCGGGGGGCGGTGAAAAACACGCAGGCTCGGGAAGCAGGACACCGTCGCACGTGAAGAAGACCGCACGCTCGGATTCGGCCAAGCGCGCCGCTGAATCTCGCCAGGGGCATTCGCGGACGTCCCACGCGTCGCTGGAATCGCAAAGCAAGGAAAGCCTTATGAAAGAGGCACGCAGCAAAGACATCAAGGGGCGCTCGACCATGACCAAGGCCCAGTTGATTGAAGCCCTGCAAAAACACGGGTGACGGCCAGATGTGATCGGCAACTTGGCAAGCCGGCTGAACGTTTGCTCAACCGGCCCGGTCGCACAACAGAGACGCAGCCGGCTGCGCGAACCCTGACCGTGAGAACCTACCATGAGCGCGATCTCTCCCAATGGGGCTGAAGAACACCCCATCGGCCTGACCCTGAATGGTCAGCGCCTGACACTGCAGGTGAATCCCTGGACCACCCTCCTCGACCTTTTGCGCGAGCAGTTGGACCTGGTCGGCACCAAGAAGGGTTGCGACCATGGCCAGTGCGGGGCCTGCACGGTGCTGCGCGATGGCAAGCGCGTCAATGCCTGCCTGACCTTGGCCATCATGTGCGACGGGGCCGAACTGGTGACCATCGAAGGGCTGGCCAGCGGCGACGTTCTGCACCCCATGCAGCGTGCATTCATCACCCACGATGCTTTCCAGTGCGGTTACTGCACCCCGGGGCAAATCTGCTCCGCAGTCGGGCTTGCCCGCGAAGGGCGCGCCTACACCCGCGAGGCCATTCGCGAACAGATGAGCGGCAACCTTTGCAGGTGTGGTGCATATAGCAACATCGTCGCTGCGGTGGAAGAAGCCCTACCGTTGATGACGGACCTGGCCCCGCCACAACGAGGGCCGAATCCATGACGCCTTTCAGCTACCACAAGCCCGCATCAATCAACGAAGCCGTGAGCCTGGCTGACGCCAGCTCACACTTCATTGCCGGCGGCACCAACCTCGTCGACCTGATGAAAGAAAACGTGGTTCGCCCCAAGCGCCTGATCGACATTTCTGGCCTTGGGCTGAACGGCATCCACCCCACGTTGAACGGTGGCTTGTTGATCGGCGCATTGGTAAGCAATGCCGACCTGGCCTGGCACCCGATGATCGAGCAGCACTATCCATTGCTGTCGGACGCCATCCTGGCTGGGGCATCACCGCAGTTGAGGAACATGGCCAGCACCGGTGGCAACTTGCTGCAACGTACCCGTTGCTACTACTTCTACGACACCGGCACCCCCTGCAACAAGCGTGAACCCGGCAGCGGATGCCCGGCGCGTACAGGCTCGAACCGTATCCACGCGATTCTCGGCGCCAGTGATGCCTGTGTCGCGACCCATCCCTCGGATATGTGCGTGGCATTGGCAGCGCTCGAAGCCGTGGTGCATGTGCAGGGGCCGCGCGGAGAGCGCCAAATACCTTTTGCGGCATTCCATCGCCTCCCTGAGGACACCCCGGAGCGAGACAATCAGCTGGCAATCGATGAACTGGTGGTCGCCATCGAGCTGCCGCCCCCGGTGTTCGAAAAACATTACCGTTATCTGAAAATTCGCGACCGCGCCTCCTACGCGTTTGCGCTGGTGTCGGTCGCCGCAGCCTTGAGCTTCGATGGCCAGGTGATCCGGCAAGCTCGCCTGGCGCTGGGCGGCGTTGCCCACAAGCCGTGGCGAGACCCGGTTGTGGAGCGCATGCTGGCCGGCCAGGCGCCTTGCGAAGCGCTGTTCACCCGGGCCGCAAAAACGTTGCTGCAAGGTGCAAAACCTCTGAGCCACAACGGCTTCAAAGTCACGCTCGCCCAGCGTGCAATTGTGCGGGCATTGGATGACGCGGCGCGCGGCGCCGCTGACGGGGGGCCATGACCATGATCAAATCCACACCGGTAGCCGGTATGTCCCTGGACCGCGTAGACGGCGTGGCGAAGGTCACCGGGCAGGCGCGTTACGCGGGCGAATACCCCGAAGTGGGCCTGCTCCATGGCAGCGTCGTGTCCAGTACCATCGCCCGAGGTCGGGTACTCAACATCGACAGTACGCAAGCGATGCGCGTGCCCGGGGTGATCGCCGTGCTTGATCATGGCCATCGTCCACATATTTCCAGTTATGACGACGACTACAGCGACGCCGACGCCGCGCAGGGGGCGCCGTTTAGGCCCTTGTTCGATGATCGAGTGCTCTACAACGGTCAACCGTTGGCGCTGGTGGTTGCCCAAACCCTCGAACTGGCCCGGTATGCAGGTTCGCTGATCAGGATCGAGTATGCCGAGGAGGCCCACCAGACCGACCTGGGCGCATGCCAACAGTCGCATGCAGCACCCGCCGAGACCCCGGCGCCGCGTGGCGACTTTGCCGCGCAGTTTGCCGGGGCCCCGGTGCAGGTGGATGCCACCTACCTGACAGCCAACGAGTACCACAACCCGATGGAGCCCCATGCGTCAACCGTACTCTACAAAGGCGACGGCACGCTGGAAATCCACGACAAGACCCAAGGCACGCAAAACTGCCAGGACTACCTGCACAAGGTGTTTGGCCTGCCCAAGGCAAACATCCGCGTGCGCGCGGCATTCGTCGGCGGTGCCTTCGGCTCGGGCTTGCGCCCGCAGTACCAGTTGCCACTGGCAGTGATGGCGGCGTTGCACCTGAAGCGCTCGGTGCGCGTCACGCTGACTCGCCAGCAGATGTTCACCTTTGGCTACCGGCCCCGCACCGAGCAGCGCCTGCGCCTGGGTGCTGACGCAAACGGGCAGTTGCTGGCGATCGCCCACGATGCGCTTGGCCAGACCTCCCGCTTCGAGGATTTCACCGAGCACGTGGTGGAATGGAGTGGCATGCTCTACCAGTGCGACAACGTTGCCCTCAGCTATCGCCTGGCCTCGCTCGATGTGTACACCCCGCTGGACATGCGTGCGCCTGGCGCCGCGTCGGGGATGATTGCCCTGGAATGCGCCATGGATGAGCTTGCCTGTGCAGCGCAGATTGACCCGCTTGACCTGCGCCGGCGCAATTTCGCCGCCAGCAATGCCAACGAGGGCAAGCCCTACTCCAGCAAGGAACTGCTGGCGTGCTACCGGCAAGGTGCCGAACGTTTTGGCTGGCAAAACCGTAATCCGCAACCGCGCAGCATGCGCCATGGCAACCAGCTGGTCGGCTGGGGGATGGCCGGCGGCGTCTGGGAAGCCATGCAGATGAAGGCCAGCGCCAAAGCGCGCTTCGATGCCCAAGGCCACCTCACCGTCTGCAGTGCCACCACCGATATCGGGACCGGCACCTATACCGTCATGACGCAGATCGCAGCCGACGCGGCTGGCGCCAGGGTGCAGGATGTCACCTTCGTGCTGGGTGACTCTTCACTGCCCACCGCACCCCTTCAGGGCGGATCGTTCACGGTATCGTCGGTCGGCTCGGCCGTGCGCCAGGCCTGCCAGGTACTGCGCACCAAAGTGCTGGAACATGCGCGCAAGATGTACCCCCAAGTGGCCAGCTCGGCCCGGGAGCAGATCATTTTCGCCGATGGCTACCTGCACGCAGGCAGCCATCGCCTGGCCTTGGCGGACATCATCGCCAGCGCCCCCGAAGGTGAGTTCGAAGTGCAGATCGACGCCGAGCCCGGCGCCAGACGCCAACCGTTCTCCACCGCCACGCATTCGGCGGTATTCGTGGAAGTCCACGTCGACGAGGACCTTGGCACAATCAAGGTAGTACGGGTAGTCAGCGCCGTTGCGGCGGGACGGGTAATCAACCCGAAAACCGCGCGCAGCCAGATCTTGGGAGGCGTGGTGTGGGGGGTGGGTATGGCCCTCCACGAAGCCGCGCTGACCGACCATCGGTTGGGCCGCATCGTCAACCACAACCTGGCGGAATACCACATCCCGGTGAACGCAGACAGCGGGGATATCGAAGTCATCTTCGTTGAAGAGCACGACGACATCGTCAACGAGCTGGGGTCCAAGGGCGTGGGCGAAATCGGCGTCGTCGGGGTGGCAGCCGCGGTGGCCAACGCGGTCTACCATGCCACGGGCAAGCGTGTGAGGGAGTTTCCGATCACGCTCGACAAACTGCTGAAAGACACCAGTCAGGTATGAGTAATATCTGTGCATGAGGTTTGCGCCTGCATCGCCGTCGGATTCCCGCTCACTGGGCATCGGTGGCTTCAGGCGCAGGCGGATCAATGCGCTCGATATTTCCCAGAACCAACGCTCGCCCGGCAAATAGACCGCCGGATGTTTCCAGGGCAAAACGTGCGGCATCGCGTGTGCGCACCTCGTCGGTCACCGCGTCAGCTTCAACGCTCGAGGCTCCCAAGGTCAGCACGGCCTGGCGGCCAAGCAGCAAGGAGGATTCAAAGGTTTCCCGCACGATGTAGTCGGCATCGTGCTTGACCAGCTCCAGCGCGTGCTCGCGGTCAAAGGCGCGTACCAGCACCTTCACCTGCGGGCAATACTGCCGCGTGCTTTTGACGATGCGTGTCGCGGCCTTCTTGTCATTCACGCACACAATGATGGTGCGGGCGTGACGCGCCCCGGCAGCATGCAACAGGTCATGCCGTGCACCATCACCGTAATAGACCTTGAAACCATAAGGCTCGACGGCGCGGATCACCTCGGGGTCCATATCGATGATTGAAAGCTTGGCGCCATGAGCGAGCGGTGCTTGACAAGCGATCTGGCCGACACGGCCAAACCCTATGATGAGTACATGGCCTTGGAGATTCTGTGCCGGCTCCACACCGTCCATGGAAACCGCCCGGGGCCGCGCGAAACGCTTGAGCAACAGAAGGTTCACCGGCGTGAGGGCCATGGACAGCACCACGATAGCCGTCATGTTGGCGTTGATTTCGGCACTGACGACCTTGAGTTTCAGCGCTTCGGTAAACAGCACAAACGCAAATTCGCCCCCCTGCGCCATCAGCACGGCGCGATCCAGCGCATCGCCATGCTGGCTTTTCGCTAGGCGCGCGACCCCATAGATGCAAAGCGCCTTGACCACCATCAGCGCCAGCACGCCAGAGCTGATGAGTAGCCAGTTCCTGGCCACCACCTGCAGGTCCAGCGCCATGCCGACGCCGAGAAAGAACAGCCCCAGCAACAGTCCGCGAAACGGTTCTATGTCCACCTCCAGCTGGTGGCGGAAGGTGGACTCCGACAGCAGCACACCGGCAACGAACGCTCCCATCGCCATCGACAGGCCGCCGATTTCCATCAGCAGCGCTGCTCCTAGCACCACCAGCAGCGCGGCAGCAGTCATCACCTCGCGCGCCCTGGCTTGGGCCAATACCCGAAACAGGGGGTTGAGCAACCACAACCCGATGATCACCAGTGCGCTGAGGGACACGGCTGCGATAGCCATGCGCTGCCACAGGGGTGAGGTGGGTTCGGGCACCGCTGCAGTAGGCGCCAGAAATGCCACCACCGCCAGCAAGGGCACTATCAGCAGATCTTCAAACAGCAGAATGGACACGATGCGTTGGCCCCTCGGCTCGGTCAAGTCACCCCGCTCCGAGAGAACTTGCATGACGATGGCAGTGGATGTGAGTACAAAACCGGCCGCGCAGATGAATGACACCTGCCAAGGGAAACCAAAGGCCTTGCCGACGACGGTGAGCAGAACGGCACAGATCAACACCTGCAGGCTGCCCAGCCCAAAGATCTGTGCCCGCAGCGCCCACAGATGCGAGGGATTGAGCTCCAGGCCAATCACGAAGAGAAACATAACCACGCCCAATTCGCCCACATCGATGATGGTGTGAGGGTCATTGACCAGTTGCAGCCCGAAGGGCCCGATCATCATCCCCGCCAGCAGGTAACCCAGCACCGAGCCGAAACCGATGCGCTTGAGCAGTGGCACGGCCACCACGGCAGCGCTGAGCAACGTGATGACACCCAACAACAGTCCTGCGTTGCCTTCAGCGGCCATGGCTTCGACCCTCAGCCCCTGTCAGGACCGGTTATGGAGAAAGTACCGGACGAATTATCGCTGGGCGTCTCAGTTCGCCTGGGATGTGCAATAACCACTGCATGGGAAGCGGCAGCTTCCGGTGGAGCAACTGAAGAAACACCCGCCCGCAGGTAGGTCGCGGGCGGGTAATACTGGTGACGAGGGGCTGTCCCCTAGCCTTCGCGAACCTCGATGCGCCTGCCACTCGCACGCGCTTGCTTGGGCAATTCGATACGCAGCACACCGTTGTTGCATCTGGCGCTGGCCTGCTCGGCAATGACCTCGGCAGGAAGCCGGAAGGTGCGCCGGAAACTGCCAAAGGTGCATTGCCGGACGCGATAATGCCCATTGCCCTGCTCCTGCTCGACGCGCTTTTCACCGCGAATGATCAGCGTATCGCCCCGCACCTCCAGGTTCAGGTCCTCCTTGACCATTCCAGGTATCTCAAGGCGAACGACGATCCGCTCACCATCCTCGTAAAGATCGCCGGCCAGCAGCCCCCAGTTCGAGGCAAGCGCCGGTGATGAGGTCGCATCCTGCGACTCGCCCCTGCTCCGCTTCACTGGCGTGAAGCGCGTCAGGGCCTCGCTGGTGCGATCGCGAAGCTGACGCCAGCCCTCGCCCAGCGAATGCCAGGTTTCCTCCAGGCCATGTCTGAGTTCAGCTAGTTTGTCCATGGGTCGTCCTCCACACGCTCAAGGCCCTACGCGCTTTTCACGACGATCTTGCGCGGCTGGGCATGTGCATGTTTGGGAACACGCACGTTCAGCACGCCGTCCCGTAGCTCAGCGTCGATTCGGGTCGTATCCAGCTCGGAGCTCAAGGTGAAGGCTCGTCTGAATCGCGACAGCTGGACTTCAGCGTAGACGGCCTCCAGCTGTTCGGACAACTGCGGCATGATCTCCCCTTCCAGCACCAGCGTGTCACCCTCCACATTGACCACGAGATGGTCCTTGGGCACCCCGGGAAAGTCGGCAAACAGCTGGATTCCGTTTTCGTCTTCGAAGACATCGACGCGCGGCAGCAGTGTTTGGGTTTCAGTTTCGCCGCGCACGACTGCTTGCTTGTCGTTCATGGTGATTCCTCCTTCAAACCTTTGCTGTTACTGGATGACTATACGCTTGGGCTGTAGCGCTTCCCGCCGCGGCAGGGAAATGCGCAGGACGCCGTCGCGGTAGTGGGCCTCGACCTTGTCGGTATCGACCTGATCATTGAGGCTCACGGTACGCTTGAAGGGACCGGCATAGCGCTCGTTGGCGTACACGGAGCAATTGCCCTCCTGCGTGCTGCGCGCGGGCCGGCGCTCGCCGGAAATCGATAGCAGGCCTCGGTGAATCTGCAGATCGATGTCGCTCGGGTCAACGCCGGGAACGAAGGCGTAGACCTCCATGCTCGATGGCGTGCTCGCGACATTGATGGCAGGAAAAGCACCACTGGCCAAGGCACGAATGCTGCCTGGGCGCCCGAGCCCCGTTCCCAGCACATGTTGCAGTTCGCGCTGGAGCTTCTCGAACTCGGCAATCGGATCGCTCGACAGATTAAGAAGGGACTCGTACATGACAATCCTCCTTCCAGCTGACTGAAATGATCTCGAACAGGAGGCGCGAAGCGCCGGGTTTCGGCCCCTGATGACGGAATTATGTGAGCAATCTGGAGGTTTTCAAGCCCCGGTTTGAACGGATATGGAATTACACATCCGCGCTCTTTTTCCCGTTCAATCTTTGCCTTGGCGCCATTCACACAGAGCCTAGGCAACTCGATCATCACGCTCACGCAACAGCCAGTAGGTCAGCCCCAGGGCCAGGGTGGCGCCAGCGAGCGCCGCGACTTTGGCCGGGCTGACATCGGGATCAAGGATCACGATCTTGCGCGACAGCGCGATCAACCCGATCAAGAGGACCGTCTTGACCTGAATGATGCTGCCATGGCGCAAGACAACGCGCACGATGGAATGCTTGAATTCCATCGCGATCAGCAGCGTCATGACCATACCGAACACATTCTGGAAGATCCGGTGGTCCAGCGGATTGAACGCATCGATGATCAGCAGGCTGAAGACTATCTGGATCAGCTGTACCAGCGACACCACGATAACCACCGCGATCACCAGCGAAAGAATGTGAGCGACGATCTGCTCGAAACGCTCGTAAAACGTCAACACCGCCCACTCGCGACGCAGTCGCATGCGCGTGGTCTCGGGCTCATCGCTGTCCTTCATGCCTCACCTCTTCAGCAGCAAGATCATTGCAACGAGAAACCGCAGCCTTCGGCCTGGGCTTCACGCATTTTCACTGTCGAGCTCTTTGGCCGGCTCGGCTTGCCGGCGGTCGAACCCAACCCGCTCCGCCTTGTCGTCCCAGCGCACATGGGCGTGATCACCCTTGCCAATGCCGCCGCCGAGCATTTCACGTGCCAGTGCCGTCTCCAGCTCGCTGCGGATCAGTCGCTTGAGCTCGCGAGCACCGAATTCGGGCTTGTAGCCGACTTGCGCCAAGTGATCGACCAGTGTCTCGTCGAACGTCAGCGTCACGCCCTGGCTCGCGGCATTGCGGGCTACGCGCTCGAGTTGCAGGCCAACAATGTGGCGGATCTCCAGCTTGCCCAGCGCATGGAAGACGATGATCTCATCGATTCGGTTGAGGAACTCGGGGCGAAAGTGCCCACGCAGCACTTCCATCACCTCGACCTTGGTCTGCTCGTACTCCTCACCAGCCGCTCCAGGCGCCTTCAGCCGCCGCTGAATAATGTCGGAGCCCAGGTTGGACGTGGCGATGATAATGGTGTTGGTGAAGTCCACCACGCGCCCCTTGCCATCGGTCAGTCGCCCGTCGTCGAACACCTGCAGCAGGATGTTGTAGACGTCGGGGTGGGCCTTCTCGATTTCGTCGAGCAGCAGCACGCTATAGGGCTTGCGCCGGACCTTTTCGGTAAGCTGGCCGCCTTCGTCATAACCAACGTAACCCGGAGGCGCGCCCACCAGCCGAGCCACGGAATGGCGCTCGCCATACTCCGACATGTCGATACGCAACAGGGCGCTCTCTTCGCCGTAGATGGTTTCGGCCAGCGCCTTGGCCAGCTCGGTCTTGCCGACACCGGTGGAGCCCAGAAACAGGAACGTGGCAACGGGCTTGCTGCCTTCGCGCAGCCCAGCGCGCGACAGCCGAACCGCGTCCGCCACCGCACGCACCGCCTCGTCCTGCCCCACCAGGCGCTCATGCAGCCGCTGCTCCAGGTGCAACAGCTTCTCGCGCTCCTCCACCGTCAGTTCATTGACCGGAATGCCGGTCAGCCGCGAGACGATTTGCGCCACATGTTCCGCCTTGACCTCGGTGCTGCCCGAGCCGCGCTCGAGCTCCCACTCCTCGACCCGCTGCTTGAGTTCGGCCTCCGTGGCTTCGACGCGCTTGCTGATCTGCGCCGCATTGTCATATTGCTTGCGCGAAGCCGCGTAGTCCTGCTCGCGGCGCAATTGGTGCAACTCCGACTCCATTTCCTGCACCGCAACCGGGCGCGCCGTCGCCGATAACTTGACGCGGGCGGCAGCCTGATCGAGCAGATCGATGGCCTTGTCCGGCAGAAAGCGCGCGCTGACGTAGCGGTCGGACAGTTCGGCGGCAGCGATGATCGCCTCCTCGGTGATGCTGACCTTGTGGTGCGCTTCGAAGGTGTCGCGCAGGCCGCGCAGGATCATGATGGTCTGCGCTACCGTTGGCTCGGGCACCACGACCGGTTGGAAACGCCGCTCCAGCGCAGCGTCCTGCTCGATGTACTTCTGGTACTCGTTGAGCGTCGTCGCGCCAATCAGGTTCAGCTCACCACGCGCCATCATCGGCTTGAAGACGTTGGCCACGTCCAGGCCGCCTTCTCCACCGCCCTGGCCTGCCCCGACGATGGTGTGCACTTCGTCGATGAAGAGAATCAGCTCGCCCTGATGCTCGGCGATTTCCTTCAGCACCTTCTGCACGCGCTCCTCGAACTCGCCTCGGTACTTCGCGCCAGCCACCAACGAATTGATGTTCAGTTCGACCAGGCGCTTGTCGCGCAGCGTCTCGGGCACCTCGCCGGCCACCATGCGCTGCGCCAGCCCCTCGACGATGGCCGTCTTGCCCACGCCAGGCTCGCCGATCAACACCGGGTTGTTCTTCTTGCGCCGCGCCAGTACCTCAATGGTGGTTTCGATTTCCTGTGCCCGCCCGATGACCGGGTCCAGCTTGCCATCGCGCGCCATCCTGGTGAGATCGCGCGAGTACTTGTCGAGCTCCGGCGTTTCGGTCGGCGCCTCGGCGCGGCCATCCTCTGCACCCTTGCCAACCACCTTGCTGACGCACTGGCGCAGGGCCTGCGGCATAAGGCCATAGCGGCGCAGCAAGTTGGCGGCCAGCCCTTCGCCCTCTTCGGCCAGCCCGATCAGGAAGTGCTCGGGGCCTACGTATGCGTGCCCCAACTCATTGGAGGCGACGAAGGCGCGACTGAGCGCATCCTTGACCCGAGGCGACACGCCGACTTCGCCTTCAAATGGCTTGTCGCCGCGCTTGGCTTCGGCTTCGATCTGGCGCTTGAGGTCATCAACTTTGATCTTGAACTGGCTCAGGATGGTCTTCACCACATCGCTGTCGGCCAGCGCCAATAGCAGGTGTTCGGTATCGACTTCGGACCGACCGAACTCCGTGGCACGCTTGGCGGCTTCCTGCAACAGGGCCTCCGAGTGTTCGCTGATGCGGCTGGCCAGCCCGCTGCTGCGGCGGCGTGGCGTGCCGGACGCTGCGCGGCCAGGTTCCCCAGACGACGCTTCAGCCACTTCATCGGCACCCGTGGCAACGGATGCCGAGTCTTCTCCGATGCGCAGCAAATCGCTGCCCATGAACTCTTCGAACAAACCGCTGCGCGAGCCGAAAAGGGCTTCCAGTGGGGAAAGGGTGCGTTTTTGCTGGCGCACCAATTGGCGGTAGTGATCATCACACAACAGCATGATGTTGTGGCGGCCATTGACCTTGGCCTCCACCCGTGTCGTGGCGGGTTGGCCACAGACCTGGCATTGTTTGCTGGCCATGCGGGCGCTCCTTGAGTCATTGAGATGACGAGATGGAGCCTGCCGCAGCACCTCGTCTACTGGTGGGCCTTCGTGACGACTTCAACGAACTCTCCGAGTCAGCTTCAATTCGGAATCGAACGGCTGTGCTTCGATGCACCCGCTTCGCGCTCCTCGAGGATGATCGTCAACAGCCCATTGTCGAATGGGCGCTTGATCAAAACCTGATCGGCATCGTCAGGCAGGTTCAAGGGTGGCGGGCAACAGCCGTAGAGCGTTCGGCACGAGGGAAGGCGCCCGACTGCTGCTCTCGCAGCAGTCGGGCGTGATCGGGATGTTCTTTCCTTGAGATGGGCCATTCAAAGGAAAGCCAGTACTGTATCCGTAATGTCCAGCGCCAGCTTCAGCACGCCTGCTAGGCAAGCGCGGGTTGGCGAGCGACGAAAACAGATGCGCCCAGGCCCAAGGAACTTTTGCAATGCTGGCTAAAGTCTGCGCCTGGTAGTTCGCAAGTCAAGCAGTATCTGCGATCGGTTCAGAAATAGTTAGCGGGCAGGCCGAGGCGAGCCGAGTTAAGGCGCACGCGCTCCATCTGATACGTTCTTTTATCATCCACCTGAGTCTTTTTCGTGGAAGGCCCACTGCTTTATAAGATTTCGCGATCGGGGTGCGATCGGACTGTACCCGGGCACTCAATTCTCAAGCCGTTCAGGGAACCGGAAGGCCTCGCAAGTACTCAGGAATCCCCATGAACACCTCCTGCACGGGCTATCACAGCATGGCGCTTTCCGAGTCTCAGCGCGACATACTCGGTATGATTGCGACCAATCATCAACTGCACGACATCCTCACCGCCATCTGCTTGATGATCGACGCCCAGGATCCCGGCACGCTGTGTTCGATACTGCTCACCGATGCGCAAGGCAAGCATTTGCTGAAGGGCGCCGCGCCTGGCCTGCCGCCTGCCTACAGCGATGCAATCCATGGCTTGCCCATTGGGCCTCAGGAAGGCACGTGTGGCACAGCTGCATTCCGCCGCGAGCTGGTGGTGACAGCGGATATAGCCCGGGATCCGAGCTGGGAGCGTTTTCGCAGTCTGGCGCTAGGGTACAATCTACGCTCCTGCTGGTCGTTGCCATTACTCTCGCATCAGGGATCCGTACTTGGGACATTTGCGCTATACCAGGATCAAGCGATTGCGCCAAGCGAGGTGCAGATCCATCGGCTGACCTGCGCGGCGCAACTGGCTGCCATTGCGATCCGGCATGAGCGTGACGGCCAACGTCTGGAGGAAAGCGAACAACGGTTTCGCTCATTGTTTACCTACAACCCCAATCCGGTTTTCGCCCTCGACAGGGCGGGCAACATCCAGAGTGTGAACCCAGCTGGCCTGAAGCTTAAAGGTGGCGCGGCAACTGATCTTGTCGGTCATCATTTCTCCCACCTCGTATTCGAAGAAGACCTGCCGAAAGTGAATCAGCATTTTTTCGCGGCCCGCGCCGGTGAGCCGCAGCGATTCGAGGCAAGGGTGCGCGACGAGAGCGACGACAAGCAGTTGATCATGGATATCGCTAACCTGCCAATCATGGTCAATGGCGAGATCGTCGGGGTATTCGGCATCGCGCGGGATATCAGCAAACAGAAGCATTACGAGCGCCAGTTGAGTATCAATGCCAGCCATGACGGGCTGACGGGTTTGCTTAACCGCCTGTCTCTGGAAGACCGGCTTGTCCTGGCGTGTCGCAGCAGCCGTCAACGTAAAGTTCAACTGGCGGTCATGTACATCGACCTGGATGGATTCAAATCCATCAACGACTCCATCGGGCACTACTTCGGCGATCAAGTGCTGATCGAGGTGGCACAGCGCTTGACCCAGCAGGTCCGTCCGGCTGATACCGTCGTGCGTATGGGCGGCGATGAGTTTGTCGTACTGCTGACGGACCTGCTTCGTGATGAAGACGCTGTCCCGGTGGCCGAGCGACTGCTGGCCAGCATTGGCAAACCCTACTGTATCCAGGGTATTGACCTGCACGTGAGTACCAGTATCGGTATTACGGTAAGCGATGGCCACATCGAGCAGCCGATGAAGTTGATCCAGCAGGCTGACATGGCCATGTACAAAGCCAAGCAACAAGGTCGGAACAACTTTCAATGGTACACCAGTGATCTTAACCACCGCGTTTGCGAGCACAGAAGCCTACGTAATGACCTGCAAAAGGCTATCAAAACTCAATCGTTCAGCCTGCATTATCAACCGCAAATAGAAGCGCGCACGCGTCGGGTGGTCGGGATCGAAGCGTTGTTGCGCTGGGAGCATCCGGTTAGAGGGTTCATCTCTCCAGCGGTTTTCATACCGGTGGCAGAGGACAGTGGTCAAATTATCCCTCTGAGCCTTTGGGTACTCGATACGGCGTGCGCGCAGTTGCGCAACCTATGTGATCAGGGCTTCAACGGTATCTCGATGGCCGTAAATATTTCGCCGATGCATTTCCAGTGCGGTCAGTTCGTTGAATGTATCCAGGCAGTGTTGAGCAAGCATGGGCTCAGCGCTGGACAATTGGAACTGGAGATAACCGAGTCACTCTTGCTGCATAACGTTGAACAAGCAATCGCAACCTTGCACCGCCTCAAAGACTTGGGTGTACGCATTGCGCTGGATGATTTCGGTACGGGGTTCTCCAGCCTGAGTTATCTCAAGTGCTTGCCAATAGACAAAATCAAGATTGACCGCTCCTTTGTCCAGGACATCTCGACGAACCCACACGATGCAGCAATCACTCAAGGCATCATTTCGATGGCCCATCATCTCAGCCTGTCAGTGGTCGCTGAAGGTGTGGAAACTGCGCCTCAGGTGAACTTCCTGGAAAGGGGGCGCTGCGATATTCTCCAAGGCTATTACTTTGCGAGACCCATGTCGCATGAGGCGCTCAGGACTTTCTTGGCCGACTAGTCCACCGCCATGGTGATGTCCTCGGCTCGCCGGGTTGATATTTTCGTGCTGCTTTGTAAGCGATGCCTATCGTTGCCGGCGCTGTGACAGGCGGGGGGAGCCCCCACCTGCATGCCCGCGTTATAGGCGTCAGCGTTGGATGCCAGCACGATATACTGACATTTCCCTCTTCTCCACATCCCGTTCGTCATAACGTAACAAGCGCCCGGAGTTGCTGAGCACCAGCAATGTACTGAAATTGTGCAACAGCGCTGCGACCATCGCCCCCGCCGCTCCCAATAAACCGAAAGCTGCTGCCCCCACGATAGCCAAGGTCCAGCCCAAGCCGATCAGCACGTTCACCTGGAGCGTGCGACGGCAAAGACGGCTGAGACGGATGCAGGTGCCCAAGCGCCTCAGATCACCGTTGATCAGCACGATATCCGCTGCGGCCAGCGCGATATCAGCACCGCCCGCCCCCATCGCCACCCCCACGACACCCGCCTTGAGCGCCAGCGCATCATTGATGCCATCACCCACCACCAAGGGGCGGAAGCCAACCTGAAGCTCATGGTTGACCTGGCGCAACTTCTCTTCTGGCAATGCTTCGGACACCACGCGAGTGATACCGACCTGTGCAGCGATGGATTCAGCCACACGGGTGCGATCACCGCTCAGCAGCAACTGACGCTCCAGGCCTAGTTCACGCAATTGCTGCATGGCCTCGGCAGACTCTGCGCGCACGTTGTCGGCCAGCAACAGCCAACCCAGAAATTGCCCATTCTGCGCCAAGCCCGCGATTGGGCCATCATGTTCAGGAACTGGAGGCACCGTCATGCCCAATTCATCGAAAAGCTCCGGTCGCCCCAACGCAGCTTTTCCCTCGGCTGTGTGCGCCACAACGCCAAAGCCTTGGCGTTCATGGACATCCAGTAGCGGCAAATGGTGGTCATGCGGTACCAATGCCGCCAGAGCACGGCTGACCGGATGGCTACTGGCCGCACCGAGACTTGCGGCGAGGTTGATGATTTCGGCCTGCGACAACGTACTCGATAGGCCAACCACGCTGCGCAGACGCAGGTTGCCGTAGGTCAGTGTGCCGGTCTTGTCGATCACCAGCGAAGACAAGTCGGCGAGTTCCTCGAGGAAGGCAGACCCTCGAATCAGGATACCGTGCCGGGCGGCGACGGCAATGCCTGCCACCGCTGTCGCCGGTGCCGACAGAACCAATGCACACGGACAGGCGGCGACCAGAACGGCCAACATGGCCTGGGCATCCTTGGTAACGAACCAGGTCGCGGCGGCAATCAGTAGCACCAGTACCAGATAACGCCCGGCGTGTCGTTCGAGCAAGCGCGTGATGGGCGGCTTGGCTTGTTCGGCGCGCTGCATCAGGGCGATGACTTTGCCCAAGGTAGAATCATCGCCGACACGCGTAATTTCCACCCGCAGCAAGCCATCCAGATTGATCGACCCTCCATGGATATCCATCCCGGTCGTCACTTCCTGGGGAATGGACTCCCCCGTGATGGGCGCGGTATCCAGGCTGGCCTGGCCTTCGAGAATGCGTCCATCGGCTGGTACACGGTCACCGGCACGGACTTCGACTTGGTCGCCAGGGTTGAGGCTTGCGTTATCGACCTCATGAACCTGCCCATCGGCATTGATAAGACGTGCTCGACTACGGGTCAGCTGCCCAAGTGCCGCAATCGCTTCTTGCGAGCCGAGCACGCTACGCTCCTCCAGCACATGACCGAAAATCATGATGATCGGTAACAGTGCCGCTGTCGCGAGGTCACCCGTTGCCCAGGCGCCCAACATGGCTAAGCCGATGAGCTGATCGGTGATGCCGTGAAGACTAGGTTGCAACAGGCTGTACCACGCCGAACGTAACACTGGGATAGCCACGAGCAAGGAGGCGACGCCCAGCAGCAACTGACTGACCCCCTCTTGGGTCGGCGCCAGCCAGCGCCAGACGAGCCCCAGCACCAACAACCCCAATGCCAGCATCGCCAGGACCAGCTGTCGTGCGGCAGCACGCCGTTCGGCTTGGGATAACAAGCCAGACGTAAGGTGCGAATAGGCGTGGTGATGGTGGCCATGGCAGTGATGAGTACTCATCGCGAGCAGCTCCAGGAATGAAAATAGGTCGAAGCAGGCCGGCCGACATCGAGCAAAGGCACTGCTTTCATGGCTTGGGCCCCTGCAGAATCATGTGTCCGGCGTCATCGTTGTCGACGGTGGTGACCGACCCTGCGCGGGCGAGGATCGCCGGTACCCGCTCACGGTAAAGGCGCTGCAATAGCTGTGGATCCTGCTGATGCGTCAGACCAACGATGGTGGCGGTCCCGGCCTGGGCCTGGGATAGCCGCTCGCGCGCTTCAGCTTGTGCCACTTGTACTGTGCGGTCTGCAGCTTGGGTGGCCTGTTGCAGTTGGCGAGCAGCATCGTTACGGGCTTTTGCCACAGCCTGCTCGGCCTGCTGACTCGCGGTGAGCACTGCGTTGAATGCGCCGACGGCTGACCAAGGCAGAGAAGACTGAATGTCGACTCGTACCACCTTGATCCCAAGGTCCGCTCCAGCCGCTCGCAGATGTGCAAGGCTATTGTTGATGCCTTGCTGAAGGTCGCCGCGCAATTGCGCACGGAGCTCAGCCAACCGGGCGTCCCCGCCGACCAGCTCAGGACGCGCGACCAGGATGGCATCCATGTCACGCGAGGCGCAGATCTGCACCGCGTTTCGCTCTACCAGGCGGTCCAGGGCGGGTTCGACGTGTTGCCCCTGACGAGCGAAGGCGTAGGGGCCGGTGACGGTATAAAACACCCGGACATCCAGTTGTACGGCTCCAGCGTCGCCCGTCAACAAATAGCCAGAGCCAGCGGTGGCATCGCTGGCCAGCGTGCCGTCCTTGTCCGATTTTCGCGCAAGCTCTGAGCGCAGCAGCACTTCAACCCGACGTTCAGTAATCCGTCCTGCCGAGGGCAGTATCACGACTTGCTCGAAAGGTTGCGGCCAAGCGAGCAGCAAGCCAGCATTCTGAATGCGGTCTTCGGCCCCCAGGCGCAGCACCACCGCGCGGCTCTCAGGCCCCACCTGGCGGACATTTTCGAACAGCCAGCCCACTGCCGCCATCAGCGTCACGACGTACAACGCCAGAAAGCCGATGCGTCCTGTCTGCAGCCAAGGGCCATCCGGCAACCGGGACGTCAGATGCTCACTGATGGTCATGGTTGGCTCCAGCAGGTAGCGTAGGCACTTCCACCAGGGCGCGGAACGGCGCGGCATCGGTTCGCAATACCAATCGAGTACTCGGGTTGATGACCGATCCAAGGGTATCCAGCGAGCGCAGCAAGGTGTAGAGCTCCGGTGCCCCGGCGTACGCCTTGCCATAGATTTCCGCCGCCTGCACCTGGGACTGGGCCTGGATCTGGGCAGCCTTGACGGTGGCGTCGGCTTCCAGGATTCGGGCATCGCGCTCGGCGGCCGACTGGATCTCGGCAGCCTTGCGCTTCCCTTCGGCAGTGCGCTCGGTGGCAATGGTCTCGCGTTCGGCACGCATTCGGTCAACGGTGGCGTCGAGGGTGACCTTGGGCAAGGTCAGGCGCTCCATGCCCACTTGCACCACCTGCACCCCATAGGTGTTGATCAGTTGTTGCTCGATCTGCTCACGCAGGCGCTGTTCGAATGCATCGATGCGCACCCTGCTGGCATCGACGTTGACCAAGTCCGCCAGCTCGAAACCACTGGCGGTGGTTTCGAGCGCCGAGCCGACCAGGGTGCGGATCTGCCGCGCAGCCTCGTCTGGTTGATTCTGCACCGCCCGCATGAACAACTGGATGCTCTGTGGGTCTGGCGCCACCTGCCATGCAATATAGGCCTGCACGATGATGCGCAAACCATCGCGCGTACCCACATCCTGCAGACCACTGGAGGTTGTGCGCAGGCGCAGGTCGACCGGGACTGCTGCCTCGAAGGGCACCGGCCAACGCCACGCCAACCCAGGCTCGGTCAGCACTCGCGACGGGTTGCCGAAGCGCGTGATCACGGTTGCCTCACCGACTCGAACCTGCACGAAACACGCCGTCGCGCCCATCACCAAGACCAGCAGCAGCGCCATGCCAATGCGTAGCCAGGCCGGACGGGCATGCGCGTGACTGTCATCATGATGATGGTCATGGCCATCATCATGATCGTGGCTGTGGTGATGGTCGTGTGTAGTATGGGCGCTCAATTTTTACGCTCCTGGGGGCGTGCAGATGCGGGTTTTGGCTGCAAGGGATCGACGGGCACTGCATAGCTGCGCAGGTCCAGCGTCGGTGCCTGGTGTGCCGCCAGGCGGTGGTCGATGATCAGGCTGCTCGCCCCATCCATGCCTTGGGACAAGCGCTCCAGATACTGTTCGAGGATGAAAGCCTGGCCAGCATGCTGCCAGGCAGTGCGTTCGGCTTCGAATCGCAGCGCGGCGGTACTCGCCTTGGTCTGCACTTCATGGGCGTCAGCGGTGGCCTTGTGGGCCAGCGAGGTGGCGTTGAGACGCGCCTGGTTGAGCTTCTGTGCGGCCTGCCCGCGGTCGCGCGCAACGAGCGCCTGTGCGGTGATTTGCGCCGCCTGCACGGCATGGTAGGCATTGGCCGCGCCCGCCGGCGGATGAATCGCCTCCACCGACGTTGCCAACAGCTCTACGCCACTGTTCATGCGGTCCAGGTCTGCCTGCACCGCACGCCCGATGTCGCGACCCAGTGTTTCACGCTCGGTGCCTAACAAGCCGTCCAGCGATCGTCCAGCGAAATCGTGGACCAGCACGCGGTTGGCAACGCTGCGCAGCAGCTGTGCAATATCAGTGCTCTGGTAGGTGGCCGCTAGCGCTGCCGCGTCACTCATGCCGATACGGTAGATGAATCGCACGTCCATGTTTACGATCTGGAAGCCCTGTCGCCCACCGTCGGCACCGGCTATCACCTGCGAATTCTCGCTTAGGTGAGTCGCATCCCAGAGCCGATTAGCCGTTGCCGGGGCCGCGCTTTCGGCAGCGGTCAGTGGATCTGCCGCGTCATCTGCACCAGAGGTAGCCAACTCATGGACGATGCTGTTGTCTACACTCAGCACCTTGCCAAAAGGCCAAGGCAGCCCGATGTGCAAGCCCGGTTGATATACAGCGACGGGCTTGCCAAAGCGCTCGTATACGCCGCGATTGTTCATGGGCACTTCGACGATGCCAGTCAGCAACCAACCGACCAGCGCCACCGATGCCGCCACCGGGAGGAACGCCCGACGCATGAAGGCGAAGGCCCATACCTGGCGCAAGTCGATGCCTAGACGCTGGTGCAATTCGTTCTGCAGCATTGTCATCGGCCGGGGTGGCCATTGCAGCAGGTCGCCGATCAGGCTACGAGCCACGAGCGCAGGCTCCTCGCGAGGTCGTGGGGGGCGGAATATCGCCAAAACTGCTCGCACGAGCAGCTCGAGCGCTGCCAACCCAGGTAGCACACCGATCAATACTGCCAATCGTGCCGGCCACAGTCGTGCGCCGTTTACGCACACCAGGCAGCCAATGGACAACACGTGCACTGCGATGACCAGGCGCAACACAGCCGCAAGCGCCCTGGCCTCAGGCCATGTCGCTTCGCTTTCCGCCATCAAGTGGCGCTCCACCACTACCAGGCAGAACGCGAACACAGCCAGTATTCCGATGGCAACCCAGGTCACCTGGCCGGCAGGCAGCGGTACAGGCAAGTCAAAGCGCCAAGCGCCTTTGACCAACAGCAGCGCCAGCACTGCCAAGCCAACAAGCCAGGGCGTCTCAGCGCCCAGCTTGTGAAGTTGCCGCCGGCATGTTTCGCCGACCTGCCAGCACCAGCGTTCAAAACGGCTGAGCGCTGCGGACTCGACTGATTCCTTTGCGTCACCCCGCCAGAACACCAGCGGAGTGGGGACCTGCCCCAGCGCGGTCGTACGCCAACTGGCCACCCGCCAAGCCGACTGCGCTGTCGCCGCCAGCAGGAACAGCGCCGAGCCATTGACCGCCAAGAGGACGAACCAGTAGGAGTCAGGGCTGAACACCCCGACCAATCCTTGCAGTGTCAATAGCAGCGTGGCGATTGCTAGCGCCACGTACGTCAAAAGCACTAGCCTGCGCGTGTGAACTTTTGAGCGCTGAAAACGGGGAAGCCCATCGAGGTCGGTGGCCTCGGTTTCTAGATCGACCATCATAAGACTCCAGCAATACCAGGCGTCGCGAATCGGCTCCCGAAGGCGTTATCGTCCATTTGCGACATATTCGGTAACGTTATAACAACAGATGTAAAAAATCTGTTCGTCCAGCACCAGGACCGGCGCGGCTGATAACGGCTGAGCTATTGAGTCGCTCCTGGGACAGGGCGCCCCCTCCCATTAGGCATCGGGATAAAAACTTGTGTTCAGCGTGATACGCAGGCCCCAGGGCGAATGGGCAAAACAACGGTTACCTCGAACGCGAGCATACCGGAGGCATCTACCGTGGCTACGTGCTGATAAAGCCTATGATGGTGAATGACACCCTCAATCGTCACGCATGTGCCGCTCATTGCGTTCCTGGCGTTCTTTGGCCTCCACGCACAGGGTGGCGGTTGGCCTGAGCAGCAACCGCTTGAGACCAATCGGTTCACCAGTTTCCTTGCACCAGCCATACTCGCCACGGGCAACGCGTTCCAGGGCCTCGTCGATCTTGTCCAGCAGTTTTTTCTCCCGCTCCAGCAGCCTCAATTGCCATTGACGATGCTCCTCCGCCGTACCGATATCGGAGGGATCACTGGTGGGCTCGAAGTCGCGGATCGCTTCGAATTCTTCAGCTATGCGTTGCTGAAGCTCATTGCGCTGGGCAAGCAGCAGCTCACGGAAGAACCTTTGCTGGGCAGCGTCCATGTAGGCGTCTTCCGGTTGGGATAGTAGCTCTTGTTCGGTCATTGCAGGTGCGCTCAGGTCAATGAAAGGAAATGGCGGTCAACCGCGTCGTGCGTTGAACGCCAGCGGCAAGCCTTGGCAGCCCTCGACCAGCCGGCCTTCATGCCAGGCCAGTTGCCCGGAGACCAGTGTCGTGGCCACTCGGTGATGAAAACGATGGTGCACGAACGGCGTCCACTGACAGTGCGCCAAAACCGGGTCGAGGCTGACAGCGCGGGGCTCGGGCAGACGCTCGATCAGCGTCATGTCCGCCCAGTAGCCCTCACGCAGGTAACCGCGTTCCGAAATGGCGAACAGATCCGCGACGGCGTGGCTGGTCTTGCGCACCAGTTGGGCAACTGTCAGCACGCCCTCCTCCACCAGCTCGAAGAGCGCCGGAAGTGCATGCTGTACCAACGGCAAACCTGATGGCGCCGAGGCATAAGGGCGTTGTTTTTCCGCCAAGGTGTGGGGTGCGTGATCGGTACCGATGACGTCGATGCGGTCGCACAGCAGAGCCTGACGCAGCGCGTCCCGGTCTTCCCGGGTTTTGATGGCAGGGTTGCATTTGATCAGGTGGCCCAAGCGGGCATAGTCACGGTCATCGAACAGCAGATGGTGAGCGCACACTTCGGCCGTGATCTGCTTGCCCTGCAAAGGCCCAGGCTGGAACAACTTCAGCTCTTGGGCGGTGGTCAAGTGCAGCACATGCAACCGTGTGCCGAACTGCTTGGCAAGCTGTACCGCCAGGCTCGAAGAGCGCAGGCAGGCATCGGCATCCCGAATGATCGGGTGCATGGCCGGCGGAATGAAATCGCCGTAGCGCTCACGTATGCGCGCTTCGTTGGCCAGGATCGACGGGGTGTGCTCGCAGTGCGCCAGGAGGATGGTCGGCACGCTGGCGAACAGCCGCTCCAGCACCCTGGGGTCGTCCACCAGCATGTCGCCGGTGGAGGCGCCCATGAACACCTTAACCCCCGCCACTTCACGTGGGTCGAGGGCCGCCACGGTATCGAGATTTTCCTTGCTCACGCCGAAATGAAAACCGTAGTTGGCAACCGAGGTGGCGGCGGCGCGGGCTTTCTTGTCGTGCAGGGCGGCAAGATCCAGCGTGGCCGGGTTGGTGTTGGGCATGTCCATGAAGCTGGTGATACCACCCGCCACTGCTGCGCGCGACTCACTGGCCATGGTGCCCTTGTGCGCAGCGCCAGGCTCACGAAAATGAACCTGGTCGTCGATCATGCCGGGGAGCAACCATTGGCCCCGGGCGTCGATTTCGAGCGGCGCATTGACGCCCGCGATGCTGCGGCCGATTTTCTCGATACGGCCATGGGCGACCAGTACATCGGCCTCCTGTATGGCACCTTCATTGACCAGGCGGGCGTTGCGAATGATGACTTGACTCATGCGCCCACCTCGGCGGGGTTGCCCGTCACCACCACGTGATCACCCTGGATCGCGTTGTAGAAACAGCTGCGACGCCCTGTGTGACAGGCGGCCCCCTGCTGATCTACCAACACCAACAGCGCGTCGCCATCGCAGTCCAGCCGTACGTCATGGACATGCTGAACATGCCCCGAGGTTTCGCCTTTGCGCCACAAACGCGCACGGCTACGCGACCAGTAGCAGGCCCGCCGTGTCTCGAGGGTTTCCAGCAACGCCTCTTCATTCATCCAGGCCAGCATCAGCACCTCGCCGCTGTCATGCTGCTGAGTGATGGCGGGGATCAGCCCCTGGGGGCTCCAGGGTATGTGGCGAAGCACATCGGTCAAGGCAAAGCGGCTATCCGCTGCTGCCTGCTCAAGGGTAAGGAACATGATTTGCAACCTGCCTTAAATGTTATGTTATAACACTTTTAACTTAGCAGATTACGCCCCTACTGTTCATCTTTTCGACTTGCGCAGGTACAACGCCATGACTGAAACACGCCCCGCCCCTTCCACCGAAACCTACGCCGACACCGAACTGGCATGCCTGGCAGGTGCCAAAGCAGCGCTCTACCGTTGGGCCGCGACCGTGGCCACACGTGATGTGGATCAGGTGCTGGCGTTGTACGCACCTGATGCGATCCTGGTTCCGACCCTGTCCAACCAAGTGCGTGACTGCGACGACAGCCGTCGCAACTATTTCGAGAATTTCCTCGCTAACGACGGGCTGGTCTGTGACATCCAGTTGTTCAAGAAGCGCGTCAGCCGCAAGCTTGGCACCGTGGTCGTTGGAGGCCAGTACACCTTCGTCTTTCGTGACGACGGCGAGCAGCGGGTAGTGCCAGCGCGCTTCCTGTTCACCTTCGAGCGGATCGACCAGCAGTGGTTGATCACTGGCCACCATTCCTCCATCGAGGCATGAGAGGTATGACCCACTTCGCGAGCTCAACGGGCGCGTTCCCGGCCACGCGTTTGCGCCGTAATCGCGCTGACGAATGGACGCGGCGTCTGGTCGCTGAAAACAGCCTGTCTCGCGATGACCTGATCTGGCCGGTTTTTCTCAAGGAAGGCTCAGGTACACGCGAGGCGATCACCGCCATGCCGGGTCAGGTACGCGTCAGCCTGGCCGAACTGCCGGATCACGTAGGCCGAGCGGTCGAACTGGGCATTCCGGCCATTGCCCTGTTTCCCGCCACTCCAGTGCAGCGCAAAGACAGTGAGGGCACCCACGCCCTCGACGCGGACAACCTGATCTGCCGCGCCGCCAGGTTGCTCAAGGCCACGTTCCCCAACCTTGGCTTGATCGGCGACGTCGCACTGGACCCCTACACCGACCATGGCCACGACGGCGTGCTGCGCCAAGGCCGCGTGGCCAATGACGAGACCTTGCAGGTACTGGCAGCCCAAGCCGTGGTCCAGGCCCAGGCCGGCATCGACACCTTGGCACCTTCGGACATGATGGACGGGCGCATCGGCGCGCTCAGGTCCGCGCTGGACCTGGCCGGGTTCAGCGATGTGCGTCTGATGTCCTACGCCGCCAAGTACGCGTCCGGCTTCTACGGCCCGTTCCGCGACGCGCTGGGTTCGGCGGCCGCGCTCAAAGGCGACAAGCGCACGTACCAGATGGACCCGGCCAACAGCGACGAAGCCCTGCGCGAAGTAGCGCTGGACCTGCAAGAAGGCGCCGACATGGTGATGGTCAAGCCCGGCATGCCCTATCTGGACATCATTCAAAGGGTCAAGGCGACCTTTGCCGTGCCGACATTCGCCTACCAGGTCAGCGGTGAATACTCGATGCTCAAGGCAGCGATCAATCAGGGCTGGCTGGATCCGGACACGGTCATCCTGGAGGCGTTGATGGCGTTCAAACGTGCGGGGTGCAACGGCATCCTGACTTACTTCGCTCTGGAGGCCGCCACGCAGCTGAAACGGGGTTGAACGGCCTTGGCGGACGCATTCACATCGATGGTGTGAATGCGTCCGCCCTTTCAGAGTTTCATGTCAAAAGGTTGGGCGCCGAGCGCTCGGGTCCTGGCTTGGCAATCACGCGCCCGGCACGGTCAAGAATCACGCCAGGCAAATCATGACTGAGAGTCTCGCGCTCCCGATAATGAATGACTGAGCGAATCGCTTCGCCGCGCTTGAGTAGATCGAACGCATGATTCAACGATTCGTGATCCATGTTATGAGTGATGTAGGGGTCGACGTTGATTTCCCCGCGCAGCCACTCGTCCACCATCCCCGGCAGCTCGGAACGCCCCAGCACCCCGCCGAACGCGCTGCCTTTCCAGACGCGTCCGGTAACCAGCTGGAAGGGGCGCGTGGCAATCTCCTCCCCGGCCCCTGCCACGCCGATGATGATGCTTTCACCCCACCCTTTGTGGCAGCACTCAAGGGCTGCACGCATCAACTCCACATTACCGACACATTCGAACGAAAAGTCCACACCGCCGTTGGTCATGTCGATGATCACGTTCTGCAGCGGCTCGCGAAAATCCCTCGGGTTAACGCATTCGGTCGCTCCCAGCGAGAGGGCCAACGGAAATTTGTTAGGGTTGACATCGATCCCGATGATCCGCCCCGCCCCCTGTAATACCGCGCCCTGAATGACCGCCATGCCGACGGCGCCCAGCCCGAATACCGCGACTGTGTCACCGGGCCGCACCTTGGCGGTATTGCGCACCGCACCGATCCCGGTAGGAATCGCACAGCCCATGATCGAGGCCTTGGCCAGTGGTGCCGCAGGGTCGATCTTGGCCACGGCGATTTCCGGCAGGACCGTGTATTCGCTGAATGTGGAAGTGCCCATGTAATGAAAGATCGTGCGGCCTTTGTAGGAGAAACGGCTGGTGCCATCGGGCATCAGCCCTTCCCCCTGGGTTTTGCGGATGGTCTGGCAAAGGTTGGTCTTGCCGGACTTGATGAACGGGCAGTTCGGATCCTCCGGCGTATACAGCGGGATCACGTGATCGCCCGGCTTGACAGTGGTGACACCCCGCCCCACGTCCTCGACGATACCGACGCCTTCATGCCCCAGAATGCACGGGAACTTCCCTTCCGGGTCCCGACCGGACAGGGTGAATACATCGGTGTGGCAAAGGCTCGTGGTGACGATGCGAACCAGCACCTCGCCCTCTTTCGGCCCCTGCAAGTCGATCTCTTCGAACTCAAGAGGTTGATTGGGCCCCCAGGCGATAGCTGCGCGTGTTTTCATGTGTCTCTCCATGTAATGTTATAACGCTCAAGAACATTAACCTGCGCGATTCCGTGCGCCAGACCACGCGGCCGAAAGTGGCCTGATCCGTACGAAATCTGTCCGCAAGCGCCCAAGGAGTTCGATTGCGAATGTTTGACGAAGCCACTTCTGAACGCAGGGTGCACATAGTCATCTACCCCGGTTTCAAATCAATCGAGGCTGTAGGTGCCCTCACCGTTTTCGACTACGCCAACAAACGTCAGACGGCCGAAGGGTTGCCTCCGACCTACAGCCTGCATCTGGTGGCACCACAACCCGGCTTGGTAGGTTCGGACACCTTGATCTCCCTGGAAGCCGACGACCTCCGTACGAGTCCACGTCCTCATACCGCGTTGATTGTCGGCGCGCGTGACATTGGCGCGGCGATCGCCGAGCAGCGGCTGATCGTCGACTGGTGCAGGCAAGCCGCATCTCGCATCGATCGGCTGGTAGGTGTTTGCTCGGGGGCATTTTTCCTTGCCCAAGCGGGGGTCATAGACGGCCTGAATGTCACCACCCACTGGAGCGTCGCCAGTAAGCTGGCCAATGATTACCCCGCGGTCAATGTCAATGCCGATGCCATCTTCATCGAGCAAGGGCGCATATGGACGTGTGCTGGCGTTTCAGCTGCCATCGACCTGAGCCTGGCCTTGGTCGAACAAGACCTCGGCCAGGAAATAGCCCTGCAGATTGCCCGCGAGCTGGTGGTGTTCCTGAAGCGCCCGGGTGGCCAGTCGCAGTTCAGCCAGCACCTGGACAGCCAGATGACCCCGCACTCCGCGGTCAGGCGCCTACGCTTATGGATCCTGCAAAATCTTGATCGCCCGCTGAGCCTGGAGGTGCTCGCCGAACGCGCGAACATGAGCAGTCGGAACTTGCGCCGGTTGTTCCACAAGGAATCGGGCTGCTCACCCTTGGCATTCATTGAGCGCGCACGGATGGAGAAGGCAAGGCGGTTACTGGTGGACGAGGACACTGCACTCAAGCGCATTGCCGACCAATGCGGTTTCGGCTCGGAAGAGCAGATGCGCCGGGTGTTCCAGCGCAACCTCAAGCTCACCCCACGGCGCTACCGGGAGCGATCCCGCGCACAATGATGCCTGAGCCATTGAAGGACACGCAGCGTGGATCACGCCTGCTCCCTGGCCGCGATCAGGCTGCCAGCCGGTGGTTTCTGGCGGAAGTAGCTGTCCAGCCCGGCGAATATCGCCTCCGCGACCTTGCGCTGATGACGGGCATCATGCAACCGCCGGCAATCTCCGGCATTGGAAATGAAACCGGTCTCGACCAGGATCGAGGGTACTGCCGCCGACTTGAGCACGGCGAAACCTGCCTGTTCCACCCGCGCTTGATGCAGGCCCGAGACCTCCCCAAGCTGCGAGAGCACCTGATGCCCGAGATCCAGGCTGGTGGCGATCGTCGAGTTCATCGACATGTCCAGCAGCACGCCGGCGACCATGGGGTCGCGCTCACGCAGCTTGATCGGCAATCCCCCGCCGCCCCTGTCTGCATCATTTTCCCGCTGCGCCATCCAGCGCGCCATCGACGACGTCGCGCCCCCGTGCGACAAGGCGAACACCGATGCCCCCGACGCCGTGAGTCGCGGTGCAGCATCGGCATGCACCGAAACGAACAAGTCCGCGTTCAGCCGCTGACCGAGTTCGGCGCGCTTGCGCAGCGGAATGAAGACATCGTCACTGCGTACCAAGCGTGCCTTGTAGCCTTTCTGTGCATTGATGCGCTTGGCCAGCAACTTGGCGATCTGTAACGCAACGCGCTTTTCCTGCTCGCCCTTGGCCCCGACTGCACCGGGATCTTTGCCGCCATGCCCGGCATCTACCACGATCAACAGGTCGCGCTGTCGCGCCAAGGGCTTGGCAACTTCCGGCGCAACGCCCACCGGTGGCCCAGTGAGTACCAACTCCAGGCCATGCCTCCCGGTGTTGAGCAAGCGGACTTCGCCGCGTACTGCCGAGTCGGCCAGGTCCAGCACGATACGCAAGTCACCGGACGCGGTGATGCCACTGCGCACGGCTGTGACAGCAGTGCCGTCCAGGGCAAGGTCGTTCAGTGACGCCTGCAGACTGGCCTGAGGAAGATCAAGAACCAACCGCGGTGGTGCCGCGAGGCTGAAATGCTTCGCCGCCACCGGCCCGGTCAGCTCCAGCGACACCTTGGTGACGCTGCCCGACCGGCTCACCCAAACCCGTTTAATCGCCTGCCCGGCTTGCGCCGCAAGAGGCAGCGGCAATGCCAGGCATGCAAGCAGTAATTTCAGCGCTCGGCGACGATCCATATGTACTCCCATTGACCTGCGAACCAGCGAACCAGCGAACCAGCGAACCAGCGAAGCCTCGGGCAATTTCGCTAGCCATTTTATTATTGTTACTTTATAACATCCTAAATCCAGAAAAAATGAAGACTGCCCGCCAACGGAAGGAGACCTGCATGCAACTGACCAGCAATCAGCAACGTGTCCTGACGGCGCTTCAGCAAGCCGACAAGCCGCTCAGTGCGTACGCCATTCTGGACAGCCTGCGCAATGAAGGTGTCAGGGCGCCGACGCAGATCTACCGCGCGCTGGGCCACCTGGCCGAGCAAGGGTTGATTCATCGGCTGGAGTCTTTGAACGCTTATGTCAGCTGCACCTGCCCAAGCCAGTGCGAAGCAGGTTTCAGAGCGTTCGCCATCTGCGACAGCTGCGGCCATGTCGATGAGTTCAACGTACCGCACCTGAACCAGGCCTTGGGGCACTGGATGAAACAGAACGTGTTTTCGCTGTGCAGCTCGGTCATCGAGCTGCACGGTAAATGCGCCGCCTGTACTCGCCGTGATGCAGGCGAGGACTGAGCAGAGCCGCACGCATGCGCACCACCCTTTATCATGAGGCCTCCCGATGAGCACCCCTGTCCCCCATACCAACGAAGCCGCGCGGCTGCCCGTCACTGTACTTTCCGGCTTCCTCGGAGCCGGCAAGACTACCCTGCTCAACCATATTCTGAACAACCGCGAAGGCCGGCGAGTCGCGGTGATCGTCAACGACATGAGCGACGTGAACATCGATGCCGCGCTGATACGCGAGGGTGGCGCCGAGCTGTCACGCACCGACGAAAAGCTGGTGGAGATGAGCAATGGCTGCATTTGCTGCACCTTGCGCGAAGACCTCCTGCTCGAAGTGGACCGTCTAGCCAAAGAGGGTCGCTTCGACCAATTGGTCATCGAATCGACGGGCATCTCCGAGCCACTGCCGGTGGCGGAAACCTTCACCTTCGAAGGCGAGGATGGCCGCAGCCTCAGCGAAGTGGCACGCCTCGACACCATGGTCACCGTGGTCGATGCCTTCAATTTCCTGCGCGACTACAGCTCGCGCGACAGCCTGCAGGCACGCGGTGAATCGCTGGGCGAGGAAGACGTGCGCACCGTGGTCGACCTGCTGATCGAGCAAATCGAGTTCTGCGACGTCATCGTACTGAACAAGACCGACCTGATCAGTGGCGAAGAGCGCGATCGCCTGATGGCCATCCTCAATACCCTCAATCCAAGGGCGAAAGTCGAAATCGCCGAGTTCGGCAAGGTCGCGCTTGATCGCGTGCTGGACACCGGCCTGTTCGACTTCGACGAGGCCTCACGAGCGCCTGGCTGGCTACAGGAAATGCGCGGCACCCACACACCCGAAACGGAAGAATATGGCATCGCCAGCTTCGTCTACCGTGCCCGCCGACCTTTCCACCCTGACCGCTTCCATGCGCTGGTGGAAAGCGAATGGCCTGGGGTGGTGCGCTCCAAGGGTTACTTCTGGCTCGCCTGCGAGCCGTCCATGGCCGGCAACTGGTCCCAGGCCGGGGCCGTCGCGCGCCATGGCCCGGCAGGCTATTGGTGGGCGGCCGTTCCCGAGGAACATTGGCCGACCGACAGCGAATCGGTCCTGCACATCAGGTCGAAATGGCACGAGGACGTTGGCGATGCCCGCCAGGAACTGGTGCTGATCGGTATGGAAATGGACGAGGCAGCGCTGCGGGCGCGTTTCGATGCCTGCCTGCTGACCGATGAGGAAATGGCCCAGGGACCGGAAGGCTGGATGAAGCTGACCAACCCCTTCCCCGGCTGGAACTGATTCAAACGCCTTGCTGCCACGTGCAAGGCTCCCACCACTGGATATACATGATGAGCTCAGCATTACCCGACGTTTCCGTCACCGACCTGGCCCCCAGCCTCAGCCCGCTGCAATGGGTCGGCATGCAGGGTATCGACCTGCCGGTAAGGATCCAAGAACCGACCTACCAGCGTGAGCTGCACGCCCGGGCGGATGTCCAGGTCGACCTGCCGGCACCGCATGTCAAAGGCATTCACATGTCCAGGCTGTATCGCCTGCTGGACGCCTGGGGGCAGGCTGCGGCGGTGTCGCCGGCAAGCCTCTTTGCGCTGTTGCAGGAGATGATCGACAGCCATCAGGATTGCGAAAGCCGCAATGCCAGGTTGCGCCTGGATTTCGACTTGCTGGTTCGCCGCCCTGCACTGGTGACCGAGGGCCTCTCTGGCTGGAAGTCGTACCCGGTTCACGTGCTCGCGACGAAGGTCGGCGGGGCGCTGAACCTGAGTATCGAGGCCAGGATCGGCTACTCCTCGACCTGCCCGTGCTCGGCCGCTCTCTCCCGGCAGTTGATTGAGGACGGCTTCCTGCGAACCTTCAAGGACCAGCCACTGCTCGAAGCCAGCGCCGTCGCGCAGTGGCTGCGCAGCAACGCGTCGCTGGCCACACCACATAGCCAACGCAGCGAAGCTCGAGTGCGCGTCACGGTACCTGCCGATGCCCCGGATCTCGGGTTGCTGGCCCTGATCGACCACGTCGAAGGCGCCTTGCGCACGCCGGTTCAGACCGCCGTAAAACGGGCTGACGAACAGGCTTTCGCAGCACTCAACGGGCAGAACCTGATGTTCGTCGAAGACGCTGCGCGGCGTATTCAGGCAAGCCTGCACGGTTACCGCGATAGCCAAGTGCACGTTCGCCACCTGGAAAGCCTACACCCGCACGATGCTTCGGCCTGGTCCGCCCCGCAGGCCGCTGCGCATGACTGAGCCGATCTACCTGCACAACACGCTGACCCGGCGCAAGGAAGTGCTGCGCACTTCACGGCCCGACCAGGTGACGATGTACGTCTGCGGCCCCACGGTCTACAACTATGCGCACATTGGTAATGCGCGCCCGGCCGTGGTGTTCGACCTGTTGGCCAGGCTGCTGCGCCACGACTACGCAGAACTGGTGTATGCCCGCAACTTTACCGACGTAGACGACAAGATCAATGCCGCGGCGGCTGCGGCAGGCGTTCCCATCGCCAGTATCACTGACCGCTTCATCGATGCTTACCACTCGGACATGACCGCACTTGGGGTGGCCTCCCCCGACCTTGAGCCTCGCGTCACCGCGCACATACCGCAGATCATCGCCCTGATCGAGGCCCTCATCGAACGTGGCCATGCCTATGTGGAGCAAGGCCATGTGCTATTCCACGTGCCGTCCTACCCAGCCTACGGCGAGCTCTCCGGCCGTAACACCAAGGACATGCTAGCGGGTGCCCGCGTGGAGGTCGCGCCTTACAAGCGCAATCCGCTGGACTTCGTGCTGTGGAAACCGTCCACGGCCGACCAGCCCGGCTGGAGCAGCCCCTGGGGCAGCGGCCGACCGGGCTGGCATGTGGAGTGCTCGGCGATGATCGGGCAGCACCTGGGCCATACCATCGACATCCATGGTGGCGGCCAGGACCTGATCTTCCCTCACCACGAAAACGAGATCGCCCAAGGCACCTGCGCCCACGGCACGTTGTACTGCCGCACTTGGGTGCACAACAGCTTCGTCACCGTGGATGGGCAGAAGATGTCCAAGTCGCTGGGCAACGTGCGCCTGGTGCGCGACCTGCTGGGCCAGGCGCCTGGCGAAGCGATTCGACTGGCGTTGCTGTCCACCCACTACCGGCGCCCGATGGACTGGAACGCCAAGCGCCTGAACGCCGCAGTGCAGACCCTCATCCGCTTCTACACCAGCCTGGCGCGCTGCGACGACGTGCCCGGCGCCGACGATGTGGCAGCGGACGGGCAATTGCTTGACGCCCTCAGGGACGACCTGAGCGTCGCCGATGCCTTGGCCCGCCTGCATGTGCTGCGCCAGACGCTCGACAATGCCAGCGATGAGACATCCCGTGCCCAGGCCAAGGCCCGGCTGGTCAAGTCTGCCGCACTACTCGGCCTGTTGCAGCAAACACCGCTGGCAGCACTGCGAGCACTGCAGCCACACATTGAAGAGCCGCCACCACAAGCCGCGCTACTCCGTTTGCTTGAGGCCCGCGAGACCGCGCGCAAGGCCCGCGACTTTGCCACTGCCGACAGACTGCGCAGCGAACTGGAAGAGGCTGGCTACACCGCCGAGGATACCGCGCAAGGGCCAAGACTACGCCCCCTCCAGCAAGCGACTAGCTGCCGCGACAACTCAGGTGACCCATGCTGATCCGTAAACTGTTCAAATTCGAGAACGCCCACATCGTGCGAGGCTGCAGCACCCGACGCTGTTCCCACTCCATCCATGGGCACTCCTACAAGGTCGAGCTGATCCTGCACGCCGACGCGCTGGACAACGGACAGATGGTCTACGATTTCGGCCTGCTCAAGGGCGACATCAGGGACCTGATCGACGCCTTCGACCATTGCGTCGCACTGTGGTCCGGTGATGATCCCGACTACCTGGCGTCGGTCCGTAGGCATTCGGAACGCTGGGTACTGGTTCCGGTTTCGCCCAGCGCCGAGCAGTTCTCGCGCCTGTTCTTCCGCCTGGTCGATGCGGCGCTGTCGAAGGCCGAAATGCGCAATGGCGAGGCGGATGTACGCTTGCACTCGGTCATCGTGCATGAAACCGAGACCGGCTACGCCCAGTGTTTCCGGGCCGACGTGCAGAACCCGCGAATGGGCCTGATCGACCTGCACGCCATCGAATTCTCGCCCGCCATCACCCAGGCCTGGGCAAACCCTGGCTTGTTCGAGCACCTCAAAGCCCACTCCGCCATGCTGCAGACCGAGCTGCCTGGGCTGGGTTGACCGACCCGCGGCCACACTATTGAACTCCGAGCCTGAAAAGATGCCAGAAAACGCCCCACCCCCCGCCCTTTCCGTGACCTTGCTCGACGGGTCGCAGCGTCACTTCGACAGCCCTGTCACCGTCCTGGACGTCGCACGATCCATTGGCCCTGGCCTTGCCCGCAGCACCGTTGCCGGCAAGCTCGACGGGCGTCTGGTCGATGCCTGCGAGGTCATCGACCACGATGTCAGCCTGCAGATCATCACGCCCAAGGATGAGGAAGGCCTGGAGATCATCCGCCACTCCTGTGCCCACCTGCTTGGGCACGCCTTGAAACAGCTGTTCCCCACCGCGCAGATGGTCATCGGGCCAGTGATTCGCGATGGCTTCTATTACGATGTCGCCTATGAAAGGCCGTTCACCCCGGCCGACCTGGAGGCGTTCGAGGGCCGCATGCGCGAACTGATCGCCCAGGAGTACGACGTGATCAAGCGCATGCTCAGCCGCGCAGACGCCATCGACGTGTTCAGTGCCCGCAACGAAAGCTACAAGCTGCGCTTGATCGACGACCTACCGCAGGCCACACACCTTGGCTTGTACTTCCATCAGGAATACGTCGACATGTGCCGCGGTCCGCATGTGCCGAACACGCGCCTGCTGAAGGCATTCAAGCTCACCAAGCTGGCCGGCGCCTACTGGCGCGGTGATGCGCGAAACGAACAACTGCAACGTATCTATGGCACCGCCTGGGCCGATGCCAGGCAGTTGGCGGAGCACCTGCGCGGCCTCGAAGAGGCGGAAAAACGCGATCATCGCAAGCTGGGCCGCGAGCTCGACCTGTTCCACTTCGAAGACGATGCGCCTGGTGCGGTGTTCTGGCATCCACGGGGCTGGGCTGTGTTCCAGGCGCTGATCGCCTACATGCGGCGTCGCCAGAACGACGCGGGCTACATCGAGGTCAACACGCCGGATGTGATGGACCGCAGCCTGTGGGAAATCTCCGGCCACTGGCACAACTACCGCGACAACATGTTCACCACCGAAACCGAAGATGGCCGGGCACTGGCGCTCAAGCCCATGAACTGCCCCGGCGGGTCGCTGCTTTACAAGCACGGCCTGAAGAGCTACCGGGACCTGCCAATCCGCATGAGCGAGTTCGGCAAGGTGCACCGCTACGAACCCTCGGGGGCGCTGCACGGGCTGTTACGGGTGCGCCATTTCACCCAGGACGACGCGCACATCTTCTGCACCCCACAGCAAATGGAACAGGAATGCCAGTCGGTGGTGGCCATGGTGCTCGACATCTATCGCCAATTCGGCTTCGAGGATGTGCGTATCAAGCTGTCCACACGGCCGAACAACCGCATGGGCGACGATGCCACATGGGACCTGCTGGAAGGCTCGCTGATCAATGCACTGAACCACATGCAACTGGCCTGTCAGGTCAACCCCGGTGAAGGCGCGTTCTATGGGCCGAAGCTTGAGTTCGTGCTGCGCGATGCCATTGGCCGGGACTGGCAATGCGGCACCCTGCAGGTGGATATGAACCTGCCGGCGCGTTTTGGCCTGGAGTATGTCGACGAGGACGGTCAGCGCCAGCGCCCGGTGATGCTGCACAGCGCACTGTTCGGCTCGCTGGAGCGCTTCACCGGCATCCTGCTCGAACACCATGCCGGCAAGCTGCCGGGCTGGCTGTCGCCGGTGCAGGTCGTGGTGTCCTCGATCACCCAGCAATACGCGGGTTACGCACAAGACGTGGCGAAGCTGTTGCGCGGTGCCGGTTTGCGTGTCGAGGCCGATACACGCAATGAGAAGATCGGCTACAAGGTGCGCGCGCAAACCCTGCAACGTATCCCGTTCCTGTTGATTGCCGGTGCCAAGGAACAGGCAGAAGGAACCATCGCCATTCGCAACCGCGACGGAGAGGACTTGGGCAGCTTCGAACTGAAATCGGCCATCGACCTGCTTTTGCAGCAGTGCGAAGCGCCGGATGCAGCTGAACGGCGGCAGGCGATCGAGCACCTGTGGGCGGTTCTCTCGCCTGCAAAATAACACCACACATTCAACAGGAATCATTTACGGCTGTGAATGAGCATTACCTGCTGGCGTTACGTTATTACATCTAATAACATGCGCAACCCAACAGGTGATCCCCTTCCAGCTCGTGGGCAGTGCCCAGTCAGGACATACCAACAATGCGACGTCATGGCGTGAAAAACGGAGACTTTACGTGAACCCTCGTGCCCCCCTTCTGGCCGGCCTGACGCTGGGCTTGTTCGGCCAGCCGATTTCAGCGGCACAACCCTTGCTGCTGAACGAAACCTCCATCACCGACGTCTACCTCGAAGAGCGCGCCGACGGGCCGGTGCAAGGCTATCGTGCCAACCGCTCTGCCACGGCCACCCGCACCGATACCGACATCCGCGACACGCCGCAGAGTATCGACGTCGTGCCCGCGCAGGTGATCAAGGACCTCAACACCACCCGCATCGACCGCGCCTTGGACTTTGCTGGCGGCGTGTCGCGGCAGAACAACTTCGGCGGCCTGACTTTCCTCAACTACAGTGTGCGCGGCTTCACCACGGGCGAGCTGTACAAGAACGGTTTCGCCATCAACCGCGGCAGCTACAGCTCGCCGGACACGTCCAACATCGAGCGCATCGAAGTGCTCAAAGGCCCGGCTGCCAGCCTGTACGGCCGTGGCGACCCTGGCGGACTGGTCAACATCGTCACCAAGCGCCCTCAGGCCGAAGCCTTCAGTACCCTCTCCCTCAGCGCAGGCAGCTGGGACCGCTACCGAACCGCCCTGGACGCCAACTCGCCGCTGGACAGCGAAGGGAATCTGCTGGGCCGGATCAACCTCGCCGTCGAAGACAACGACAGCTTCCGCGATCATGTCGGCAGTGAGCGCCGTATCGTCAGCCCCTCCCTGAGCTGGCAACTGTCACCCGACACCCGACTGATGATCGACACCGAGTTCTCCCGCACCGAGTCGGTGTTCGATCGCGGAATTCCGGCGGTCAACGGCGAAATGGGGTCGGTCAAGCGCTCGACCTTCCTTGGCGAGCCGAATGACGGCGAGATCCGCAACGACAACCAGACCCTCGACGTGGCGCTGGAACACGTGCTCAACGACAACTGGAAGCTGCGCCTGGCCAACCACTACACCCAGGGCACGCTCAAGGGCAACAGCTCCGAGCCCCAGGCCCTGGTCGGCACCACCATCACGCGCTTCTATCGCGAACGCGACTTCGAATGGAACGACAGCATCACCCAGGCTGAGCTGCACGGGCAGTTCGAGCTGGGTGGCTGGCAGCATCAGACCCTGGCCGGGCTGGAGTACGAAAACTACCGCAACAGCCAGAAGTACCCGCAAAGCGCCACCTCCGCAGCGTATGGGCTGGATATCTACAACCCGGTATACGGCAAGCCGAAGCCAGCCCTCACCCGTGCCAACGACTTCTTCGAGCACACTGAAAGCTACGCGATCAACCTGCAAGACCAGATCGCTTTCACCGAGCGCCTGCGCGGGTTGCTGGGCGTACGCCTGGAGCACTTCGAGCAGACCTCGCAGAACCGCACCACGGGCCTCAGCAACAGCCAGGAAAAGGACGTTGCCACACCGCGCATCGGGGTGTTGTACCAACTGACCCCGCATGTCGGCGTGTTCGCCAACGCATCCACTTCGTTCAAACCCAACACCATCGGCACCCAGGGCCAGGTGTACAAGCCTGAAAAGGGCTTGGGTTACGAGACCGGGGTCAAGCTCGACCTCCTCGACAGCCGCCTGGGCGCAACCATCGCCCTGTTCCATATCGACAAGGAGAACGTCATCACCACCGACGCCCTTGGCGAGAGCGTGGCGGCGGGCGAAGCGCGCAGCCAAGGCCTGGACCTGCAGTTCAGCGGCCAGCTGACCGACGCGTTGCGAGTGATCGGCGCCTACGCCTACATCGACGCCGAGGTCACCAAGGGCGACGCAGCCCTGCCCAAAGGCAGCGACTTGCTCGGCATCGCCCGGAACAGCGGCAGCCTGATGGGCGTGTACGAATTCCAGGACGGTGCCCTGCGCGGCTCGGATGTGGGCGCAGCGGTGAACTACGTCGGCGAACGCTCCGGCCAGGCCGGCAGCGACTTCACCCTGGACGCCTACAGCACGGTCGACCTGCTGGCGCACTACAAGGCCAGCGAACAGGTCACCGTCGGCCTTAACCTCAACAACCTGTTCGACCGCAAGTACTACGAACGCTCGTACAACAGCGCTTGGGTGCTGCCCGGGGAGCCACGCAACTTCAGTGTCAGCCTGACCCTTAGCCTTTGAACCGAGGAACCATCATGCATCCATCGTTGAAAGTCGCTTCCCTGTTGACCCTGATGGTCAGCGTCAACGCGGGCGCCCACGGCCTGTGGACCGAGGAGCGACGTGGCAATATCGAGGCCGTGTACGGCCACGGCGCCGAGGATAACGCCTACAAGGCGGAAAAAATCAAGCGCGCCTGGGCCTTCGACACGACCGGGAACATGGTCCCGGTCACGGTCGAGCGCCTGGCGGATCATGCCGTACTGCAACCACTTACCCCACCTGCGGCACTTGCTGTGCTGCTGGACAACGGGCCTTGGTCACAGCGCCCGGACAAGCAATGGGTCAATCAGGATCGCACCCACGTCAAGGATGCGATCGCTTCCACCCACAGCTTGAAATACAGCCTGGCGATCTACCAGAGCGGTGCTCGCCTGCCGAAACTGGACATGCTGCGTTTGGCGATCGTTCCCCTGAGCGACCCTCTGCAAGTCGGGCCAGGCAAGACGCTGGAAGTGCAGGTACTGCTCGATGGCAAACCGGCTGCTGATATCCCGCTGCAGGGCGATTACCGGGGCGCCCCTCACCAGGTCAGCGCCACCACCGACAAGCAAGGCCGGGCACGTATCACCGTACGCAATGAAGGACTCAACATCATCGCGGCCCAGGCTACCCTGCCAATGGCAGACGGCAGCCCCGTGGCCCAGCAGAGTCTGTTCAGTTCACTGACGTTCCTGGGTGAGCCGCACCACGAGTAACACCAGCAACGTACCTCGGCCGTGTCGGCCGAGGTACGGCAGGCACGCCAGGACAGAGGGCGAACGGCCTGCCGGCTCGTTGGACGACGCTGCGCCCGACAACTACGCTGAATGCCTCAGCACTCGTTAAAGGGCGTTAGAAATGGGTACCTGCAACCAGCACCCGCACCATGACCATCAGCACAAGCCCGGCTGCGGTCACACGGCAATCGAACACGATGGGCATGTCGATTACCTGCATGATGGGCACTTGCATCACGTGCATGGCGATCATGTCGATGAACACACACTGGAAGCCAACGGCCAGAACCCCGACCGCTGCACCCCCGGCCACCAGTGTGGCGGCCATGCTGTCGACCATGTCCACGGTCCGGGTTGCGGCCATGAGGCGGTTCCCCATGGCGACCATGTCGATTACCTAGTCAATGGCCACCTGCACCACCCCCATGGCGATCACTGCGACGACCACGGCCCGGTAACCGTGGTCAAATAACCCTTGCCCGCCTCCAGCCGGCAAGGGCTGGAGGCGCTGGTCTCACTGGCCTGCCAACGCCTGGATGAGGGTTTGTACATTCTGCCGATACATGCCCAGATAGGTACTGGCAGGGCCTTCGGCGGCAAGTGCATCGGAATACAGCGTCCCACCTATCTTCGCGCCGGTATCGTCGGCAATCTGCCGCATCAACCTGGAATCCTTGATGTTCTCGATGAACACGGCCTTGATCTTGTCGCGCTTGATCATCGAAATGATGCTGGCGACATCTTTGGCCGTCGGTTCCTGTTCGGTGGAAAGGCCTTGGGGTGCCAGGAACTCGATGCCGTAAGCCTGCCCCAGGTAACCGAAGGCGTCATGCGAGGTGACGATCCGGCGATTGTTGGCCGGCAACGCTGCGAAGCTTTTCTTCACCTCGGCCAGCAAGGCGTCGATCTGCTGCTGATAGGCAGCCAGGTGGCTGCGGTAGGCCTGGGCATTGTCGGCGTCAACCGCTTCCAGTGCCTTGGCAATATTGGCCGCGTAGATCTTGGCGTTGGCCAGGCTGTTCCAGGCATGGGGATCGGGGATGGTCTGGCCCTCCTCGTCCAAGGTGCGCGGGAGGATCCCCTGGCTAGCCCGGACGACCTGAGCCTGGCTGCCGGTGGTCTTGATCAGGCGGTCCAGCCAGGGTTCGAAGTTCAGGCCGTTCTCCACCACCAGGCGCGCCTGCAGCACGTGCCTGGCATCATCGGGCGTCGTTTCGTAGACATGCGCATCGCTGTCGGGCCCGACAATATTGATGACCTGCACCTGATCGCCCCCGATCTGTCGGGTGATATCGGCCAGGATACTGAAACTGGTCACTACCTTGATGCGTTCCGCGGCAGACAGTAACGGTGACAGCAACAACATGAGCACAACGATCAACGGGCGCATAGCGGCTCCTCAGTGAGTGACAGGGATGTAGTGACGACGCAGCAGGCCCCTGACCGGCCCCACCATCACCGACAGCAGGTAGGCACTGCCAGCCACGACGACGATCGCCGGGCCACAGGGCAGTGAGGCGTAGTAGGACAACAGCAACCCCAGCCAGACCGAGCCCATGCCGATCAGCGCCGAGATGGCTATCAGCCAGGGCAGGCGCTGGCTCCAGAAGCGTGCGGCGATGGCTGGCAGCATCATCAGGCCAACCACCATCAAGGCGCCGATGGCCTGGAAACCAACCACCAGGTTGATGACCACCAACCCGAGGAACACCCCATGGGCGATTGGCCCCCAGCGACTGACGCTGCGCAGGAACAGCGGGTCGAGGCTGTCGAGCAGCAAGGCCCGGTAAATCAGGGCAAAGGCCAAGAGACTGCCGATGGCTACCCATACCATGGTGTGCAAGGTCGCCTGATCGACCGCCAGGGCCGAGCCGAACAGTAGCCCCAGCAAGTCCAGGCGCTTGCCCGCCAGCCCGAGCAGCAGAACGCCCGAGGCCAGTGAAATCGGGTAGACAGCCGCCAGGCTTGCGTCCTCACGCAAGCCGGTGTGCCGGCTCACCAAGGCTGAGAAGCCTGCCACCATCAAGCCCGCCACCAGGCCGCCCAGGGTCATAGCCACCACGGACAGCCCTGCCAGCCAAAAGCCCAAAGCAGCGCCCGGTAAAATGCCATGGGAAATGGCGTCACCGATCAGGCTCATGCGCCGCACCACCAGGAATACCCCCAACGGCGCGACACTCAGCGCGAGGGTGAGGCCACCGAACAGCGCACGGCGCATGAAGGCGAATTCGACGAAAGGTGCCCATGCCAGATCGAGCATCACAGCACCTGCCCCAGACCGGTTCCACCGATCACGGTATGACTGGGCCCATATTGACAGCCCTCGCTGTCGACCAGCAGGCAATAGTCGGCCATCTCTCGCACCCGAGACAGGTCATGGCTGACGACCACCACCGTGTGGCCAGCTTTGTGCCAAGCGGCGATATGCTCCCAGAGCAACGCCTGCCCGGCCTTGTCCAGGGCCGCGTCGGGCTCGTCGAGCAGCAGCAGGTTGGCGTCGGTCAGGCTCAGGCGTGCCAGCAGCCCACGCTGCAACTCGCCACCTGAAAGCGCTTCCAGGGGGTGGTCCTGGAGTTTTTCGATATTCCAGGCTTGCAACGCTTGGCGCAGCCGCTGGCCGCGCTCCCGACGGTGCAGGCGTTGCCCCCAGAAGCCAGCGCTGACCAACTCACCCAGGCTGATTGGAAATTGCCGGTCAATGGCTGAGCGCTGGACCAGATAACCGATCTTCGTGCCTTCGGCGCTGATGCGAAGGCGCCCGGACAACGGCTTCTGCAAGCCGGCAAGCACTTTCAACAAGCTGCTTTTGCCAGCGCCATTGGCCCCCACCACCGCTGTCAAACTGCCGGCCGGCAGCTTGATGTTCAGATACGGGGTCAACGGGCTATTGGCAGCCCCCCACAAGAGGTCTTGGCACAGGATCACGGGAGAGTTCCAGAACGAAAGACAGGGAAGTGGCCGCAAACGCTGGCCTCATCAACAAAATGATATGTTATAACAATTTAAACGCAACACTTTTCTATGCACCGAGCACCAGCGGGTTACCGAGGTTGTGCAGCAGCACCGCGATGATCGCGCCGGCCGCAAACGCTGCGGCCAGCATGATCCCCAGCGTCACGCCAGGCCGTTTTTTGCCGAGCCCTCAGCGCTAATCGAACAGGTCAACACTTGCGGGCGCTCCCCGGGCGCTACCATCGGGGCAGCAGGCATCCGGTATTGGTTCTCCCACTTCGCCACAACCAGAGGCGCCAGTGCGTTGCCCAAGACATTCAGCGCCGTGATCGGCATGTCCATCAAGCGATAGACTCCGGCGATGAACGCAATACCTTCCACAGGCAGACCGGCACTGGTCAGCGTAGCGGTCAAGATCACGAACATGGCCCCCGGAACGCCGGCTGCGCCCTTGGAGGTCAGCACCATGATGATGATCAGCATCGCCTGGTCAGCCAGGCTCAGGGGAATTTCATAGAGCTGCGCGATGAACAGCGTGCCGATGCCCACGAAAAGCGATGCGCCATCCAGATTGAAGGAATAACCCGTAGGGATAACCAACGTAGCAATCGAACGCGGCGCACCGTAGGCCTCGACCTTTTCAATCAACTGGGGCATGACAGTCGCCGAGGCGGCAGTACTGAACGCCAGGATCAACTCATCCTTGATCGCCTTGATCAGGTCGAAGATGTTGATCCCTGCAACCTTCGCGATGCCGCCCAGCACGACCACGCCGAACAGAATGACCGCGATGTAGGTGACGGCAATCAGTTTTGCCAGAGGCAGCAATGCGGAAAGCCCGAAGTTGGCGACCGTCACGCCGATCAGGCCAAAAATCCCGATGGGTGAGTAATGCATCACGATATGCGTCACTTTGAACATCGTCGCGGAAATGGCATTGACTACCGCGATCAGCGGCATTTTCTTCTCTTTGTCCAGAGCACTTAGCCCAAAGCCGAACATGACCGAGAAGAACAGGACAGGCAGCAGCTTTCCTTGCGCCATTGCACCGACGATATTGTCCGGGATGATATTGAGGATGACTTGACCAAACCCTGTGCTCTCCGAGGCAGAGGGAAGCGAGAGCGTTTGGGTGTTTGCAAGGGTGGTCAAGTTGGCACCTACGCCCGGCTGCGCAAGATTGCCAACCAGCAGGCCACAAACAATTGCGATGCTGGTCACGACGAAGAAGTAGAACAGGGCTTTCACCCCTACCCGCCCTATCGCCTTGTTATCACCATTGCCTGCGATCGCGCCGACCATGCACGCGAACACGAGGGGTACGACAATCATCTTCATCATCTTGATGAAAATATCGCCGACGGGTTGCAAAAGGTTGCTGGTTATCCAGGCTTTGTACTCGGGAAAGAAATTGAGAAATGCCCCCACTACAACCCCGAGCACAAGACCTGCAATAATTCTAGTCACCAGACTAGTCTTCGCCATACGTCCTCCAGTTATTATAATTTGGACTGTACATTGGCCGGCAAAAATGCCAAACACATCGTTGGAACCTGTTATTTTTATTGAGTGGCCACTTACCGATACACGCCTCTTACTTCATGCAGACAAAGCGGGGGAGCGTCCCGGACGTTTTTGCCAATCAGGTGGCAAAAACACCTTCAAAGTCCTTGAACCCTTTGATCTCGATCGGGTTGCCACTGGGGTCCAGGAAAAACATCGTTCGCTGCTCCCCAGGTTGGCCAGGGAATCGTACAACCGGCGGTATGTCGAACTGCACACCATGAAACGCCAGGCGGTCTGCCATCGCGAACCAGTCATCCAGATGCAGCACCAAGCCGATATGCGGCATCAGCACTTCATGATCGCCGACTTTGCCGGTACGGGTAGTGGGAAAAGGTACACCTTTGTGAAGCGAAATCTGGTGACCGAAGAAATCGTAATCCACATAAGTTTCACTCGCGCGGCCTTCTTTGCAGCCGAGAATGTTACCGTAGAAGTTACGCGATGCTTCGAGATCTGTAACATGGTATGAAACATGAAATAACGATTTCATAACTACCCTCTTTGGTTTCTGATAGAACTTTTGGGGAGGTTAGCGTAGCCTCACGCAAGTGCTAAAGCGCATTTTTCCATCTCTCAGCGAAAGGAAATGTTTTGGACACTCGATTTCTCGAAAGCCTGATTGCGGTAATAGAAACTGGCTCGATTGCCGCAGCTGCTCGACGGGAAAACCTGACAGCACCTGCAGTCAGCCAACGTATACAAGCACTCGAGAAGTCACTGGCGTGCGAACTCCTGATCCGAAGCGCACACGCTGTCGAACCGACCGAGAAATGCCTGTCGTTGCTGCAGAAGATTCGAGATCTGATCCAGGGGGCAGCAGAGCTAAAGGAGGATCTGGACACCAGCAACCTGTCCGGGTATCTCAAGATTGGCGCGATTTCTACCGCGTTGACAGGCATATTGCCGGAGGCCATGAACCAGCTATCAACCATTGCTCCGCAATTGAGGCTACGCATCACCCCGGGGGACTCGCGCAGTCTTTACGAACACGTGGCTTCCGGAGAGCTTGATGCGGGAATCATGGTATGTCCGCCCTTCACCGTCCCCAAAACCTTGCGTATGCAGGTGCTTCGAGAAGAACCCCTGATGCTTTTGACCAAAGACCCCATTGACAAAAGCGACGTCCGCTCGACGATTCTTGGGCGAAACCTGATTCGATATGACTCAAATGCCTGGGGTGGGCAGATTGCACAGCAATACCTGAATGACAATGACCTGCAGCCCGATGTGCTGTGTAATCTGGATGCGCTAGATGCAATCCACATCATGGTCGCAAAAGGCATGGGGGCTTCTGTTGTCCCGTACTGGGCGGGATTGAAGACTGACGACGTGCATGCAACACCCGTGTCGGAGGCTGACAGCTACATGCGCCAGGTCGTCCTGCTTTACAAGTCCACCCCCAGAAGGCCTAAAGCTGTGGAGGTTTTGAAGGAACAGCTTATGAATAACTGCAACTTCCCCTAAGGGCCTACACTCTCGGCAAAAAGGAGGACTTCATGATAGCTCGCTGGCGTTGGTTGGCTACGAGAATTGCCAAGCGTCTCTGGTTCAGGGCAACGCTTTTCTCCCTGTTGGGGGTGGTTACGGCGTTGGTGGCCGTGGTGCTCAAGGATGCGGTCCCCGTCACCTTGCCTGCCCGTATCGGTGCAGATGCGGTTGACAAGATATTGGGTATCATCGCCTCGAGCATGCTGGCCGTCACAACGTTTTCGCTGAGTACAATGGTCTCGGCCTACAGTGCCGCCAGCAGTGGCGTAACCCCGCGCGCCACTTCGTTGGTCATGGAGGACGCCACGACCCAGAACGCTCTGGCGACCTTCATCGGGTCCTTTCTCTTCAGCCTCGTCGGTATCATTGCACTGAGCACCGGAGCCTACGGTACACAAGGTCGTGTAGTGCTTTTCACCGTGACGATTGCGGTTGTGGTCCTGATCATTTACACCTTGCTGCGCTGGATTGATCACCTCTCCAAACTAGGGCGCGTGGGCGAGACGATCGACCGTGTCGAAAAAGCTGTGATCAAAGCCATCGAGCAGCGTGTTGAACACCCCTATCTGGGCGGTGCAGCCTACCCGCCTGACCTCAAGCTTGCTGAGGCAGCCCATGAAGTGAAAAGCGGCCAGACAGGCTATGTACAGCACATCGATGTCCTTACGCTAAACAGGATTGCGACGGACACCAAGATTCGAATTTATCTCGAAGTCCTGCCTGGCACCTTTGTCCATGAGGGTATGGTGGTTGCGCGGGCCTTGGCCGTGAACGGTGAGCCGCTCGATGACAATGGCGCGCTGGACATCGATATTTTCGCTGCCTTGAGCATCGGCCTCAGGAGAACGTTCGAGCATGACCCGCGCTTCGGGCTTTCGGTGTTGTCCGAGATTGCCTCGCGAGCGCTGTCCCCTGCGGTAAATGATCCCGGTACAGCCATCGACATCATTGGGCGCGGCATTCGGTGCTTGACGTGTTGGGGGAAACTGCATCCCGTGGCGCAGAGTACGGATAACGAATGCGCGCAGGTCTATGTGCGTGCACTGGTGGCGGATGACCTGTTTGACGATTTCTTTGCACCGATCAGCCGGGACGGCGCAGCTTTGCACGAGGTCAATCTGCGCTTGATCAAAGCCCTTGTCAGCCTGGCGCACATCAACCCCCATGCATTTCGGCCCGCCTGCAGCCGGCATGCCGCGCGATTGCTTGCACACGCGGGCAGTGGGCTTGTGCTTCAACAGGACAAGGACGAACTCCGCGCGCTTGCTGCCGAACTCATAGGTGTCCACTAAGTCTCGTGCGCCTGCACCCGATTGAATATTCGCGCTTGAAAAGTCCCCCTGTTCAGATGCTTCAGAAGATGTAGAATCCGTCGCCAACTCCAAACCTGATCATTCCGTTGTCACGCCGAGTCCCGCCATGAAGCTGGCCCACCACACACGATCACAGGTCGCCTGGGTGCTGTATTTCAGCATCCTGTTCGGCTCGTTGTTGTGCGCCATGGGCCATGGGCAAATGGCCGGGTTGCGCCTGGCTGGCATGGATGATGCCGCTTGGTGCACGGCTGACAGCAGCGGCATGTACCAAGGTGAGCAAGACTTAAGCGATCCGGCCCTGCCTGCCGGCGGTGACTGCGTGATCGCCAGCCTGTTCAGCGCCACGCTGCTGGCCGTATTTTTTGGCCTGCTGACCTTGCTCGCCGGCGAGCCGGGCAGCCCCTTACCCAACCAACCTCCACCACGCCTGCCCAAGCAGCGTTGGCCACTGGTCAATCCCCGCGCCTCTCCTGCTTCGCTTCTCGCGTTCTGACATCGCCACGTCCCCGTGCCGCCTGATCGGCAGCGGGCGTGTGCTCACCGATTTCAGCCAGGAAGCCTTGCATGTTCCGCATGACCACTTTGGCGCTGCTCGTTGGCAGCGCAACCTGTGCCTGGGCGCAGGATGACACCCTGACCCTGCCGGCCAGCAATGTCACGGCCACAGCCAATCAACCCACGGAGGCAACCCGCCTTGACCTTGATCGCCCCATCGAAAGCGGCTCGCGGCTGAACCTCAGCGCCAGGGAGAACCCCGCTTCCGTCAGCGTTGCCGACCGCAAGACCATGGAGCGCATTGGCGCACGTAACTTCCAGGACGTCGCCAATGCACTGCCCGGGGTTAACGCCTCGGCTCCGCCCGGCTGGGGGGGTTATGTGTCGTACCGAGGGTTCAACGGTGCCCAGATCAGCCAGTTGTTCAATGGCATCAATTTGCAGTATGGCGGCGCGGCGCGCCCGGTGGGCGCCTGGATCTACGACCGCGTCGAATTGCTCGGCGGGCCATCCTCATTCCTCAACGGCAGCGGCGCTGTCGGTGGCAGCCTCAATTTCATCACCCGGCTGGCAAGCCGTGACGAAGACACCTTCGAAGGGCGCGTCAGTTATGCACGCTACGACACCATGGAAACGTCGGTCGCCTTCAACAAGGCGCTGAACACGGGCGACGGCCCGCGCCACTATGCCCGCCTCGACTACAGCCGCACCAGTACCAACGGCTATATCGATCGGCAGGAGAATGGGGCCGGCAATCTGGCTTTCTCGCTGCTTAGCGACATCAACGATCAGCTCTCGCACACGCTGGCCATCGAATACCTGGAAGAGCAAGAGGACAGCCCCTACTGGGGCACACCGGTATTGCAGCCACTGGTCGGTACCTTGCACATCGACAAGCACAACCGTTTCAACAACTACAACGTCGAAGACGGTCGCTACGAGCAGCGGACCCGGTGGCTGCGCTCGATCACTGACTATCGCTTCGACGACAACACCCAACTGCGTAACACCTTCTACCACTACAACGGCCAGCGCGATTACCGCAATCTTGAGGTGTATCGCTACACCGCCGACAACAGCGCCATCGCTCGCTCGGGCGGCTATCGCCAGCGGCACGACCAGGAGGTCAACGGCGACAGGCTCGAGCTGACCCATCAGGGCCAGTTGTTCGGCCTTGCCAGCGACTGGGCGTTCGGCATGGACTACAACACCAACCAGCAAACCAACTACCCGCTGTCCAAGGGGGCGTTCGACACGGTTGACCCGAACGGCTTCGAACCCGGGCACTTCCTCGATATCCCCGGTATGGACGCGCCCATGACCAAGGGCAGAACCACCACCACCGACACCACCTCGGCCTTCGTCGAGAACCGTACCCGCCTGACCGATCAGCTGTCATTGATCACCGCACTGCGCTACGACCATATCGACTTCGACGTGGTCGACCATGTGGCGCGAACCAGGCTCGACCGACGCTGGGACGCCATCACCGGTCGCCTGGGCCTGGTCTATGACCTGACCTCCAACGTCAGCCTGTACACCCAATACAGCACCTCGGCCGAACCACCAGGCGGTACCCTGACCAGCGCCTCGATCAGCCAGGTCGGCGACTTCGACCTGAGCACCGGCCGTCAGGTCGAGGTAGGCAGCAAGTTCGACTTCCTCGATGGGCGCGGCTCGGCCACGGCAGCGGCGTATCGCATCGTGCGCAAGGATATCTCCGTACCCTCCTCGACCGTGCCCAACACCACCGAGCAGGCGGGCCAGCAGACCTCCACCGGCATCGAGCTGGCAGCCTCGTTCAAGGTCACGCCCAAGCTGCTGGCGGCAGGCAACTTCAGTTGGGTGAATGCCGAATACGATGAATTCAACGAGACCATCGGCGGCGTGGTGTACTCGCGCAAGGGCAAGAACCCGGTGAACATCCCCGACCGCGTGGCCAACCTCTGGTTGACCTACGACCTGGCGCCCGGCTGGCAGGTCGGGGCCGATGCCCGCTACGTCTCATCGGTGTACGCCAACACCGCCAATACCGCATGGGTACCGTCATACACCGTCTACGGGCTGTCCATGACCCACGACCTGGACAAGCACGTGCAAGTCAGCGCGCGGCTGCGCAACCTCACCGACGAGGTGTATGCCCGCTTCATCCATCAGACCAACACCCAGTACTACCTGGGTGAACCGCGCAGCCTGGAAGTCGCTGTGCAGTGGCGCTACTGATGAGCGTGAAGCGCCAGCTGTACCTGTGGCACCGCTGGCTGGGCATCGTCGCCTGCCTGTTCATGGCGCTGTGGTTCGTCTCCGGGGTGGTCATGCTGTACGTCGGTTACCCCAAGCTGACACCGGCCGAGCGCCTGGCCCACCTGCCGGCTTTGCCGGCGGGGTGCTGCGCCGAGTTGCCCGAGCATTGGGCGCAACAGCCGCTGAAGGCGCTGCGCCTGACCAGCCTGGGCGGGCGCGCGCACTACGTGCTGGAACTGGCCGACGGTCGCCGCGTCATCCTCGATGCCGCCAGCGGCGAGCCTCTGGCTCGGGCCGACGCAGCCTGGGTCCTGGCCAATGCCCGGCAGTATGCCGGTGACGCCGCCAGGTTGGCTTACCTGGGCACCGTGGACGAGGACATGTGGACCCACTCCAGGGCATTGGATGGCGACCGCCCCTTGCATCACGTGCAGGTAGACGATACAGCCGGCACCTGGCTTTACCTGTCCAGCCGCACCGGCGAAGTGGTGCGTGACGCCACCGCCCAGGAGCGTGCCTGGAACTGGGTCGGTGCATGGCTGCATTGGCTCTATCCGCTACGGGGCGGGTTCGGCTTCGACAACGGCTGGCGTAACCTGGTGATCGGCCTGTCCCTGGCCGCAACGGTCATGGCGCTCCTGGGCATGACCGTTGGCATACTGCGCCTGCGGCTGCGCAAGCGCTATCGCAGCGGCTCGTGCAGCCCCTACCCTGGCGGCTGGCTGCGCTGGCACCACATCGGCGGGCTACTGTTCGGCACGGTGCTGGTGCTGTGGGTATTCAGCGGACTCATGTCGATGCGCCCCTGGGGTGTAACCGACAGTCGTTCGCAGCTGGCCCCCCAGGCGCTACGTCAGGGGCCACTACGCGCGATGGATATCGGCCAGACGGTTGCCCAGGCCATGGCCAGCCTGAGCCAGGAGCCTGGGTTCAACCCTGTCGAGATCCAGTGGCAACGCCTGGGCGGCGACACCTTCCTGGTTACCCGCAATGCCGCCGGCGATAGCCGGATTCTGGAAGCCGGCGCGCCGTCGGCGCGGGCCTTGTCCGAACGACGCTTGCTGACAGCAGCCCGTGCGATGGCGGCAGGCGTCGTGGTACAGGCCAACTGGCAAGGGCACTATGACGCCTACTATTTCACCCGTGACGCCCAGAGCATGTACGGCTTCCAGAGCCGCCCACTGCCGGTACTGCGCCTGCGCTTCGACGACCCCGCCAGCACGTGGGTCTACCTCGACCCGGCCAGCGCAGAAGTGGTAGCCAGCCACGATGCCAGGCAACGCACCGGTCGCTGGCTGTTCAACCTGTTGCACAGCTGGGATCTGCAGCCACTGCTGCAAAGGCCGGTGTTACGCGAAGGCCTGATCATCGCCTTGAGCATCGGCGGCCTGGTGGTTTCACTCAGCGGCGTCGTACTAGGCTGGCGAAGGCTACGCAGAATGACCGCTCGAGTTCGCGGTTGAGCCTCCTTTCGTGTTTCGCAGCGGCCTGAGCGATTGCCGCTGATCACTGAAAAAACAAAAGCCGGGACGGTAATGCGCCCCGGCTTTTGTTTGACCCGATGAAAACCCTGCCAAGAGTAAAACACCGGATCAACTTCAACGTAGCACGGCACCTGCAAGCCGCCACCCTGCGACAGTTCGCCGCACTCTGCCAGCCAGACCGGTAGATGAAGCCCTGACACCGCGCATGCGTCAGAACGTCGCACCTGACAGGGATAACCACGCTCTTAGACTCTGCCTTCCAATAAAAAACCTGAGAGGTCGGTCATGAAGAAAACACTGGCAATGCTTGCTTGCCTGGCAACCGCCAGCCTGGCTCAAGCAGCCCAGGACCCGGAGGCGGTCTTCAACCGCGCCTGCCAGATGTGCCACAACGGGCAATTGCCAATGGCGCCGAAGAAAGGTGACCACGAGGCCTGGAAGCCACGGCTGGCCCAAGGCAACGATGTACTGGTGAAGCACGTCACCGAAGGCTTCAACGCCATGCCGCCGCGCGGCCTGTGCATGGACTGCACCGCCGACGATTACAAGGCCGTAATCGACTACATGTCCAAGTGATTCGTGCGCCAGGGACGCGCCAGGTACTGTGCGCCCCTGGCAACCTGGTCGCACCTAACCATGATGGGCGGCGTTGCTGGACTCGCGCCTCGCCATTTTCAATCACAGCGAACACCGGGCAAAGGATATGCATCGAGCAGCAGGACGTCGCCGCGCACTCAGCTGGGGGATCTACGCCTGCGTGTTGTTCGCAGTGCTGCATTGCGGCCTAGGGCATGGTCAGGCCAGCGGCTTGATGCTCAACGGTGCAGGTGGCACTTTTTGTAGCCACTTGGCGACTGCAGCCAGCGCGGTCAGTTTCGACAAAGGGCTCGGCGCCGCCTTGGCTGGCGTATCCACCATCGATTGCCCGCTGTGCAACCATGCGGGCTTGGCAATCACCCTGCAACTGGTGGGCGTGGCATTCGCCCGACAAGCCTGCAAGCCCTTACTGCCCATCTTCCCCGCCACCTGGCCTCGCCTACGCTGGCTTGCAGCCAATCCCCGTGCCTCCCCCGCCCTGCCCTGAATCAGCCCGATAGTCGCACCATGCCCTTGGCGCTTATTCACATGGGGTGTCGCCGAGTGCGCGGACCACGGCTCGCCTTGCAACTTTTGCATTCAGGAATACCCAGAGCAATGAAGAACAAGACAATCTGCTGCGCAGCCGCACTCGCCCTTTCCAGTGGTACCGCACTGGCCCAGACCGACAGCGTGGAGCTGCCCGAAACCACGGTGGTCGGCACTTCGGTCATCGACCAGAACACGGTCGACAGCTTCGGCAGCCTCACCACCGTGGTCGGCCAGGAGCAGATCCGCGACCTCAACGCGCTCGACCTGTCCTCCGCGCTGCGTCGTACACCTGGCGTGGTGGTGTCGCGCTTCAACCCGGTCGGCTCGTTCGGCGGTGCCGAAGGCGGCGCGGTGTACATACGCGGCATGGGTGCCAGCCGCCCGGGCAGCGAGATCAAGACCTACATCGATGGCGTTCCCTTCTATATGGGCGTCTGGGGCCACCCGCTGCTCGACCTGCTGCCGATCAACGCGATGCAGAGCATCAGCGTGTACAAAGGCCCGCAGCCGCAGAAGTTCGGCAACACCTTCGCGGCCATCGACCTGACGCCCAAGGTTGCCGAGCAGGGCGACAACCACCATGGGGAGCTGCAACTCACCGGTGGCAGCTTCCGCACGGCCACCGAACAAGCCAGCCTGATTGGCCGCGAAGGCGATTTCGACTACCTGCTGGCCCAGGGGGCAGCCCACTCGGACGGTGACCGCAGTGACGGTGATGGCCGGCTGAACAATGGCATGGCGCGCTTGGGTTATCGGCTGAACGAGAACTGGAGCACTGGCTTGTTGGTGCTGCACGCCAACAACCAGGTCTCCGACCCCGGACAGAAAGGCCTGCCGGAAACCAAGAATGGCGAGTTCAATACCCGCGGCACGCTCGCTTCGCTGTCATTGGCCCACAATCACGAATGGGGCGATGGCAGCCTCAAGGTCTACCACAACGAAGGCCGAGGTTCGGCCCTTGACCAGACCGGCCTGGACGGCGACACCACCAGTGATTTCACCCTGCAGGGCATTCGCTGGGAAGAGCAGCTGCGCCCCTGGCAAGGCGGCGAAGTGGCCTTGGGCCTGGACATCGACGAGGGCAAGGGCGAAGTCCACTTCAAACGCATCGCCCCGGCGCCACAAGCGAAGTTCGACGCGCCCACCCTGCGCGTGACATCGCCGCACGTCGCCGTCAGCCATGCCTTTGCCCTCAACGACACCTGGACCCTGACCCCGTCGGCCGGCGTACGCACGTATGAGCACAACGTGTTCGACAACGCCACCGCCCCGCACGCGGGCCTGCTGCTGTCATCGAACAATGTCGAGTTCCGTGCCAACGCTTCGCGCGGCATCAACTACCCAGGCCTGGAAGCTTCGGTGATGTCGAGCCTGATTCCGGCGCTCGGCGAAACCTGGAAAGACCTCAAGCCCGAGAAAGTCGACCACCAGGAACTGGGCGTGCGCTTCAACCCGATCGACAGCGCTACCCTCGACCTGGCGGTGTTCAAGGACAAGCTGCAGGACCGCTACCTGTTTGCCTTCCCACCGTCGGTGTCGCGCCCGTCGTATATCAACCTGGGTGATTACAACATCAAGGGCGCCGAGGCCACCTGGCAGCAACGCTGGACCAGCAACTGGAGCAGCTTCGTCGGGTTCACCTGGCTCGACCCTTCGCTCAAGACCCTGCCCTACGCACCGCAGAAATCGCTGTCGCTGGGCACCACCTACGAAACCGGGCCATGGCGCCTGTCGGCTGATGCACAGTACCAGAAAGACATGTACGTGCTGGCCGAGGAACGCACCGCCGGCGCCAGCAACTTCTCCAAGGTCGACAGCTTCACCGTGGTCAACATGCGCGTAGGTTATGCCGTACCCGCACTGGGCAAGGTCGGCGAAGTGTTCGTCGCCGTGGAAAACCTGTTCGACCGTGACTACGCCTACCGCATCAACTACCCGATGCCCGGCACTTCGGCGCAACTGGGTGTGAAGATGGGCTTCTGAGCCCTCCCCTGACGCTGCCGGCCTGCACCGGCAGCCCTTTCAAGGAATACGCGCATGAAAGCACCGATTCTCGCCCTGCTGCTAGCCTGCAGCCCACTGCTGGCCGTGGCCGATACCGCCAGCGAGCAGCAGAGCATTCAGCAACTGATGCGACACAACTTTGAACGCCCGGATGCGCCGCTGGACGTTGGCCCAGTTACCGTCCAGGGCGACCATGCGATAGCCGGCTGGTTGCAAGACCAGCGTGGCGGCCGCGCCTTGCTGCGTAAAGGGTCCCACGGCTGGCGCGTGGTGTTGTGCGCAGGCGATTCGCTGCTCGACCCGGCGACCCTGCGCAGCGCCGGGCTCGCCGAGCAGGACGCCCAGCAGTTGAGTCAGGCAGTGCTTCAGGCCGAAAGCAACCAGCCGGTGGATCGGGTCAAGCAGTTCGCCTTGTTCCAGGGGGTGGTCAAGGTCGACAAGGATGCCGCTCACGGCAATCACTGATCCCCTTCTCCAAGGGCCGGCACTCGCTATCCGCAAGCCGTCGGCCCTTTCGTCGGCACTGCCTTCTTTCGCAGCGACTGGCATGCGACTCGCCCTGATGGACGAAAAGCGTTCGGGCTGGCGAGGCCAGCGATGCACCTGCGCTGGCCTCGCGGCTATGCCTGCCGATTCCACCGGGTGCCTAGCATGCGGTATTGATAACGCCTTGGTTTTTTCCCCGCGCCCACCTACAGGATCGGCCTGGGGCTGTGCTGAAAGCTGTCCGCGACAGCGACCTGAGACAGCCGATTCCGGCTCCCGAGGCCGGCGCCTACCGTATAGGCCAGTAACATCGGCATCAGCACGCTGGCGAATATCAGCATCATCCCCATCATCTTTTCGCCACTTGCGGCATTCCACACGGTCAGGCTGGCCGACAGTTGCACGCTCGAAGGTACGATGAAGGGGAACAGTGCAACGCCAACACAGCACAGCATCGCCGTGATCGTCAGCGCGCTTGCGACCACCGCCAGACCTGCGCGCCCCCGGGCTGCGGCGCACAGGCTCAAGATCGTGCCGCCGACGGCGAGCACTGGCGCCAGAATGGCAGCAGGCCATGCTCGGAAGTTGGCCTGCCAGCCGGTATTGCCCGGCAGCACCACCCACTGGCCCGGCATGCACAAGGCAGCAGAATGGCCTCCCTCGGCAAGCGTGTAACCGCGCAGGTCTGCCGCCAACCATAGTGCAGCCGTTGAAAAACTGATCAAGAACACGACCCCTGCGCGACATGCCAGCTGGCGTGCGGCCGGGCGCAGGCTGCCAGCCCCCCGCAGCATGGCCCAGGTGGCGCCCAACTGGCAAAGCATGCTCAGGCTGACGAGCCCCACCAGCAGCGCGAAAGGCCTAAGCAGCCCGGACAACGTGCCATGAAAATGACTCACTTGCCCAGCACAGCGACTGAATGGCATACCGAGCAACAGGTTGCCGAGCACGACTCCGATCAGCATCGCGGGCATCAGCCCGATAACCTGCGCAGTCCAGGTCCGCAGCGACCGGGTGGCCTGCCCACAGGGTTCACACCTCAACGCAAGCACGCCGATTAACCCGCCCAGGCCAGGCAACCAGCCGACCGTAGGCCAGGCCGCCGAAAGCGTGCAGGACAACGCCAGCAACCACAGCAGCTTGATACGCCTGGGCAGGCTCGCGGGTCGAACCGGTTGCAGCGCCGCTCCGCTCTGCCCCTGCATGAATGGCAACAATACTCGCGCCCCCAAATCCAGGCCTTCGACTATCACCAGGCCGATCAGCAATGCGCCAATCAACAGCCACCATATGAATTTGAGCAGTTCGTGATCCATGGCTGGCCCTCCTGCAGGCAAGAAAACGGCCCGTCCGATTGGAGGGCCGTTGTCGTATGCCTGTACTGCACCGTGGATGGGAAAACGGCAAGACAGGCACCCCGCCATGCTAGGCGCAGGTAGCGACGGCCCCAACTGCGACCTTGCGCCACACACCCAGGCACGTGCCCATGACATGGGCATCTGCATACTGCCCCGGCTCCTGGTGTGACGGTCTGTCGCAGCCTGCGCGGCGTAATGGCCTTAGCAGCACAGATCGTGGGCTTGTCTGGTCGCGGGCAGGTCCAGCAGCTGTTGCTGCACCTCACTCTCGGCCTTTTCTACCAGCTCAAGAATGAGCCGGCAGCGCGCCAGATAACGCTTGCCGGCTTCGGTCAGCGCGATGCGTCGGGTGGTGCGGTTGAGCAGGCGAATGCGCAGGTGAGTCTCCAGGTTCGACAGCATCCGGGAAACGCTGGCCGTGGTGGTGTCCAGGTATTCGGCCGCACCCGTCAGGCTGCCAGCCTGAACCACGCAGTTGAACGCGCGCATGGCTTGAAGTACATCCATCGTCGGTAACCTCATGTTGGAGCTTGGGCAAAGGGTGCAAGGACGGCGTCCGCCGCCGTCAACTGATCAAGGTTTAGCCGGGCACCGGCAGCCAGCGCCTGAAGCTACCTGCGCCTTTGCCATCGAGCGGGCTCCAGGAGAACTCCCAGGACGGTGGTGGCAGGTCCTCACCCTCCTGGGCCGTGAACGGGGTCGAACGGAACCCCGGCTTCCACTCCACGATCCGTTCGATCATGGGCTGCCACGCGAGGATCAGGCCACGGGCCTGGGACACATCGGTCGTTACCCAGAGCGCAGCGGCCGCCACCATGAACGCCTCAATATGCTCTTCGGTCACCCGGGCCTGGTACGGCGAGCTCAGCAACCAGCGGCAAACGCTGATGTAGTACGTCCAATCCAGCGCCGGATGGTGTCGGTAGGCCCAAGTCATGAAGCGTCGGAACAACTCAAGCCCCTCTGGCGGGTCGAGCTTCAGCAAGCCTGGGCAAACATCGAATAGCGTGTGCCAGTAAGGCAGCAGGCGCGCATCGAGGTTGACGAAGCTGCGGGCATTGCAGGGGTAATCGGGAAACGGCAACAGGAAGTCGCCAGTGCGCGACGGGCGAACGGAGGGTTCCAGCAACGCTGAAGCGTTCAGGGTACGAGACATCGTGTGCTCCTGGGTACGGCTAGCCATCGGCAGGCCGACGCCCCGCTTTTAGCGGGTGCGGCCTGGGTCCTTGCAGGTCAGGCGATCGCTTTCGGGGAGGCACGGGGGTTGATCGACGGCCAGCAGTGCCGGGGCGAATGCACCAGAACAGCGGGTTGCTGGTCGACAGGCAGCACAGGCAGGGCAAAGCCGGCCAGGATCAACGAGGCAGGCAGTGGTGCAGGGCCGCCTTGGGCGCAGCAGCAATGCCCGGGGGCGGACGTCTTCGGGCTAAGGTTGCCGTCCTTGTCCAGCATGGCCGGCTGTACGCCGCCCGAAGAGCAATAACTGCCCGCCAGCAACTGTGCCAGGCTCAGGTCGCCCAGGGTACTGGCCATGGGCAATGCCAGTACCTTGAGCAGCATGGCGAGCAGCGCGGCGACCCAGAGGTTATCCCAGGTGCGTGCGCGCAGGCCGCAATGGCGCATGTTCACGCCTCGCCAGGTAGCGCGGGCGTGGAGATTGGACAGGTCATGAGGGCTTCTCTCCAACGACGGTCAAACCAACCGGCAGGCGCATACCTGAGCATGCACCGTGGATCCGGCGTGTTGAAAGCAGGCACAGGCCTGCCACGGCGCCTAGGCGCAGGTAGCGTCAGAGAGGTGAAGCGCGAGGGTTGGACGAAGGCCAGCAATAGCGCGGAGGCGCTTGGCTGCGGACCTCGCGCATGATCGGGCGGCGGTTGGCACTGGCCAGCAGCCAGGCGACACCGATCAGGAATACCAGGGTAAGAAAAGCCGCCGAGCCCATCGGGCAACTGAACGGAATGCTCAGGTCGCCCGCAAGGGCGCCGTCCTGCTTGGCCTTCAGTGAGCCGGTATCGCCACCTAAGCTGCAGAACGCACCGCCGAAGCCATTCAGCGCCAGCCCCAATGCCTGCCCGTGGGCAAGGCCACAGCCAAGTACATTGAACAGGACACAGAAGTACAGTGCCCAGGCAATGAGGGGACGGTTTGAAGGCAGACGGTTCATGGGCGGCGACTTTAGCATCGAAACCGGCCCCGTAGAAGCATCACCTCCGCCCTGCCCCCTCTGCGACAAGCCGTCACACCCGGCGCGGTTGGCCTCGATTCACCCGCGCAGGTGGCCCGCAGGGACAGATTGTCGCAGTTGGTCACACCCGCCACCGTCCTTACAGTGGCGCCGCCATCGCAATGGCCCGAGTAATTCCCCCAGAAACCAACGCTGAGCCGGCCAGGACCCGGGCTCTGCTTCCCGAAACCGGCGCCGAGGTGCGCCACCCTGTGAGGCCCCATCATCATGAGCGTGCTCGAGGCGCTAGACCTGGCTCGAATCCAGTTCGCCTTCACTGTTTCCTTCCATATCCTGTTCCCTGCCATCACCATCGGCCTTGCCAGTTACCTGGCAGTGCTCGAAGGCCTGTGGCTGCGAACGAATCAGCAGGTCTACCGCGACCTCTACCATTTCTGGTCGAAGATCTTCGCCGTCAACTTTGGCATGGGCGTGGTGTCCGGCCTGGTCATGGCTTACCAGTTCGGCACCAACTGGAGCCGGTTCTCCGACTTCGCCGGTGCCATTACCGGCCCGTTGCTGACCTATGAAGTGCTCACCGCGTTCTTCCTGGAAGCAGGTTTCCTTGGCGTCATGCTGTTTGGCTGGAACCGTGTCGGCCGTGGCCTGCACTTCTTCTCCACGGTGATGGTGGCGCTCGGCACGCTGGTCTCGACCTTCTGGATTCTGGCCTCCAACAGCTGGATGCAGACGCCCCAAGGCTATGAAATTGTCGATGGCCGGGTGATTCCGGTGGACTGGCTGGCAGTCATCTTCAACCCCTCATTCCCCTACCGGCTGATGCACATGGCCACTGCCGCATTCGTGGCCACGGCATTCTTCGTCGGCGCTTCGGCGGCCTGGCACCTGCTGCGCGGGCGTGACAACCCAGCTATCCGCAAGATGCTGTCGATGGCCATGTGGATGGCCCTGATCGTAGCGCCGGTGCAGGCGGTCATCGGCGACTTCCATGGGCTTAACACCCTCAAGCACCAACCGGTGAAAATCGCGGCGATCGAAGGCCACTGGGAGAACAAACCTGGTGAACCGACCCCTCTGATCCTGTTCGGCATCCCCGACATGCAGGCCGAAACCACCCGCTTCAAGATCGAGATCCCCGCCCTCGGCAGCCTGATTCTGACCCACAGCCTGGACAAGCAGGTACCGGCGATGAAGGAGTTCCCGCCTGAGGACCGGCCCAACTCGACCATCGTCTTCTGGTCGTTCCGGATCATGGTCGGTCTCGGCTTCCTGATGATCTTCGTCGGCCTGTGGAGCCTGTGGCTGCGCAAGCGCGGCACGCTCTACACCTCGCGCCCGTTCCTGTACCTGACATTGTGGATGGGGCCGTCGGGACTGATCGCCATTCTCGCAGGCTGGTTCACTACCGAAATCGGCCGCCAGCCGTGGGTGGTGTACGGCTTGCAGCGCACTGCCGATGGTGTGTCGAACCATGACGCCACCCAGCTCAGCATTACCTTGGTCGCGTTCGTGGTGGTCTATTTCGCCCTGTTCGGCACAGGGCTCGGCTACATGATGCGCCTGGTACGCAAAGGGCCTAAACCTGGCGAAGGCGACCAACACACCCCAGGCGGCCCAGGCCAGCAACATACTCCGGCACGGCCGCTGTCCGCCGCCGACGATTACCAGGCAGAGGTGAACTGACATGGGCATCGACCTTCCACTGATCTGGGCGGTGATCATCATCTTCGGCGTGATGATGTATGTGGTGATGGATGGCTTCGACCTGGGGATCGGCATGCTCTTCCCCTTCGTCAAGGACGCACGTGACCGGGATGTGATGATGAACACCGTCGCCCCGGTATGGGACGGCAACGAAACCTGGCTGATCCTTGGCGGTGCAGCCCTGTTCGGCGCCTTTCCGCTGGCCTACGCGGTGGTGCTGGAGGCGCTCTACCTGCCGCTGATCCTGATGCTGATCGGCCTGATCTTCCGGGGCGTGGCCTTCGAGTTCCGTTTCAAGGCCAAACCCGCCAAGCGTCACCTCTGGGACAAGGCCTTCATCTGGGGCTCGCTGGTCGCGACCTTTTCCCAGGGTGTTGCCCTGGGCGCCTTCATCGAAGGCATCAAGGTGGTCGAGCGCAAGTATGCCGGAGGCGCGCTCGACTGGCTGACCCCCTTCAGCCTGTTCTGCGGGCTGGGCCTGGTGGTCGCCTACACCCTGCTCGGTTGCACCTGGCTGGTGATGAAGACCGAAGGGGCGCTGCAGCAGCGCATGCACGATGTTGCCAGGCCGTTGGCGCTGGTGCTGCTGGGGGTGATCGCCGTGGTCAGCCTGTGGACACCGCTGGCCTACCCGCAAATCGCTGCCCGCTGGTTCAGCATGCCCAACCTGCTCTGGTTCATGCCGGTGCCGATCCTGGTGTTGGTAACGTGCTACGGGCTGCTACGTGCCGTGGCGCGCAACGCGCACTACACGCCGTTCTTGCTGACCCTGGCCCTGATTTTCCTGGGCTACAGCGGCCTGGGCATCAGCCTGTGGCCAAACATCATCCCGCCGTCGATCAGCATCTGGGAAGCCGCAGCGCCGCCGCAGAGCCAAGGCTTCATGCTGGTGGGCACACTGTTCATCCTGCCCATCATCCTCGGCTACACGTTCTGGAGCTATTACGTGTTCCGCGGCAAGGTGACCCATGAAGACGGCTATCACTAGGAGCACTACGTGATGACACCCGATGTGAAGCAACCGATGTGGCGCCGACTTACCTGGCTGGTGCTGATCTGGGCAGTCAGCGTGGCGGCGCTGGGTCTGTTCGCTTGGCTGATCCGACTGTTCATGATGGCCGCCGGCATGCGCAGCCATTGAGCCCTCGCCGTGGTGCGCCTGCGACAAAATGGCGCACCATGGAACTTGTACAGCCCGCAACGGATGCGGCTTAATGCGCGCCATATTCGCTCGGGTGACTCATGCTTTCACGTGCACGTGCACATCTTTGTCTGTTCGCCTGCCTCGCCGTGCTGTTCAACCTGCTGGCGATGCCGCTTGACCGTGCCTTGCAATCACCCCGCATCGACAGCCAATCGCTGATTCTCGGCAGCTTTTGCAGCCTGCACGGTGCACAGAGCCTGCCCAAGTCACTGCTGGCCCAGCTCAAGGCCGAGCTGCCGCAACTCGACGATCAGCCGGACATGAAACACCAGGCGGGCGACTGCTGCTGTGGTCACGCCGGGCATGCCTTGCTGACCAGCGACTATTATCGCCACCTGTTCCCCCGCTATTGGCCCGACGCACTGTTGCTTGGTAACAGCCACAGGCTGTCGCTGCCGCGCGAACAGTGGCCAAAGCTCAATCCCCGCGCCTCTCCCTTGGCCTGACCTGTCGTTGCTTGCCCACGGCTGCCCCGTGACCTGCGGTGCGCAGCCTTGCCCGACTGTCTGACCAGGAAACCTTCCATGCCTGCGTTCCGTTGCACCGCACGCGCTGTCCTGCCCGTACTCGCTGTGTTCAGCCTCAGCCCGCTGTCACTGGCCGTTGCCGAAACTTTGCCTGCTGAAAACTCCACCCTCACCCTTGGCGCGGTCAACGTGACCAGCACCGAAAGCGGCCCTCTGGCCACCAGCAGCGTGCTCAGCTCGGTGGACATCCTGGGCGGTGATATCCTCGAAAAAATGCCCGTGACCTACAGCTGGGAACTGTTCAGTCGCGCGCCAGGGGTGATGCTGACCGAGTTCAACCAGGGCACCACCTCGGGCAAGCTGTCGTTTCGCGGCTTCAATGGCGAAGGCGAAGTGAACGCGGTCAAGTTGCTGATCGATGGCATCCCCAGCAACACCAACGACGGCAACATGCCCTTCATCGACTCGGTGTTCCCCATGGACATCGACAGCATCGAAGTGGTGCGCGGCACCAGCGACCCGCGCTATGGCCTGAACAACATCGCCGGTAACGTCAATATCAACACCCGCACCGGCGGCAACTACAACAAGGCGCGCCTGCGCTACGGCAGCTTCAACACCCGCGAGGTGCAACTGGCCAAGGGCATCGAGACCAGCAACTGGACGCAGAACTACTTCTTCGCCCGCCAGCAGGTCGACGGCTACCGCGACCATGCCGACACCGAGCGCTACAGCTTCGGCGGTAAATGGTTCTATACCCCTGACGATGGCAGCTATCGCCTTGGCCTGATCGCGCGCCACTACGAGTCCGAAGCCCAGGAGGCCGGCTACCTGACCGAGGATGACGCCCGCCATCATCCGCGCATGAGCAATGACTACAACGCCACGGACAAAGGCACGCGGCGAATGAACCAGGTCAGCGTGCACTTCGACACCGACCTGGCCGAGACCCTGTCCTGGTCGGCCAAGACCTACCTCAACACCTATGACGACCGTCGCTGGACGCAGTACTGGCGCACCAGTTCACAGCAGGAACGCGACACCTACGAGGACCAGTACGGCGCCATCACCTCGCTGACCTGGCGGCCACAGGTGGACTGGCTGCACGCCTTTGCACTGGAAGGTGGCAGCGATGTGCAGAAGCAACAGAACCGCAGCGAGCGCTACCGTACCGTGGAGCGTGTACGCCAGGCGCAGACACGCGACCAGGACTTCGACTTCAACACGGTCGGCGCCTATGTGCAGGCGGAGATCGAGCCATTCGAATCGCTGAAGATCGTACCGGCCTACCGGGTGGACAAGATCAGTGGTGACTTCACCAACAAGATGACCGGGCAGGACTACGACATAAATGACTACGGCCTGATCAAGCAGCCCAAGCTCAGCATTGTCTATTCGCCATGGAAGTTCGCCAGCGTCTACGCCAACTGGGGCCGCACCTTCCAGGTCGGCACCGGTGCGGCGGCCTACAAGGTGCCGCCGCGCAACGAGGACCTGGACCCTTCGATCAACGAAGGCTGGGAAACCGGCATCAAGTTCACCCCGGCCAGCTGGGTCGATGGCCGCGTGGCCTACTGGCGTCAGGACGCCTCTGGCGAAGTGAGCCGCCGCCTGAACGACCCCAGCGGGGAGTCGGACAATGTCGGTGAGACACGCCGCTGGGGCTACGACCTACAGGTCAACTTGCACCCGGACGAACGCACTGAGGTATGGATGTCGTACTCCTGGCAGTATTCCAAGATCCTCGAGCCCAGCAGCGCGTTACCAGGCAGCAAAGGCCAGGAAATCGATCACGTGCCACACCATCTGTGGAACACCGGCATCAGCTACCAGGCCACTCCCGCGCTGCAGCTGACTGCCTGGGCGAACGGGCAGACCAACTACTACCTGGAGCGGGAGAACACCCAAGGTACGTATGGCGGCTACGTACTGATGAACCTCGGCGCGACATACAAGCTCAGCGAAACCATGAGCGTGGACCTGCAGTTGAAGAACCTCACCAACCGCTACTACGAGTACGTGTGGTACGACCCGGACGGTGCGGATGCTTCCCTGCACTCCCCGGGTGACGGTCGTGCGCTGTATGCCGGGCTGACATTGGACTTCTGAGTAACGGCCCTTGGGCCGATCGCGTCACGAACAAGTGACGCAGCGTCTCAGCGCACCTTCGGCTGCCCCGGAGCCGGGATCACCTGCACCTGGCCATGTTCCACGCCGCGCTCAACCATCAATTGGCGAGACAACTCGCCAATTCGGCCGCTTTCGCCCTGCAGCACCGAGACCTCCAGGCAGTGGCCGGCATCCAGGTGCACATGCAGGGTGGATCGGGTCAGATCGTGGTGGGCGTGCAGGGTCTGGTTGAGCCGTCTGGGCAGTTCACGGGTGCTGTGGTCGTACAGGTAACTGACCACGGCCACGCAGGCGGCATCGTCCGGCAAGGCTTCAGACTCGCGCATCCCCGCACGCAACAGGTCGCGGATGGCCTCCGAGCGGCCCTGGTAGCCTTGGGTCGCCACCCGCCGATCGATGACGTCGAGCAGCTCTTCATCCAGCGTGATGGTGATTCGTTGCATTCTGTAACTTCCGGTAAGATGATTTCACGTAGACATCATACCCACCACGCTTTAGCCTACGGCCTCCGTGAAGTGGGGGACGTAGTGTGAAGCAGCAGCCTGGTAAACGAAAGCCTGCCCTGTGGGGCATCCTTCTTCTTGCTGCGTGCGCTGCTGCACCGGCCAGCCGCGCCGCCGAGCAAGGGCCGCAGCTGGTGTACTCCTGGCCTGTGAATGCCGGGCCGCTCGACCCGCGTGGCTATTCCCCCAACCAGATGTACGCCCAGGCCATGGTCTATGAACCCCTGGTGCGCTATACCGCCGCCGGTACGCTGGAGCCATGGCTGGCTGAGGCCTGGCAGGTTTCGGACGACGGCAAGACCTACACGTTCACCCTTCGCGACGGCGTGCGCTTCAGCGATGGCACACCCTTCGATGCGCCCGCGGCCAAAGCCAACCTCGATGCCGTCCTGGCCAACACTCAGCGTCACCGCTGGATGGAACTGGTGACCACACTGGACCACGTTGAAGCGCCTGAGCGCCTGACCCTGCGCCTGGTCCTCAAGCACCCTTACTACCCGACGCTGATGGAGCTGGCCCAGGTTCGCCCATTGCGCTTTGCCTCGCCTCAGGCCAAACCCGGCCAACCGGCCGGTACCGGCCCCTGGGTACGCGCCGAATCACGCTTGGGCGAATACGACCGCTTCGTGCGCAACCCCCAGTACTGGGGGCCCAAGCCAGCCTACGGCGAGGTCATGGTCAAGGTCATTCCAGACCCCAACAGCCGCGCGCTGGCCCTGCAGGCCGGCGAGGTCGAGCTGATCCAGGGCGCCGCCGGCGAGATCACGGCCGGTACGTTCGTCCGCCTGCGTGACCAGGGCTATGCCACCGCACTGTCGGCACCGCTGGCCACCCGCACCCTGGCGATGAACACCGGCCGTGGTGCTACCCGCGATCTGGCGGTACGCCAGGCGATCAACGAGGCGGTGGACAAGCAAGCCATCATCGACAAGATTCTCTACGGCCTTGAGCCCCGGGCAGATACTCTGTTCGCCAGCAACATGCCCTATGCCGATATCGGCCTCAAGCCCTACCCTTACGATCCGGCGCGCGCCACCCACGCCCTTGATGCTGCCGGGTGGAGGCTGGCCCCAGGTGCTTCTGTGCGCAGTAAAGACGGCGAACCCTTGGCCATCGAGCTGGTATTTCTCGGCACAAGTGCCTTGCAGAAGAGCCTGGCCGAAGTGCTGCAGGGCGAGCTGGCAAAAATCGGCATCCACATCGACCTGCGTGCGGTTGAAGAAGGGGCTTTGGTGCGGCGTCAACGCGACGGCGACTTCGGCATGATCTTCGCCGACACCTGGGGCGCGCCCTACGACCCGCATTCGTTCGTCAGCTCCATGCGCTACGCCGGCCATGCCGACTACATGGCCCAACGTGGGCTGGCAATCAAGGACGAACTGGACAAGCGCATTGGCCAAGTGCTGGCCAGCACCGACGAACAGCAGCGTGCCGAGCAGTACCGCTTCATCCTCACCACCTTGCACGAACAAGCCGTCTACCTGCCCATCTCGCATCTCACGGCCATCAGCGTACGCCGAGACTCGGTGGCCAAGGTCCAGTTCGGCAGCACCTTGTTCGATGTGCCGTTCGAAACCATGACGCCAAAACAGGGAGACTGACATGTTGCGCTACATCCTGTTGCGCCTGGCGCTGCTTGTACCGGTCATGCTTGGCGCTTCGTTGCTGGTGTTCGTGCTGCTGCACCTGGGCAGCACAGACCCGGCGCTGGACTACCTTCGGCTTTCGCACATTCCACCGACCGACGCCGCCATTGCCGAAGTGCGCCATACCCTGGGGCTGGATCGCCCGCTGTATGCACAATACCTGAGCTGGCTGTGGAACGCCGTGCATCTGGACTTCGGCATCTCCTACATCACCGGCCGTCCCGTGCTCGATGACCTGCTCTACTACCTGCCCGCCACCCTGCAGCTCGGCGGCCTGGCGTTAGCCTGCACGCTGCTGCTATCGATCCCCTTGGGGCTGTTGGCGGCCCGCTGGCAAGGGCGCTGGCCCGACCACGCCGTGCGGGCAGTGACCTTCCTGGGGGTGTCCATGCCCAATTTCTGGCTGGCGTTTCTGCTGATAGCGCTTTTTTCCCTGTGGCTGGGCTGGCTGCCGCCACTGGGGCGCGGAGGGGCCGGGCACCTGGTGATGCCGGTGCTGGCGATCGCCCTGATGTCGATGTCGATCAACGCCCGCCTGCTGCGTGCCAGCCTGCTGGATGCCGGCGGGCAGCGGCACGTCACCTATGCCCGTGCCCGCGGCCTTCCCGAACGGCACGTCTGGCGCGACCATATCCTGCGCAATGCCTGGCTGCCGCTGGTGACGGCCACCGGCATGCACATCGGCGAACTGATCGGCGGCGCACTGGTGATCGAGACGATCTTCGCCTGGCCTGGCGTTGGTCGTTTTGCGGTGTCGGCAGTGCTGAACCGCGACTTCCCGGTGATGCAGTGCTTCACCCTGCTACTGACCGGTCTGCTGATGATCTGCAACCTGATAGTCGATGTGTGCTACGCCTGGCTTGATCCTCGCAGCCGGCTGGAAGGGGTGAACGCATGAGTATGCACGCTGCCCTGCGTCAGCCATTGCTGCTGCGCCGCCCCAGCCTGATGATCGGCCTGGCCCTGGTCGGCCTGCTGGCGGTGCTGGCGCTGTTCGGCCACTGGATCGCCCCGCATGACCCCGACCTGGTCGACCTCGGCCAGCGCCTGCAGGCGCCAGACGCCAGTCACTGGCTGGGCACAGACCACCTCGGGCGCGACCTGCTTTCGCGGTTGATCGTCGGCACGCGCCTGTCCTTGGGCAGCGTGATACTGACCCTGGCGCTGGTACTGGCGCTGGGGCTCGCGGTCGGCGGTGTGGCCGGGTTCGTCGGTGGGCGCACCGACCTGCTGTTGATGCGCCTGTGCGACATGTTCATGACCTTCCCCACGCTGGTACTGGCATTTTTCTTCGTCACCTTGCTGGGCACTGGCCTGAGCAACGTGATCATCGCCATCGCCCTGTCCCATTGGGCCTGGTATGCGCGCATGGTGCGCGCCCTGGTGATTGCCCAGCGCGGCCGCGAATACGTATTGGCTTCACGCCTGGCCGGCGCTTCACGCTGGGCGCGGCTGCGCCAGCATGTGCTGCCCAATATCGCCGGCCCGTTGCTGGTGCTGGCAACCATGGACATCGGCCACATGATGCTGCACGTCTCCGGCCTGTCGTTCCTTGGCCTCGGGGTGGCGCCACCCACCGCCGAATGGGGCGTGATGATCAACGACGCCAAGGAATTCATCTGGACCCAGCCACAACTGCTGCTGTTGCCAGGGCTGATGATCTTCTTCTCGGTGATGGCCTTCAACCTGCTGGGCGATGCGCTGCGTGACCGCCTTGACCCTGCACAGGAGCGCCATTGAATGAGTCCGTCGTTGCTTGAAATCCGTGGCCTTCGCATAGAAACCCAGGCCGGCGTGCTGGTGCATGGCGTTGACTTGCAGCTGCGCCGCGGAGAAGTCTGCACGTTGGTAGGTGCCAGCGGCTCGGGCAAATCCCTCAGCTGCCTTGGCTTCCTCGACCTGCTACCGCCTGGCCTTGCCCGCACCCAAGGACAACTGCTGCTCGACGGCCAGCCGCTGGCTGCAAGCAGTGTCCGAGGTCGCCTGGCCAGCCTGGTGCTGCAAAACCCGCGCAGCGCCTTCAACCCGGTGCGCAACATGGCCAGCCATGCCATCGAAACGCTCAGGCAGCGAGGCATCACCGGCGCGTCAGCACGGGCGCGGATGGCCCACTGCCTGGATGCTGTCGGCCTGGCAGACCCTGAGCGGGTGTTGCAATCGTTCGCTTTTCAGCTCAGCGGTGGCATGCTGCAAAGGATGATGATCGCCCTGGCGCTGATGGCCGAAACCCCATTCCTGTTGGCAGACGAACCCACCAGCGACCTCGATGCCCTGAGTCAGGCGCGTTTTCTCGACCTGCTGATGGAGTTGGTGCAGGTGCATGGGCTGGGGGTATTGCTGGTGACCCACGACATGGGGGTGGTAGCGCGCTGCGCAGACCAGGTCGCGGTGATGGAGGCCGGCCACATTGTTGAATGCCAACCGGCCCATGAGCTGTTCCAGCGCCCCGCCAGTGCCACTGCCCGCACCCTCCTCCACGCCCACCAGGTCCTTTGCCGGAGCCAACCATGAGCTTGCTGCACGTCCACCACGTTGGCCACCGTTATCGTACAGGGGGGCTGCTGCGCAAACGCGGTTGGCTGCAGGTACTCGACGGTATCGACCTGCAACTGCACGCTGGCGAATCCATCGGACTGCTCGGCAGCAGCGGCAGCGGCAAAAGCACGCTCGCACGGCTGCTGCTCGGGCTGGAAAAACCGGCCCAGGGCCAGGTGAGCTTTGCCGGCCAGGATGTCAGCCAGCTCAAAGGTGAGCAGGCGCGCAACTTTCAGCGCACGGTGCAACTGGTGTTCCAGGACGCCCCTAGCGCCTTCAACCCGCAGCGCAGCATCGGCTGGAGCATCGCCGAACCGCTGCGCCACCTGACCGACATGGATGAAGCCGCCCGGCAGACGCGCACCCTTGAACTGCTGGACGAAATGGGCCTGCGCGCCGAGCATGCCGAACGCCTGCCGCAACAGTTGAGTGGCGGCCAGTTGCAGCGTGCCAACATCGCCCGGGCGCTGGCCGCCTCGCCGCAGCTGGTGGTGCTCGACGAAGCGTTGTCGAACCTGGACCGGCTGTTGCAGTTGCAGGTCCTGCAGCAGTTGGAAGCGCTACGCCAGCGCAGCGGCACCGCTTTCGTGCTGATCAGCCATGACCTGAGCCTGGTGCAGTACTTCTGCCAACGGGTCGTGCTGCTGCACGGCGGGCGCATCGTGGAGGAACGCCCCGTCACGCACGACCTGTGCTTTGCGCACCCCGTAGGCCAGCAGTTGCAGTCGGCGGTGTTGCCTGCACGCCCGCAGAAGAGGCCATCGCCGCAAGGCTTGCCAACAGCTGCACACTGACACCACCTGGCTTTCGGATTCTCGGAAAACAGTCTATGTTCGCGATACTGATCTGCGCGCGCAGCCCTGCGCAGCCAAGGCCGACTTCGATCAAGGAAACGATCCATGCAACGACGTGAAATGCTGAAAACCGTCGCAGGTGCCGTAGCCGTGGCGATGACCAGTTCTGCACTGGCCGCCACTCATGAGCACGCACATCAACATGACCATGGCACTGCCGGCGCCAGGCCGTTTGCCGGGCTGATAGACAGCAGCAGCGATTGCCAGAAGACCGGTGAGGCGTGCCTGGCGCACTGTCTGGTACTGCTTGGTCAAGGTGACACGCAAATGGCGGCCTGTGCCCAGTCCGTCAGCGAGCTGCTGGCTACCTGCAGTGCGTTGATGAAGCTGGCCCTGCAAGGCTCCCGCTTCACGCCGGCCATGGCCAAGGTGGCCGCTGATGTCTGTGCCAGTTGTGAAACGCAGTGCCGCAAACACGAAAACGAGCATCCCGAATGCAAGGCGTGTGCAGACTCCTGCGCTGCCTGTCTGAAGGAATGCAAGGCCCTGGCCGCCTGATCCCGCTGACCAATATTGTCATTACACTGCCGCAACGCTTGCTGCCGCTGGCACTCGAACGTGGCGAACGGCATCACACGTGAACGCCATAAACCTTTTCCAGGGTGCCGGCAAAGTGCCAGAATCTGCTACCGTTCACCAGTCGAAGCGCCAGCCATGACAGACCTTGATCCTCATGATGATATAGCGCATTACGTACGGACGGATCGGCTCGAGCAACTGTTCGTCCAGTCAGCGCCTGCGGTGCTTGGCAGCTTCCTGGCCGCCGTAATGCTGTGCTGGCTGGGCTGGGAGCGTTTCGACCAGCAAAGGGTCATCGTCTGGATGACGTTATTGGGCCTGTCGACCGGCGTGCGTGCCGCCATGTTCTTCGCCTATCTGCGGGCACCGGCCAACCAGCGCACGGCCGAACGCTGGGAGTGGCGTTACTGGGTCACGCTGATGCTGTCGGCGGCTATCTGGGGTTGGGGCGCATTTGCCGTAATGCCCGCCGACGACGCGCTGGGGCAGACGCTGATCATGCTGTTTGCCGTCGGGATGTCTGTCAGCGCGGTGTCGTGCTACTCCTCTTACCGCAACATGACCCTGGTGTCGATGGGCCTGGTCTTGCTGCCTTCTACGGGCTGGCTACTGCTGCAACCTTCCACGCTGCAACAAGGGATAGCCTTGGCGGTATTGGTATTCGCCTGGTTCGTGGTCAGCGCGACGCAAAGCCTGTCCTCTGCATTGACGACGGCCTGGCGCCTGAAACACGAAATGCAACGCGCGCATCGGCTGGCCATGGTGGCCTCGTGCACGGACGAACTGACTGGCCTGAACAACCGACGTGCTTTTTTCGACAACGCGTCGACGCAACACGCCCGGTGCAAGGACGCAGGTGCATTCATGGCCGTGTTGATGCTGGACGTCGACCATTTCAAACAGATCAACGACACGTTCGGGCATGCCGCAGGCGACCAGGTGCTGCAGCGCATCGGTGCAGTGATCAGTGCCAGCCTGCGTGACAACGACATTGCCGGCAGGCTGGGCGGCGAGGAGTTCGCCATCCTGCTGCCCAATACACCGTTAGCCACGGCCATCGAGGTTGCCGAGCGCCTGCGGGCCCTGATAGCCAAACTGCGTGTAAATGAGCAACACCCGGTCACCGCAAGCATAGGTTTAGCGTTCGCGAAGGCCCCTGCCACTGAGCTCAGCGCCTTGCTCAGCAGCGCAGACAGCGCCATGTACCTTTCCAAGGTATCGGGCCGTAACCGGGTCACGGTCGCCGAACCGGAGCAGGAAGCATTGCGCAAGCAGCACTAGCCTATCCAGGGAGTTGCTATGCAGGGTCCTGGGCCGCAGTCTCACCCGGCGCTGGGCGCAGCGTGCGCACGGCATCGTCGAACAGGTGCAGGTTGGCATGGGCCTGCAGCCGTTGCGGCAAGCGTGCGTTGGCAATCGAACCCCGCAAGTCGTGCCAATGCTGAACAAACTGTTGCGGTTATTGAAAAAATGTACTGAGACTGACTCCGCCTGCCCCGCGCGGTGAAATCCGATCGACCTGTAGCGCCTCTTTGACGTCCCAAGAAAGCACCTTGGCAAATCAACCCAGAGGCGAGGTACTCATGAACGACCGCATCATCGCGTTTTTCAGCGACACCACCGTATTTGGCATCTCCATTCTCAATCTGCTGGTGGCGCTGACAGTCGCCATCGTGACCTTCATGGTCGCCCGTGCCGCAATCAGTTTCCTGATACGCCGGATACGGCGGTGGTCCGAACACGAAGGCCCATTGAGCCAGGTAATGGCCAAGGTGCTTTCCGGCACCAGCAACTTTCTGTTGTTGCTGGCCTCATTGCTGGTGGGATTGAGCATGCTCGACCTGCCCGAGCGCTGGCTGAGCAGGGTCAGCAGCCTGTGGTTCGTGGTCGCGGCCCTGCAGATTGGCCTGTGGGCCAACCGCGCCATCGGCCTGGGCCTGAGCCGCTACTTCGCCCGCCACCGTACCGACGGCCTGAACCAGGGCAGCGCGCTGGCTACCCTTTCGGCCTGGGGCGCGCGGGTACTGCTGTGGTCTGTGGTGGTGCTGGCGATGCTGTCGAACCTGGGGGTGAACATCACCGCCTTCGTCGCCAGCCTTGGCGTGGGCGGCATCGCGGTGGCGCTGGCTGTGCAGAATATCCTCGGCGACCTGTTCGCTTCGTTGTCGATCGCCGTGGACAAGCCGTTCGAGATCGGTGACTTCATCGTCATTGGGCCCCTGGCGGGCACCGTTGAGCACGTCGGCCTCAAAACCACACGCATCCGCAGCCTTGGTGGCGAACAGATCGTCATGGCCAACGCCAGCATGATCAGCAGCACGATCCAGAATTACAAGCGCTTGCAAGAGCGTCGCATCGTGTTCGAGTTCGGGCTTTCCTACGACACGCCAACCGAGGCTGTGAAGAAAGCGCCAGGCATCGTAGAAGACGCCATCAAGGCCCAGGAGCAGGCGCGTTTCGATCGCGCTCACCTGCGCGGCTTCGGCAAAGAGGCGCTGGAGTTCGAGTGTGTCTACATCGTCCAGGACCCAGGCTACAACCTGTACATGGACATTCAGCAGGCGATCAACTTCAGGCTGCTGGAGCGGTTTTCGAAAATCGGCGCAAGGTTCGCCGTACCGGTGCGAGCGATCAAGGTCACGGCATTGCCAGAAGCATCCGGCCTGCATGGCCAGGCTCGCGAAGGCCTGGGCATCAGAGGGGCTTGAATCTGGCAACTTGCCCAGAGCGCCAGACAGGCGCGACGCAGGACGTGCTCATGGACACGCCCTGCTCGCCCTGAAACGCTATTTCAGCGCCGCGATGAAGCTGTCTTTCAGCACCTCGAGAAGAAAGTCCGCATTGGCCCGGCTGAAAATCATCGAGGGCCGCATTTTCAGCACGTTGTCATGCGGGCCTTCGGTGCCGATCAACACGCCACGCTCCCGGGCGCCATCCGCCACTTTTCTGGCCAGGGCCGTGGCTGGCGCCTTCGACTGGCGGTCGGTAACCAGCACGACGCCGAGAAACAGGCCCAACCCGCGCACATCACCAATCACGTCGAATTGCTGCTGAAGCTTGCGCAAACCATCGAGCAGGTAATGGCCGACATTCAAGGCGTTTTCTTTCAACTGGTCGCGCTCGATTGCATCGAGCACCGCCAGGCCTACCGCACATGACACTGGGTTACCGGCGAAGGTATTGAAATACTCCATGCCGTTGTTGAAAGCATCGGCAACCTCGCGCGTGGTCACTACCGCCGACATCGGGTGGCCGTTACCAATGGGTTTGCCCATGCTGACGGCATCCGGGACCACGCCCTGGGTCTCGAATGCCCACCAGTGGCTGCCGACCCGGCCAAAACCCACCTGAACCTCATCGGCCAGGCACAGCCCACCTTCGGCTCGCACCATGGCGTACACCTCCTTGAGGTAGTGTTCGGGCAAAAACACCTGCCCCGCCACGCTCGGGATCGACTCGGCAATGAAAAAACCGGGGCGCTTGCCTGCCTTGCGCATGGCATCCAGCTGCTCTGCCACCGACTCGGCAAAGCGCTTGCCGTGCGCTTCCACGGGCCAGTGCTCGGGGGCGTAGTAGCTGTCCGGGACTACGGCCTCGTAAACATGCGCCGCCCTGCCCTTACCCGCCTTGCGCTTGTACTTGTAAGGGCTCAGATCGATCAGTTCCTGCGTGGTGCCGTGGTAGGCCCAGTCCAGCACGATCGCCTGATCACTGCCTGTGTAATTGCGCGCCATACGCAGCATCAGGCTGTTGGCCTCACTCCCCGAGCAGCCAAAGGACGCTACGCAAAGGCCCTTTGGCAAAGTGCCGGTCAGGCGTTCGGCGTATTCGACGATATTGTCGTGCAGGTAGCGGGTATTGGTGTTGAGCAGCGCAGCCTGGCGGGTCAGGGCCTCGACCACGTCGGGATGACTATGGCCCAGGTGGCAGACGTTGTTGAAGCAGTCCAGGTAGGCCCGCCCGAAGTTGTCGATCAGCCATACGCCATCCCCGCGCACGAACTTGATCGGATCGGTGTACGAAATGGACAGGTTAGGGAGCAGCAGTTCCTTGCGCCTGGTAATGATCTGGGCCTTGGTCATCCCCTGCTGGCTGTAGGTCTCTGGCGGGATACCGGCCAGGGCCGAAGCATCGGGGAACAGGTCGGCCCACGCGTCGCGGTACGCTGGCTCACCCACGCCAATGACCTCGTGCGCGCTCAGCCGGGTATCAGTGACCACCTGCAGATGCAGGTGGGGAATCCAGCCGCCGTTCTCGTGATCGCTGCCCATGTAGCCGACCAGATCGCCAGCTTCAAGCTTGTCACCGGCCTTCAAACGGCTGAGCGCCTCGTGGGCCATGTGCCCCCACAGCGTCAAAAATGGCGGGCAACTGGGTGGGGTATGCTCGAGCATCACCAGGCCGCCATAACCCAGCGGGCCTGGCTCGACCTCTACGCTTCTGACGGTGCCGGCGATCGGTGCGTACAACGGGGTACCCGCTGGCATCACCAGGTCTACCCCGATATGCAGGGTACGGTGCTGCCCCTTGATGAAGCGAGACTCGAAGGCGCTGTCGGTATAGATGGCACGTATCTCGCCCCATGGTCCGATGGCCAGCGCCACCTTGTGCGCGGCAGAGAATTCATTCCACCACCGCGTCGCATCTGCCGGGCGCTGCTGGGCCGAGGCGATGGTCATCTCATGGCTGGCATCGCCAAACGGCGCGATCACCTTGTCGAGAATGGCCGCTGACGGGCGCACCAGGTCGGCAAACGACTTGTGGTTGTCGGCAATCCAGCGGCGGACCTCCCCCGCACCTTCGATGGCATCGAAACCACAGGCCTTGCGCAGAATGCCGGTGGCCAACCGTGGGTTCATCGAATCAAGCTGCTCCAGTAGGCGCCAGGCAGGCGCTTCACTGATCGCCAGGTAAGGGTTGTCGTCGGTCTGGTCCTGCCGGGAAGCAGAGAACGTGACGCTGATGACCAAGCGCATGGCTATCAGGTTGAACAACACATCAAGCTCTTGCGGTTGCAACGGGTACTTCTCATGGAAGCCGGCCACCAGCGCAGCCGCAGCGCCGATCGGGTCGTCCATGTCGAGAATGGCGTACGCGCTGGCGATCGCGACCTCGGCAATCAGAACGGTGTGCACGGCATCGCCAAAATCGATGAAGCCAGTCACGTTACCGGCCGTTTCGGCATCGACCAGGATGTTCCAGTCGTTGGCGTCGTTGTGGATCACCTGGGCCCGAAGGGACGCCAGCTTCGGCTGTACAGCCTGTTCGAACCGGGCGATGAAGCGCTCGGCAATGGCCCGGCGATCAGGGTCCTTGATGCAATGCAACCGCGAGCGGGAACGCGCAGCGTGGCGTAAGTCCCAGTCCAGGTCGCGGACTGCGCCCGGGTGCATGAAGCCCTGCAGGGCACGGTCAAGTTCACCGAGTGCCTGGCCGAAGTTTCTCATCAGCGCCATCGAACGACTGGCCTTGGCAAGTGGCGTGCCGGCCAGCCAGCTGACAAGCCGCACAGCGTGCATTTCACCCGTGCTGCTGGCCACAGATGGCAGGTAGTCGCCAGTCACGCTGGCCCGCAGGTGTGGCACGCCCAAATGCGCGCCATGCACGGCCAGGTGATCGAGTAGCGCGGTTTGAAACTCGCTTTCTACCCTGGGCTCGCTGGCATTGACGATTTTCAGTATCCAGCCTGCATCTACGCCCGTATCCAGCCGGTAATTGCGATCACGCTCCCCATCCAGGGGCGTTGCAGTGCCGGTGACATTGAAGAAATCTTTTGCAAGGCCCTCTGCATCGCTTGCCGAAAACCGAGGTGCCGGGTGGGAAAGGTCTGTCATATCATCAGGTTCCGAGCGCGCGAATTGTTTTTGCAATAGCTTGTCATGCACCGCCGAAACGGACACCCTGCATACGGTCGGGCGCAACAGGCATAATGCCGGTTCCGACCGGCATTATGACGGCAAGTTTATCAAGGGGGTGGAATGCGTGATCTGGACGCTAAAGATCGTGAGATTCTTGAGGTACTGTCAAAGGACGCGCGCATTGCGCTCAAGGCATTAGCCGGCCGCATAGGCCTTTCCAGAAGCGCCACCACCGAGCGGGTAGCCAACCTTGAACGCAGCGGGATCATTCGCGGTTATCGCGCTGACATCGGCGAAATAGACGCCAACGTCATACGCGCCATCTTGCTGGTGACGTTGCAGCGCACGCCTGCCATGGGGCTGCTCGACCAGTTGGCAACGGACGCGCGCGTGCGACGGGTTTCATCGGTGAGCGGTCAGCTTGACCTGGTGGTTGAAGTGGAGACCCGGACGATCGACGACCTCAACCAGGTACGCGACAACGTGGCACGTCACGAATCGGTGGATGACATCACCACGTCGGTAGTCCTGCGCCGTGACATCGACCGGCAGGGCGCCTGACACCTGCAAAGGCAGTATTCACCCCTGCCTCAGAGGTGTCGAAGCACGCCCTGAATCTCGCGAACGACCTGCCGCGTTGCCTCGTCGACAGTCCCTTCATTGCGGCACAGCACCCAGCCTTGCTCTGCAACTGCACGCTCGAACGCCTCGGTACAGGCAACCTGTTCATCCAGGTTATGGATCACCGTACTGCCCAGCCCACGTGTGCGCGCCGCGGCCCTTGCCCATGAGGTTTCAGGCGTTGTGACCACCCCGACATGCAGATCGGGTACTTGCACGTTCCGTTCGAGGTTCAGGCGCAGGATCTTGTCAAACGGCACTGTGCGGCGAAACGCAGCGTCAGAGGGGTACCAGCGATCAATCAGGATAATGCTGTCAGCGGGCTGCCTGGGCAGTACATGCCGGGAAATCCAGGCGCGGCTTTCAGCGAAGCGCTCGCAAACCTTGAACTCAAGGTCCTGGCAAGGGCTTCTGGAAAGCTGGTTGACCAAGGCCATGGTCTCGCCCCGGTGAGGGTCATTCTTTCTTTCGCAGAGGCGGATCACCTTGTTCCCGTCCAGCCGCAAGGCTTGAGTGACGGCCTCCAGCAGCGTGGTCTTGCCGGTACCCTTGGGCCCATCGATGGAAATAAACAGTGGGCGGTTCATCTTGCAATACCAGTTGGCTCAAGCGCGGGATGAGACCATTGATCGCAGCTTGCCTTCAAGCGATTCTCGACAAGAGCACATCTGTACTCCAAAGCTGACTCATCAGCAGCAGCGCACTGCCCTGGACTGGAGCGGCCCGCCATCCCCAAGGCGTGCAATGCCTGCTAGGCTGACGCACGATGGCGGACCTGCTGCCCGCCTCCCCTTACCCACAGGCACGGGCCAATGACCTACAACCCCCAAGTTAACCTGACCAACTGCGACCGGGAGCCCATCCAGATTCCCGGGAGCATCCAGCCCCATGGCTGCCTGCTGGCCTGTGATGCCTCAGCGACCGTGGTGCTGCGCCATTCGGTCAACGCCCCACAAGTGCTGGGTGTAACAAACGATATCAATGGTCAGAAACTGCACGCGGTGCTGGGCGACGAGGTCGCGCATACGCTTCGCAACGCACTCGCCCGTACCCGGGACGCCTCGCGGCCCGCGCTCAGTTTCGGCGTGACGCTGCCCAACGGCGAGGCCTTCGACATCGCCGCCCACTTGTACAAAGGCACGGCAATCCTCGAATTCGAACCCGCCGGCGCGAGCATCGCTGAACCGATCGAGCTGGCGCGCACGCTGATTGCCCAACTGCGCGAAATCGACCAGACCAGCAAGCTGTTCCGCGATGCCGCCCGTTTTGTCAGGGCGGTGCTCGGTTACGACCGGGTAATGATCTACCAGCTGGGAGCAGACGGCGCCGGCAAGGTGGTTGCCGAGGCCAAGCGTGGCGACCTCGAAAGCTTCATGGGCCAGTACTTCCCGGCCTCCGATATCCCCCAGCAAGCCCGCGCGCTCTACCTGCGCAACCCGATCCGGGTAATCTCCGACGCCCAGTTCAAAACGGTCGCCATCAACCCGGTGCTCGACCCCTCGGGCGAACCGCTCGACCTGTCCTACGCGCACCTGCGCAGTGTCTCGCCGATCCATTGCGAATACCTGTGCAACATGGGCGTGGGCGCCTCGATGTCGATTTCAGTCATCGTCAATGGCGAGCTGTGGGGAATGATTGCCTGCCATCACTACGCACCGCGCACGCTGGCCATGGGGCAACGTGTGGCCGCCGAAATGTTCGGTGAGTTCTTCTCCCTGCATATCGAGACCCTGCATAGCCGGCAAAAACTCGAAGCCGCCGTGCGCATCCACAAAGCGCTGGACAGCCTGCTGCGCGACGCCAACCAGGCTGCGGACATCGATGGGTTTTTCCACGCACGCCTGCCCCGGTTGATGTCGCTGATTCCCTGCGACGGCATCGGCATGTCACTGCTGGGCCGCTGGTCGTCCGCAGGGCTGGCGCCGCCCCAAACGGCCGTGCCTGATCTGCTGCGCCTGGCAGACATGGTCAGCGAAGGCCGAATCTGGGCGTCCAATCGCCTGTCGACAGTGATCCCGTCGGCCCAGGCGTATTTTAATGATGTGTCGGGTGTGCTGATCATCCCGATGTCGCAACACCCAAGGGATTACTTGATCTTCTTCCGCAAGGAGGTGGTCGAGACACTCGACTGGGCCGGGGACCCGAACAAGACCTATGACAGCGGCGCGTTGGGCGATCGCCTGACGCCACGCAAAAGCTTCGCCATCTGGAAAGAAACGGTTCACCAGCAGTCGCTACCCTGGACCGAGCAGGACCGCCAGTTTGGCGATGCCATCCGTACCGCTATCGTCGAAGTGGTGCTGCACAACAGCGAGCTGCTCGCCAGTGAACGCGCCAAGGCTGAAGTGCGCCAGCGCATGCTCAACGAAGAGCTCAACCACAGGGTCAAGAACATCCTGTCGCTGATTGGTGCACTGGTTGCCCATCCGACCCCGGAGAGCCAGACCCTGCAGGACTATGTGGCAACGCTGAAAGGGCGTATCCAGGCATTGTCGTTGGCCCACGACCAGGTGGTGCGTGGTGACGGTGGCGGGCGCCTGACGAATCTGCTGGAGGCCGAGCTTTTGCCCTATCGCACGGCTGCCAGCGTGATCGAATTGCAGGGCCCGAACGTCATCCTCGATGCGCGCGCGTACTCGGTCATGGCGCTGGTGCTGCACGAACTGGCCACCAACGCGGCCAAGTATGGCGCGCTATCGCGGGCCGGCGGCAAGCTTTCGGTGAGCTGGGCAATCGACGCCACCCACGCCTGTGCCATCAATTGGCAGGAAAGTGGTGGGCCAACGGTACGCCCGCCCAGCCGCAGCGGCTTCGGCACGGTGCTGATCGACCGCAGCATCCCGTTCGACCTGGGTGGCACCAGCACGGTGGAATATCACCCCGAAGGCCTGCAAGGCTTTTTCAGAATCCCGGCCAAGCACCTTTCCGTAGCCGAAGCGGCAGAAGCCGCTCTCCCGGCCACGCCTCTGGCCCATGCAAACGGTGCCTTTTCAGCGTGCTCGGGCTTGCGTGTGCTGATACTCGAGGATCAACTGGTGATTGCAGTAGGCCTGGAGCAAATCCTCAATGATGCGCAAATCAAGGACGTGATCACCGCCAGTTCCGAGGACCAAGCCATGCAACTGCTTGGCAGCCACAAACCGGACGCGGCAATACTGGATGTCAACCTGGGCACCGGAACCTCCATTTCCGTAGCGGATGAACTGGTTCGCCGGCAGGTCCCGTTCCTCTTTGCCACCGGCTATGGCGAAGGCATCAGCATTCCCGAGCACTTGCAGCATGTGCCCGTCGCGCGCAAGCCTTACGACGCCAATGCCATTCTGGCCAGCCTGCAAGGCCTGCTTGATCTGGGGTGAGTGGGATACAGAGGCAGCCTTGTGCCATGAAAAAGCCCGTAAAGCCGACATATCACTGTCAGCTATACGGGCCTTTTGCAGCGCAATGCCGCCCCTGAAAAAGGACGGCGCCGGCCTGTCAGGGCTTACACCGCCAGCGCGCGCTCACGCAGCTCGCTGTTGAGGATGCGGTCGTTCTCGCTGTAATCGACCGGGCAGTCGATCACGTGCACGCCCGGGGTCTTGATGCAGTGCTCCAGCAGCGGCAGCAGGCCTTCGGCGCTTTCCACGCGGTGGCCGTTGGCGCCGTAGGCTTCGGCATATTTGACGAAGTCCGGGTTGCCGTAGTCCAGGCCAAAATCGGTGAAGCCCATGTTGGCCTGCTTCCAGCGGATCATGCCGTAGCCGTCGTCACGCAGGATCACCACGGTGATGTGCATGCCCAGACGTACTGCAGTTTCCAGTTCCTGGCTGTTCATCATGAAGCCACCGTCGCCACACACCGAGATTACCGGGCGGTCCGGGTGCACCAGGTGCGCAGCCATTGCCGATGGCAGGCCGGCGCCCATGGTCGCCAGGGCATTGTCCAGCAGCACGGTGTTCGGCTTGTGCGCCTTGTAGTTGCGGGCGAACCAGATCTTGTAGATGCCGTTGTCCAGGGCGACGATGCCTTCGGATGGCAATACACGACGGATGTCAGCAACCATGCGCTGTGGGTAGACCGGGAAGCGGTCGTCGTCGGCGCCTTCGGCGATCTGTGCTTCGTTGGCTTCACGGATGGCCATCAGGCGGGTGAAGTCCCAGTGCGAAGTGTCATTCAGCGCTTCGCTGATCTGCCACACGGCGTTGGCGATGTCGCCGATCACTTCCACCTGCGGGAAGTACACGGCATCGACTTCGGCAGAGCGGAAGCTGATGTGGATGACTTCGGTGCCGCCACGGACCATGAAGAACGGCGGCTTTTCGATCACGTCGTGGCCGATGTTGATGATCAGGTCGGCCGCTTCGATGGCGCGGTGAACGAAGTCACCGGACGACAGGGCAGCGTTACCCAAGAAGCGCGGGTGGCGCTCGTCGACCACACCTTTACCCATCTGGGTGGTGATGAACGGGATGCCGGTCTTGTCGATCAGTTGCTTGAGGACCTTGGCGGTCATCTTGCGGTTGGCGCCGGCACCGATCACCAGGATCGGGTTACGCGCGTTCTGCAGTTTTTCTACAGCGGCTTCGATGGCCACGTGCTCGGCCAGCGGGCGGCGGTGCAGGCTGCGCGGGATCGGCAGCGCGTCGGTCTGCTCGGCGGCGATGTCTTCCGGCAGCTCCAGGTGCACCGCACCCGGCTTTTCTTCTTCGGCCAGGCGGAAGGCTTCGCGCATGCGGGCGGGGATGTTGTCGGCCGAGGCGAACTGGTGGGTGTACTTGGTGATGGGGTCCATCATGCCGCACACGTCAATGATCTGGAAGCGACCCTGCTTGGACTTCTTGATCGGCTTCTGCCCGGTGATCATCATCATCGGCATGCCGCCCAGGTAGGCGTAGGCGCTGGCGGTCACGAGGTTGGTGGCACCAGGGCCGAGGGTCGACAGGCTGACGCCGGTCTTGCCGGTCAAGCGACCGTAGGTGGCAGCCATGAAACCTGCAGACTGCTCGTGACGGGTCAGTACCAGCTTGATCTTCGACTTGCGCAGGGATTCGAGCAGGTCGAGGTTTTCCTCACCGGGGATGCCGAATACATACTCGACACCTTCATTTTCCAGGCATTGCACAACGACATCGGCGGCCTTGGCCATTTGGGGTACTACCTCAAAATCTTTGTGGGATTGCAGATTTATTAAACTGCGTGACTGAGATGTTGCAGGATGTCTCAGTGGCGCGCATCGTAGGCCCTCTGGTTAATAATAATAAATATATTGTTATGATGCTTAGCATCACAGTTCGTTATAAATGCATCTCGCATGAAAGGTAGCACCCCTCAATGAACCTCAAGGCATTGCGCTGCTGTGTCGAAATCGTCCGCCAAGGCAGCTTCACCAAGGCCGCGCAGCACCTGCACATCGCCCAGCCAGCGCTGAGCATGGCCGTTACCCGGCTGGAAGAAGAACTGGGGGTAACCCTGTTCAACCGCACCACGCGCAAAGTGATTCTCACGGCAGAGGGCGAGCAGTTCTTGCCGCGCATTGCCTCCGCCCTGCGCGAAATGGATATTGCCCGACAAGAACTGCGCGACATGGCCGACCTCAAGCGTGGTGAAGTACGCCTGGGTATTCCGCCGATGTTCGGCCTGCACTACGTCCCCGGGTTGATGAACGCCTTCCGCCAGTTGTACCCGGGCATTGCCATGACCGTGTTCGAAGGCAGTGCCGAAGACATTGGCCACCGCCTGGAGCAACGGGAAATCGACCTGGCGCTGCTGGAGTCCCGGCGTGTGCCGCCCGACAAGGAGTCGATCCTGCTGGGCAGCGACGAGATGCTGGCGTGCATGCACCCTGATCATCCCTATGCCGGCAAAGCCTTCCTCACCGCCGAAGACCTGCGCAATACCGACATGGTGGTGTTCGATCGCACCTTCGTTCAACGCCATCTTCTGGATGCGTTCTTCGCCGAACATGGGATCACTTACCAGGTGGCGCTACAGAGCAATTTCGTCTCGCTGGTAGTGCAGGCCGCGCTGGACAACATGGGGGTGGCGACCTTGCTGCGCTCGGTGCAGCAACGTACGCCAGGTATCGTCGGTGTGCCCTTCCGGCCGGCACAGCAAATGAGTTTCCGCTTGTGCTGGCGCTCGGGGGAATACCTGTCGCTGGCCAGCAAGCGGTTCATCGACTTTGCTGCACAGACGCATTACCTGGAACGCTAAGGGCCAGACGGGGGCAGCGTCCTCGACGTTGCTGCCATCGATTGACTATCATCCCGCCTTGAACGTTTCAGCATGTTTCAATAGGGATAGAGATGTCAGTCCAGGAACGCCCCCCGCTACCCAGTAAAAGCACCGTCGCCAAGATGGAAGCCGCCATGGCACTGGGCAGCTTTGCCATCGGCACCGGCGAATTCGCCATCATGGGCCTGATGCCCGACATTGCCAGCAATTTGCAGTTGAGCGAGCCGCAGGTGGGCCATGCCATCAGCGCCTATGCGCTGGGGGTGATGGTTGGCGCCCCGACGCTGGCCATTCTCGGTGCCAAACTGCTGCGCAAGCACATGCTGCTGCTGTTGATGCTGCTGTATGCCGTGGGTAACCTGGCCACTGCCTTTGCCCCCGCGTTCGGTGGCCTGGTCGCATTCCGTTTCATCAGCGGCCTGCCCCACGGCGCCTACTTCGGCATTGCCGCAGTGGTGGCCTCGAGCATGGTCGCCAAGGATCAGCGCGCGGGGGCGGTTGCCCGGGTGATGATGGGCCTGACCTTGGCCATGTTGCTCGGCAACCCGGTTGCCACCCTCCTGGGCCAGTACTTCGGCTGGCGTTCGGCATTCGTGCTGGTCGGCGCGATCGCCCTGTGCACCATCGCCCTGGTCTGGCGTTTCGTGCCCCAGCGCCACGACGAAACACGCAGCGACCCGCGCAAGGAGCTACAGGCCTTTGCCCTCCCGCAGGTCTGGATGGCGCTGGCCATCGCTTCGATCGGTTTTGCCGGCATGTTCTGCGTGTTCAGCTACCTGGCACCGACCATGCTGCAAGTGACCCAGGTGTCGCCACAGTGGATTCCGTTCGGGCTGGCGGCGTTCGGCGTGGGCGGCATCGTTGGCAACATCGCAGGCGGCAAGCTGTTCGACCGCCTGCAGTTCCGCGCCGTGGGGCTGGTACTGATGTGGTCGATTGCCGTGTTGCTGTTCTTTACCTTCGCCGCCCAGGCGCTGTGGAGCCTGCTGCTGGGCATCGGCCTGGTGGGCACCATGATCGCCCTGGCGGCACCGCTACAAATTCGCCTCATGGACATTGCCCATGAAGCGCCAAGCCTGGCAGCGGCGTCGAACCATGCGGCGTTCAACCTGGCCAATGCCCTGGGGCCATGGCTGGGAGGCATGGCGATTACTGCGGGTATGGGCTGGACAAGCACCGGGTACATCGGCGCCGCGACTGCGCTGGTTGGCCTGGGCATCTACCTGGTGGCGCGGCGGATGAAAGGCGGGCATTGAAGCCGGCCTGGTCATAAAGGGTTACCCTACCCCGTTATGCACCCGCCACTGCCGAGTCATTCATGTTCGATTGGGAAGACCTGCGCCATTTCTCCGCCTTCAGCTCGGCCGGCTCGCTGTCGGCCGCCGCCAAGACCCTGGGTGTCGACCACGCCACCGTGGCTCGGCGCATCGCCTCACTCGAAGCTTCGCTCAAGCTCAAGCTCGTCGACCGGCGCCCCCGCGCCTATGCCCTCACCCACGAAGGCCAGCGTGTGGCGGAACTCGCCGAGCAGATGGCCATGTCCTCTTTTGCCCTGGAGCATTTCGCCAGCGCCGGCCAACAGGCAGTGGAAGGTGAAGTGGTGCTCTCGGCACCACCGGCGCTGCTGGGCAGTATCGTCGCCCGGCGCCTGGGCGAGCTCTACCAGCGCTACCCACAGCTGCGCCTGAAACTGGTAGGCAGCAAATCCAAGGCATCCCTGGCACGCCGCGAAGCCGACATCAGCATCGCCCTGGCCAGGCCGACAGAGCCAACTCTGGTGGTCAGCCTGCTGGGGCACCTGGATTACCGGCTGTACGCGTCGGCCGGTTACCTGGCCAGCGCAACGGCAAGGCGCTACATCGGCTACGACGAGTCCCAGGCCCGTTCACCACAGCAGCTATGGCTCAACCTCCAGGCCGGCCAACAGCCGTTCGCATTGCACAGCAATGACCTGCGCATCCAGGCCCAAGCCTGTGCCGGCGGCATCGGCATCGCCTGCCTGCCCGCGTTCATGGCACAGGAGCATGGCCTGAAGGAAGCAGGCAGCGCCGAACAGACCATGAGCATCGAAATCTGGCTGGCAGTGCATGAAGATGTGCGCGCCACACCGCGGATCAAGGCGGTTACCGACTTCCTTCAGCAGCAGGTGCGGCCGATGCTACGCTTGTGAATTCTTGCAGATGGCGCCTGCATCAATACGGAATTTTCGCCCAAGCCTGCCAGCGTTAGGCTAACTCCATCACTCACGCCCTTGAAGGAGACGACGATGCAGTACGTAAAGCTGGGTAGCACCGGGCTGGACATTTCAAGGCTGTGCCTGGGCTGCATGACCTTCGGTGAACCCGACGCCGGCACTCACCCCTGGACCTTGGGCGAAGACGCCAGCCGGCCAATCATTCGCCACGCCGTCGAGCAAGGCATCAACTTCTTCGACACTGCCAACAGCTATTCCGCCGGCACTTCGGAAATCATCCTCGGCAAACTCCTGAAGGAGTTTACCCGCCGCGAAGAAACCGTGATCGCCACCAAGGTGTTCTTCCCTGCCAACATGTGGGAAGGCGCCAGCCGGCCCAATGAGCAAGGCTTGTCACGCAAGGCGATCATGGCCAACATCGACGCCAGCCTCAGCCGCCTGGGCACAGACTACGTCGACCTTTACCAGATCCACCGCTGGGACTACCACACCCCCATCGAGGAAACCATGGAAGCCCTGCATGATGTGGTCAAGGCCGGCAAGGCGCGCTACATCGGCGCATCGTCGATGTATGCCTGGCAGTTCGCCAAGGCGCAACAGGTAGCCGCCAGCCACGGCTGGAGCCGCTTTGTGTCGATGCAGAACTACCTCAACCTGATCTACCGCGAAGAAGAGCGAGAGATGATTCCGCTGTGCCTGGATCAAGGCGTCGGCCTGATGCCTTGGAGCCCCATGGCGCGCGGCCGCCTGACCCGGCCGCATGGGCAGCAGACCGAGCGCACGCGCACCGACGTGTCCGGGCAGTCGTTCTATGAAAAGACCGAGGTGGAGGACGGCCGGGTAATCGATGTGGTCGAGCAAATCGCCAGCGAACGGGGTGTGCCGATGGCCCAGGTTGCGCTGGCCTGGGTACTGGGTAAGGCCGGCGTTAGTGCCCCTATCGTCGGCGCCTCGAAGCCCGCCCACCTGGACGATGCCCTGGGCGCACTGTCACTGCAGCTGAGCGAGGACGAGGTGGCGCGCTTGCAGGCCCCTTACGTTCCCCACGCGGTCACCGGCTTCAAATAGCGCGGGCTTGCGGCAGTTGGTATGGGTCCGCGAGCTGGTCAGCCTCGCGGAAACCATTACAATGCGCGGCCCAACCTGAAATATGTTTTCCACATGAAATCACTGCTTTACGCCATAACCTTATTATTTTCCTTTACCCTCCCCGCCTTGGCCAACCCGCCGGCCACCTTCACCGAAGCCAAAGTGGTGGCCAAGCAGAAGGTCTACCTGGACCAGGCCAGCAGTGCCATGGGCGACCTGTACTGCGGGTGCAAATGGACCTGGGTGGGCAAGTCTGGCGGGCGCATCAATGCCGCCTCGTGTGGTTACCAGACACGCAAGCAGCAGAACCGTGCCGAACGCACCGAGTGGGAACACATCGTGCCCGCCCACACCTTCGGCAACCAGCGCCAGTGCTGGAAGAACGGCGGCCGTGAGCACTGCGTGGACAACGACCCGGTGTTCCGCGCCATGGAGGCCGACCTGTTCAACCTTTACCCGGCCGTGGGTGAGGTCAACGGTGACCGCAGCAACTTCAACTACGGCATGGTCACTGGCAATGCCGGCGAATACGGCCAATGCACCACCAAGGTCGATTTCGTCCAGCGCACCGCCGAACCGCGTGACGAAGTCAAAGGCCTGGTAGCCCGCACCACCTTCTACATGTTCGACCGCTACAAGCTGAGCATGTCGCGCCAACAACAACAGCTACTGATGGCCTGGGACAAGCAACACCCGGTGTCGGCCTGGGAGAAAGAACGCGATCGGCGCATTGCCGCGATCATGGGCCATACCAACCCGTTTGTAAGCGGCGAACGCAAGTGGACTGCCGGCTACAAGCCGGTTGGCAGCGGCGTGGTACAGGCGGTGCCGGTAAAAGCGGCCAAGCCAGAGGCCAAACCAAGCCTGGCCAGCGCCGGTTCGGTCGGCGCCGTGCTTGGCAACCGCAACAGCCACGTCTATCACCTGTCAGTCGGCTGCCCAGGCTACAACCAGGTTGCAGCGAAGAACCAGGTTTCCTTCGCTAACGAAGGTGAAGCGCAGGCAGCAGGCTATCGCAAGGCAGGTAACTGCCGCTGATCATTTCAAAGGCTGCGCGGCCCCCGTGGCAGGGGCGCGCGTCAGCCGTTGACCAGGTTTGCCGGCCGCTCACCGGCCAGCGCGCTGAGCAGGTTATCCACCGCGCAACGCGCCATGGCCTGGCGGGTTTCCTCGGTCGCCGAGCCGATATGCGGGGTCGCTACCACGTTATCGAGCTGCAACAGCGGCGAGTCGGCCGGCAGCGGCTCGTGCACGAACACGTCCAGCCCCGCACCGCGGATGCGCCTGGCCCGCAGCGCTTCGATCAGCGCCTGCTCATCCACCACACGCCCGCGTGAGATGTTCACCAGGATTGCCTCAGGCTTCATCAACGCAAGTTCCCGTGCGCCTATCAGGCCTTCGGTGCTGGCGCTCAACGGCACTGTCAGGCAAACGAAGTCTGCCTGCTGCAACAGCTCATCCAGGCTGCACTGGCATGCGGCATAGCGTGCTTCCACCTCGGGCTTGGCACGCTGGCTGTGATACAGCACGCGCATGCCAAAACCAGCGGCCGCGCGCCGGGCCAGGGCCTCGCCAATGCGGCCCATGCCGACGATGCCTAGCGTCTTGCCGTGTACATCACTGCCAAAATGCGCCGGCCCCAGGTTGGCCTGCCAGCGGCCGTCACGCACCCAGTTCGCCAGCTCCACCACCCGCCTGGCGGTAGCCAGGATCAAGGCAAAGCCGGTGTCGGCCGTGGTTTCGGTCAACACGTCGGGCGTATTGGTGAGCATCACACCACGCCTGCTGAGCTCAGCAATATCGTAGTTGTCCACGCCTACCGAAACGCTCGACACCACTTCCAGTTGCGGGGCAAGGTCGAGCAGGCTGGCATCCAGGCGCAGGCTGGCCCCCAGCAACCCGTGCGCCCCCGGCAACGCATCACGCAGGCGGGCCAGGCCATCGGGCCGGGAGGTATCCACCCAGGTCACCTCGACGCGATCTTGCAGGCGTGCCATCAAGTCGTCGGACAGGCGTTTATACAGGACGATTCGCTTCTTCATTGCAGGTTTCCTAATGGTTCATGGCCAGACGCGAGTTATCGCGCTTTGCCCGGCCTGACGTCTGGGAGGTATTGAGCGCAGCGGTTAGCGCCACTGCAGTCAGTAGCGCACCGCACATGAACAGATAAGAGGCACCGGGCCCGCCCGTAGCACCGTTGAGGTAGCCGACCAGCCACGAACCGCCGAACGAGCCCAGCGCACCCATGCTGTTGATCAGCGCCATGGCGCCGCCTGCGACGTTGGCCGGCAGGATCTCGGGCACGATCGCGAAGAACGGGCCATAGGGTGCGTACATGCAGGCGCCGGCGACCACCAGCAACGCATACGACAGCCAGAAATGCTCGCTGCCCAAGGCGTAAGAGCCATAGAACGCAACGGCGGCAATCAGCAGCGGCGGCCAGACGAAGCGCTTGCGCTTTTGCAGGCGGTCCGACGCCCAGGACACGCCCACCATCGCCAGCACCGCCGCCAGGTAGGGCACCGAGGCCAGCCAGCCGGCCTGCACGATATCGACGTTCGCCGCCTGCTTGAGAATCGATGGCAGCCACAGCACGAAGCCATACACGCCGATGCTCCAGCAGAAGTACTGCAGCGCCAGGATGATCACCTGCGGCGAGCGGAACGCTTCGCGGTAGTTCTTCACAGGCTTGATACCCTGCTGCTCGGCAGCCAGCGCCTGCGCCAGGGCGGCCTTCTCCTGCTCGCTCAGCCACTTCACCTGGGCCGGGCGGTCATCCACCAGGCGCCACCAGAAGAACGCCCAGATCACAGCGGGCAGGCCTTCGATGATGAACATCCAGCGCCAGTCGTAATGCTTGATCAGGTAACCCGACACCACCGACATCCACAGAATGGTCACCGGGTTGCCCAGCATCAGGAAGGTATTGGCGCGCGAGCGCTCGGCGCGGGTGAACCAATGGCACAGGTACACCAGCATGGCCGGCATCACCGCAGCCTCCACCACCCCGAGCAGGAAGCGGATACCGATCAGCATGTAGACGTTGCTGACCATGCCCGTGAGTGTGGCAAGGCCGCCCCACAGGATCAGGCAGACGAAGATCAGCTTTCTGACGCTGCGCTTCTCGGCGTAGATGGCGCCAGGCACCTGGAAGAAGAAGTAACCGAGAAAGAACAGCGCCCCCAACAGCGAAGACATCACCGGGGTGATATGCAGGTCTTCGGCCATGCCGGAGGCGGCGGCGAAGCCATAATTGGCGCGGTCCAGGTACGCCAGGCTGTAGGTAACGAACACAATCGGGATGATGTACCACCAGCGGCGAGGTGCCAGGCTTTGGCTTTGCATGGTTTGTTTCTCCTGAGCTTGTTGTTTTTGTTGCAACAGGTGATTCGGGGGCGGCTCATGCGCTTCTGCGCAGGTCGTAGGCCTCCAGTTCATGGCGCAGCGGCAGCCCTTCCATGTCGCCTCGTGACTGCACGGCACGGCTGCCGCACCAGTTGCCGCGCGCTACCGCCTCGGCTACTGCACGGCCCTCCAGTAGCGCGCTGAGCACACCGACGGCAAAGGCATCACCTGCACCGACGGTGTCCACCACGCGGCTGACTGGCACGGGGGCTACCTGCCCTTCGACCTTGGCGCTGCGGAAGTAGGCGCCCGCGTCGCCCAGCTTGATCACCACCAGTTCCACCCCTTGGTCCAGGTAGAACGCGGCGATATCGGCCGGGGTGTGCTGACCGGTCAGCAACCGCCCCTCCTCCAGCCCCGGTAAAACCCAGTCGGCCTTCGCCGCCAAGGCATTGATTTCACGCACCATGCTGCTTTGATCGGGCCACAGCGAGGGACGCAGGTTGGGATCGAACGATATGCTCCGCCCGGCTGCGCGCATCCCGTCCAGCAGCGCGTGAGACAGCGCCCGACAGCTGTCCGACAACGCCAGCGGAATACCGGTAGCGTGTACGTGGCGAGCCTGCAGCCAAACGGGGCTCAACATCGCAGGAGACAGCCTGCTGGCCGCCGAACCTCGGCGAAAGTACTCCACTGCCGGGTCGCTGCCATCATCGCTGCGGGCCTTGAGCTGAAAACCCGTCGGGTAGTTGGCATCCACCTCAACGCCGGCACAGTCCAGGCCTTCGCCGCGCAAGCTCTCGAGCACGAAACGGCCCAGCGAATCGTCACCAACCCGGCTCAGCCAGCGTACCTTGAAACCCAGCCGCGCCAGGCCGATCGCCACGTTGCTGTCGGCGCCGGCGATGCGTTTGCCGAACTGGCCGACAGCGGCCAGGTCGCCGGCCTGCTCGGCAACGAACATGGCCATGGTCTCGCCAAAACACAGCACGTCATGTTCATGCATGGTCCAGCTCCTGCGCCGCGCCCAGTGCAGACAGGTGACGTACCTGGACCCGGGTCAGCGCCAGCAGGTCATCGCCCACCAGGGGGTACTCGACGGCGCGCACCACGCCCGGCGCAAACTCGGCCATCAGCGCTGCCCACTCCTGCAGGTCCGCCGCTTGCGGCGGTATGGCAACCAGACGGCCATCGGCCCGACGCTGCACAGCCTTGCAATGCACATAGCGCACCCAACGGCCTAGCTGCCTTGCAGCTTGCCGCGCAGGCTCACCCTGCCACTGCCAGTTACCGATATCGAACGTCATACCCAGGCGCAGCCCAAGCGGGTCGACGCGCTGGAAGAACTGCAGCATCGGTTCGAGCCTGCCACCTTGTGCGGTCTGATCGTTTTCCACCAGCAACAGAGGCCCCTGCGCAGGCAACAGCGACGCCAGGGCCATCACATCGCAGTGCTCATCGAAGTGCCCCAGGGAAACCTTCAGCGCCACCGCGCCAAGCGCCCGGGCAATTTCCAGCTTCTGCACCAGTAGCGGGTCGGGCACGCCTTGCGCGGTCCACAGTTCAAGGGGGGTGGAGTACAGGCATTCCAGGCGCAGCGCGGCAATGACCCTACCCAGCGCAGCGGCGTCCGGTGCACTGGCGAACAATTCTTCGCGCAGTTCGACGCGGCTGACGCCAGCGGCGGCCAGCAGGTCCAGAAACTGCTCCTGGCCACGTTGGCGCACAAAGTCGGCGCCGTAGCTGGAGAGACTGATGGAAACGGGGTTCGCGTGCATTGTTCTTGTCCTTATGAAACCGGTTTCATTTTTTAATCAACAGCAGCAGGCGCAAACCTGCTGTTTCTTACTGGGGTTGGGTTGAACCGCGGATGATCAGGTTGGCCTTGAAGTCGATACGCCGTGCTGCGCTGCTGTCGCCGCGCAGGCGACCGAGCAGGCTTTCGAATGCCGCCACGCCGATACGCTCGGTGGGCTGGGCCAGTGCGGTGATGCCTTTGCCGACCAAGGGGTACCAGTCGAGGTCGTCGAGGGCGATCAGCCCGACATCGGCAACCAGGTTGCGCCCGGCCTCGAGCAGGGCCCGGGTCACCGCCAAGGTGGCAACGCCGTTGAAGGTGAAGATGGCTTGCGGACCATGGCCACTGTGGGCAAGAAACGAAGCCAATTGGCCCTGCAGCCCTGCGCTGATTTCAAGTACCTGCTGACGCATGCCTGGCCGGCGGCTGATCGACGCGCCGAACGCCTGCACCCGCTCCAGGCGTGAACTGGTGCCATCAAGGGGTTCGCTGACCGCCAGGATGTCGCGGTAGCCCTGGGCCTGCAGGTGGTCAAGGGCTTGCTCGACTGCGTCGGCATTGTCCAGGCCGACAAGGTCCACATTCAGCTCGGGCAATTGGCGGTCGACCAGCACCATGGGGATGTCACGCCGCAGGTTGAGCAGTTCGCCGGGGTGGTGGCCGAGCGTGTTCACGATCAACCCTTCGACGTTGTAGCTCTGCAGGGCCACCAGGTGGTGACGCTCCTGCTCGTCGTCGCGGTTGGTGTTGCACACCACCAGGCTGTAACCATGCTGACGGCAGGCGGTTTCCACGGCGTGCATCACGGCCACTGAATAGGGGTTGAGGATATCGGCCACCAGCATGCCGATCAGTCGCGTCTGGCCGCGCTTTAGGCCGCGAGCCATCTGGTTGGGGCGATAGCCGAGGCGTTCGATGACCTCTTCCAGCCGCTTGGCCGTGGCTTCGGCCAGCAATTGGCGGTCGCCACCGATGTAACGGGAGACGGTGGCTTTGGAAACGCCAGCAACACGCGCCACTTCGCTGATGGTGACCCGTTCGCGGGTATGGGCAGGCGCGTCGGTCATGGGTTTTCCTTATGATTGTTCTAATAGTGATGAAACCGGTTTCAATACAGCAAAAATGCACGGATTCGTCAACATGCCGTTGGTCGGGCACGAAGACAGGAAATCTTAAATCGCATTAAGAATATTGCATAAATCATTGATTTTTTTTAGGTTTATACCTATGGAACAGGGCTTACCCTGGAATCTGATTACGTTAGGGGATGGGACGGGCTTCGCCCGTGTTCGCGGGCAAACCCGCTCCTACGGGCGAGGGCGCAGAAAAACACGTCAGCGAAGCGACTTCACGTCACCGGCCGTGACGGCACTGCCTTGGTTACCCCAACTGCTGCGAATGAAATTCACCACCTCGGCAACCTCCTGGTCGCTCAGGCGCCAGCCGAAAGCCGGCATGGTGAAGTTCGACGGCGCAGTGTGCGTAGCAGGTACCGTGCCACCGACAAGCACCACATGGATCAGCGACGTGGCATCCGCAGTCTGCACCACCGGGTTGCCGGCCAAGGCCGGGAACACGCGGGTGTAGCCCTGCCCGTCGGTGCGGTGGCAGGCCGCGCAGTTGTCGATGTACACCGCCGCCCCAGGCTTGCTGTCGTCACCCTTCCATAACGCATCGGCTATCTGCTTGTCGTACACATGCGGCTGGTCGTCCGGATTGCTCGGCGGCAGGGTTTTCAGGTAGCGGGCGATAGCGGTCAAGTCGGCATCACTCATGTGCTGCATGCTGTGCTCGACCACATCGCTCATGCCGCCGAACACGGCGCTGCGATCACTGCGCCCAGTCTTGAGAAACTGCACCAACTGCGCTTCGCTCCAGCTGCCCAGGCCGTCTTTGTGATCGCCACGCAGGTTCTTGGCAACCCAGCCTTCCAGCGGCGCGCTGCCGGCCAGAAACTGCTCGCCATCGGCCGCGCTCAGGGCCTTTTCCTGCATGGTCAGTGCCCGCGGCGTATGACAAGCGCCACAATGCCCAAGGCCCTCGACCAGGTACGCCCCGCGGTTCACCACAGGGTCGGCTGTAGCTGATGCCTGCCAGGGCTTGGCCTCTGGGGCGAACAGGCCGCGCCAGATTGCCAGCGGCCAGCGCATGCTCAGCGGCCAGGGAATGTCAGAGGCCTTGTTCGCCTGCTCGACTGGGTCCACGCCCTTCATGAAATAGGCGTACAGCGCCTGCATGTCCTGCTCGCTGACCCGCGCATACGACGGGTATGGCATGGCCGGATAGAGCGTACTGCCGTCCTTGGCGATACCCCTGCGCACGGCCTGGTCGAAGTCTTCGAAGCTGTACTGGCCGATGCCACTGGCCGCCGGGGTGATGTTGGTGGAGTACACCGTGCCAATCGGCGTTTCCATCGGCAACCCGCCGGCAAAGGGCTTGCCGCCTTTGGCGGTATGGCAGGCCACGCAGTCACCGGCGCGGGCCAGGTACTCGCCCAGGCGCACCTGCGCATCGTCATTCGCTGCGGCCTGCAAAGCCGCGCCGGCACCCAGCACCAGAGTTGCGATCAACAGTGTCTTCATGCTCATCGCTCCTCAAGCCTGGACCAACGGACCGGGGTTTTTCAGATACTGCTCACGGATGGCACGGGCCGACCAGTAGGTGAGCGCGGCCACCAGCCCGGTCGGGTTGTAACCCAGCCCCTGCGGGAACGCCGAAGCCCCCGGAACGAACACGTTGTGTACGTCCCAGCTTTGCAGGTAGCGATTCAGTGCACTGGTTTTGGGGTCGGTGCCCATGATTGCCCCGCCGTTCAGGTGGGTGGTCTGGTAACTGGTGGTGTTGAAGTGGTCCTTGACCTGCTTGCCCAGCACGGCAATGGCCTTGGGGTTCATCGCTTGGGCGATCTTGCTCAGCTTGTCGACCATGAACTGGTTCATCTTGATGTCGTTTTCCTGCCAGTCGAACGTCATGCGCAGCAGCGGCTGGCCGTAGGCATCGCGGTAGGTGGGGTCCAGGTCCAGGTAATTGCCACGGTAGGACTGGTGTGCGCCGTGGGCATCCATCGACACCTGGTGGGTGTAGTAGTCGGCCGTGGCCTTCTTCCAGGCACTGCCCCAGGCCGGCGTGCCCGGCGGGTTGGAGGTGCCGGCAATCGGCCGGCTGCCGGCCTGGTTCACCCACATTGGCGAACCGCCGACGAAGCCGTGCGGGCCATGGTCGAAGTTGTCGGCGTTGAAATCGTCGATGGCAATGCCATTGCCACCCGCGCCGATGAAGTTGTTGGTGTAGGTGTCCTTGTCGAAGAACGCCTTTACCGTACCCATGTTCTGATAGGCGAAGTTACGCCCGACCACACCTTCGTTCTTCACCGGGTCGTAAGGCTTGCCAATGCCGGAAAGCAGCATCAGACGCACGTTGTTGAACTGGAAAGCCGCCAGAATCACCAGCTCTGCCGGTTGCTCCACCTCGCGCCCCTGGGCATCAATGTAGGTCACGCCGGTAGCCTTGCGCTTGCGGTCGTCCAGGTTCACCCGCAGCACATGGGCATTGGGCCGCAACTCGAAGTTGGGCACCTGGCGCAGCGCCGGCAGGATGTTCACGTTGGGCGAGGCCTTGGAGTACATGTAGCACACGTAGCCGCTGCAGAAACCGCAGAAGTTGCACGGCCCCATCTGCGCCCCGTAGGGGTTGGTGTATGGCCCGGAGGTGTTGGCCGACGGCAGGTTGTAGGGTTTGTAGCCCAGGCTGGTGGCAGCCTTTTCGAACAGCCTTGCCGATACAACGTTCTTCTGCGCGGGCAGCGGGAACGGGTTGGAACGGTCCGGCGCATAGGGGTTGCCGCCCTTCCCTTCACCGACCACCTGGCCTTTGACGGTCCAGGCCTGGCCTGAAGTGCCAAAGACCTTTTCGGCAAAGTCAAAATAGGGCTCCAGTTCTTCATAACTGACGCCGAAGTCCTGAATGGTCATGCCTTCGGGAATGAACGTGCGCCCATAGCGCTCTTCATAGTGGCTGCGCAGGCGCAACTCGACGGGGTCGACCCGGAAGTGCACACCCGACCAGTGCAGGCCTGCGCCACCCACGCCCTTGCCCGGCAGGAATGCGCCCAGCTGGCGATTGGGCAATGCCACATCATTCACGCTATGGCGGACAGTGACGGTTTCTTTCGACACATCGACGAACAGCTTCTTGCGCACGCTGTAGGTCAGCTCATCGATCACCTGCGGGTAGCTGCCTTCGGGGTAGGTATCCTGCATTGGCCCCCGCTCCAGGGCTACCACGTGCAGCCCGGCCTCGGTCAGCTCTTTGGCCATGATCGCACCGGCCCAGCCGAAGCCGACGATCACCGCATCCACCTTGTTCAACACAGTCGCCATGCCTCAGGCCCTCTCACCACGAATCGATACAGCCGGGAACGGGTAAGGCTCGTTGCGCTCGACCCAGTCCATGAAGTCGGCGCGGGCGCCGGGGAAGCCGATCTGGGTCCAGCCGACCATGCCTTTATTGCCGCCATGAATCGGGTCGCAGAAGAACCCTTCGCGCGTGTTTTGCACCAGCAGGCTGAAGAACACCTTGGCCGGAACGGTTTCGAAAACCACCTCTCCTGCCTCCAACGTACTGAGAATGCGGTCCTGGGTAGCGCTATCTTGCGCAGCAAAAGCCTGTCCGCCATTGGCCTTGCACCAGCCGTCCACGGCAGCGATGCCCAGGCGGTAGATTTGTTGCGGGCTGAGCTGCAACTGGTAGCCCAGCTCGGGCGGGGCGTCGGCGTTGAACGGCCCTTGCATGTACCACTGTGCGCCCGTCGCGTAGGGGGTGTTCATTTGCCTGTCGATAAATTCGGCGGCGCCCGCTTCGAGTGCCCCTGGGCCAAGCTCATCGGCCGGGATGATGCGGGAAACGGCAGCTTGTAGAAAAGCCCATTCTTCGGCACTGAAGAATGTCGGTTGATAGTTGCCCGCAGGCGGCGTGGCCGGCACTTTCGGTTGCTGATGCGGTTGCGGGGCCGCAAGCAGCTGGCTGGCGCCCACGCCAAGCCCTGTACTGGCCACTGTAACGACAGGGATCAGGGTCAAGGTCTTGCGCAGAAAATCCCTGCGCGGGTTGTCTGGGGCATGCTCAGGCATTGCGAATCCTCATCGGCTTTGGGGTGGCCTTGATAAGCGCCATCTGATTTTCAATAAAGAGGTGATCTTGATAGGCCATCAAGAAGACAGCCGAATAATCTAGCGCGTTCAGAAATGTTTTGAAACCGGTTTCATTCTTACCCTCTCACCCGGCTTGACCTCCACCGCACGCCCATCAGCGCAAGGCTTTTTTCACACCCGCCTCACCCTCTGCCGACATTCCACTGCCTACAGTGCCGACGCTCTCGCATGGAGCAGACTGACTGGAGTGGCAAACATGCTGCACGACGTGATCGACGACTCCCCCGCTTCACGGCTTGGGCCGACATACCGATGGCCTTGGGGCGCAGCGCAATGGGTGGTGTTGTGCCTGCTGCTCTTGCTCGGCGTAGCGGCAGCCTGGGCCCAGCAGCGCGCGGCCACCCCCAACCTGGGCAATCCCCATCACCTGCAGCACAGTGGGCTGTATACCGATTGGGCAAAAGGCTCGATGATTGTCGTACTGCGCCATGCCGAACGCTGCGACCGCTCCAGTGACGCATGCCTGAATGACCCCAGCGGCATCACCGTCGCAGGCAGGCAGGCGGCCACCGATGTAGGCCTCGGGTTGCAACACCTTGGCTTGGGCGAAGCTGATGTCTGGACCAGCCCAGAGGTGCGAACCCGGCAGACCGCACAAGCCATGTTCGGTAAAACCATCGCCACACGAGACTGGCTTAATCAATGTGACAGCCACTTTGCCGAAAAGGCCTTTGCCCTCAAGCGAAGTGGCCACAACCTCGTGCTGGTCAGCCACAGCGGCTGCATGGATCAACTGGAGCAGGCGCTCAAAGCGCCTTCTAGCGCAACATCGAACAGCTATGCCAGCGCCCTGTTCATCACGCGTGGCAACGATGGCAAGACGAAGGTGCTGGGCCAAATGGCGGCCAGTGAATGGCACACACTCATTGATGCCAAGGAACTCTGAACATGCCCTCCCGCGCCACCTTCTACCGCAACAACCTGCTGCTGCCACTATTGCTGGCCGCCATTGTGTTCATGGCCTTCGACCTCACAGACTTAGATCGCTGGATCAGCAACCTGCTGCTTGACCCGGCCACTGGCCAGTTCCCGCTGCTGCACAACCCGTTATTCGAGAAAGTCACCCACAAATGGCCCCGCATCCTGCCGGACTGGACAGGTGAACTGGCCGTCATAGGCAGCTTGCTCTCGTTCATCTGGCCGCGCCTGGCTAGCCACCCACAACTGGGCCTTGCCCGGGTACTGGAAAAGGTCCGTATTGCACCGGTGCTGCGCTTTACCACCCAATATCGGCGCGACCTGTTGTTCGTGGTGGTAGCGTTCGCACTGAGCACCACCGTGATTCACTACCTGAAAAGCCATACCAGCGTGTATTGCCCTGTGGAAACCACGCTGTATGGCGGTTCGCAAGCTCGGGTCGAATGGTTCGAAAACTTCTCTTTATGGAGCAAGCCCGGCGATGGCCGTTGCTGGCCGGGCGGCCATGCGTCCAGCGGGTTTACGCTGTTGGCGCTGTATTTCGTGGCCCTGCGCCACCGGTGGGCGCATGCTCGCAAGTTGCTGGTTGCCATCCTGCTGATCGGATTCGTGTATGGCACTACCCGAGTATTACAGGGCTGGCACTATATGTCTCATACGTTCTGGGCCGGAATCTTTGTCTGGCTTACAACCTGGGCAACTGCATTGCTCTTCTATGGACGCATCGCGCTGCAGGCGGCTGAACATAGCCCGGTCATAGCTGATGCTGCGCCGCAGCACTTGCAGGCGTGTTCAGAACAGTCATGAGAAAAATCAGCCCTATATAAAACATCATTCATTTCTTGACAGAAATAATTAGACAACAACTTCCAAAGAACCTTCCTACAATGCTTTAGGAATTTTCAATCTCCCACAAAAATTGATTCCTAGTTACTCTTCAGGCTTTCGCAACTGCTAATGCCCGACCGCATGGACGCGGGGGCCATCGCGAGTGTTTGAGCTGCCAAGAGATGAGGTTCAAGGATGCCCAAAGAGTCCGACCGCACTGGCAAACCAGTGCCCACCCCCCAAAAGCCAATCCTGCTCGAAGACATAAACGAAACCCCACCGCCTCCTGACGGCGCGGGTCCTGAATACGCAACCGATCTACCCGGCTACCCGGCCGATCCAGACTTTCAGCTACGCGGCGGCTACGACAACCTCATGCTCGACGCGGCAAGCCAGCTGTTCGGCCTGGTCATTCGCCTGCGCACGCTGGATGATCTGCCCAACATCCAGTTCGTGCACAAGACCGTGCAAACGCAGATCGGTACTATCCGCGAGGAAATGCGACAGCACGGCTATTGCGCGGTCCATCAGGAAGTCTATTCCTACGCCTTGTGCCTGCACCTGGACGAGGCCGTGATGACCCGCCCCTGGGGCCAGAACTCGTGCTGGAGCCACGAACCGCTGCTGAGCATCTTCCACGACGAAACCCAGGGCGGCGAAAAGATCTTCGTGCTGCTCGAGCGCATCATGCAATCGCCAAAGGAATTCCAGGATGTGCTGGAGTTCCTGTACTTCTGCTTTTGCCTGGGCCTGCAAGGCAAATACGCCCTTGACCCCAAGGGCGATGAAATCCTCAGCGCGCTGATCAGCCGGATGCACAAGGTCATTCGCCAACTGCGTGGCCCCACGCCGGAAACAGTGAGCGACCCCTATAGCAACGTCGTCCATTGCCCCCACCGTATGCGCCGCTGGCAGTGGCCCTGGTGGACCCCGCTGGTCATCTCGGTCATCGCCATGGTCTGCGCCTACAGCTACTACAGCTACCGCCTCGACCTGCTAACCGCCGAAGTCGTCGAATCGCTCAACGCCATTCTGCAGCAGTAACGGGGGACACAACATGCCCAGCCAATCCGATTTGCGCTTCACTTTCCAGCCGCTGGTTGGCCGAAGCGAGTTTGAGGTGGTGTCGTTCGAACTGGACGAAGCCATCAGCTCACCGTTCCGGCTGCAGCTGGAGCTGATCAGCTTCGAAGACGATGTCGACTTCGGCCAGCTCCTCGACAAACCGGTGCTGTTCACCCTCTGGCAGGGTGAGCGCCCGTTGCGCTACGTGCACGGCCTGGTCAGCACCTTCAGCCAGGGAGAAACAGGCTTCCATCGCACCCGTTACCGGGCACTTGTCGAGCCCGTGCTGGCCCGCGCCGGGCTGCGCTCGAACTGGCGCATCTTCCAGCAGAAAACCGTGCCGCAGATTCTCGAGATCATGCTCAAGCGCCAGGGCGTGAATGCCTACGAGCTCAAGTGTCTCGACCCGCATCAGGTGCGCGAATTTTGCGTGCAGGCCGGTGAAACAGACCTCGACTTCATGGCCCGCCTGGCCGCCGAGGAAGGCATTGTCTACCGCTTCGAACACACGCCGAAACAGCACTTGCTAATCATCACTGACCGGCTGCTGGCGCTGGGCCAGATCAGCCGGGGGGCCATCAAGACCGATGATGAGGATGAAGGGTTTCACAATGACGACGTGGGCCCCGATCAGGTGCTGTACCGATCCGTTGGAGGCGGCGATCAGGCCAGGCCTTGCCTGCGGCGCTTGCGTTACAGCGAACAGGTTCGAACAGCGCGGCAGGTGCAACGGGACTACACCTTCACTCATCCGCAATACCGTCAGGAACACCAGGCGTACGACAATAGCAACACCCATCAATCGCTGAACTATGAGCGCTTCGACTACCCCGGCCGATACAAGCGTGATGCGGTCGGGGTTCCGTTCACTGCCACCCGCCTCACAGCCCTGCGCCATGATGCACGCATTGCCGAAGTGGAAGGCGACGATGTGCGCCTGCAACCGGGGCTGAGCTTCACCCTCATCGAGCACCCGCGTGAAGACCTCAACGTGCACTGGCGCACGGTCAGCGTGCATCACGAAGGCACCCAGTTCACCAGCCTGCAGGAAGAGGCCGCCGGCTCGCAGCAAGGCACCCGTTACAAACAGGAAGCATTGCTGGTTCCCGGCAGGACCGAATGGCGCCCGGCACCCCTGCCCAAGCCACGCATCGACGGCCCGCACATGGCGACGGTGGTCGGGCCCAAGGGCGAGGAAATCTATTGCGACCAATGGGGCCGTGTGAAAGTGAGCTTTCCTTGGGACCGGGAAAGCGAAAACAACGAATTCAGCTCCTGCTGGGTGCGCGTGTCGCAAGGTTGGGCGGGGGGCAGTTGGGGTTCGATGGCCATCCCACGCATCGGCCAGGATGTGATCATCCAGTACGTCAACGCCGACCCGGACCAGCCGATGATCACCGGGCGCACCTATTGCGGTAACCAGTTGCCGCCCTATGACCTGCCCGAGCACAAGACGCGCATGACCATCAAGAGCCAGACCCATAAAGGCGAAGGCTTCAACGAGCTGCGCTTCGAGGATGAACTGGATCGGCAGGAGGTGTTCATTCATGCCGAGCGGGACCAGAACAACATCGTCAAGCACGACGAAACCACACGCGTGGGTAACGATCGTACCGAACGCGTCGAACGAGACGAGACGATTTCGATCGGTCAGGACCGTCGCGAAGACATTGCCCGTGACGAGTCTGTTGGCATCGGCCAGAACCGGGTACACGAAATCGGCAACGACGACAGCCTGAGCATCGGCCGCAACCACAGGATCACCACAGGCAAGGACCGAATCGAACAGGTAGGGAACCACAGGCAGGACATCACCAAGGCAAACCACACGGTAGAAATCGGCGGCCACCGCGAACAGGTGGTTGCCGGTCACAGCACGTTGCAAACGGGCGAAGCCATCCGGCACACCACCAAGGTTTATGACATCCAGGTCAGCGAAAGCCTGACGATCCGCAGCCCCGCGGGGCTTCTGAGGGTCGACGGCGCCGGTATCACGCTGGACGGCCTGGCGCTGGCCTTCAAAGGGCCTGTCAGCCAGCAGGCTACGGGTAGCAATCGCGTCACTTCAACGTCTGGCGTACCAGCGCCGGGCGAGCCCATTTGCCTCAGCTGCCTGCTCAAAGCGATCGCCGACGGCCACACCATCATTCGCATGGAAGGAGCAAGCTGATGCCCAGCCCATTTGTCAGAGCAATGGTCGATGTGCTGCGGGCATCCGGTCACTATCGCCTCAGCGCCATCGTGGAAATGGCCAACTTGACACCCGAGGTGCAGGAACAACTGACCGGGCACTACACGGGCCGCTGCTGGCCACTGCTGCAGCAAGCCCAGTTCAGCAACCTGCGGACAGCAGGCCCTTGGTTGTTCGGTTCGCGCCTCGGTTCCGATGTCTCGGCCCAGTACGACTTCCAATGGCAACTTGAACAAGGTGCTGCTGGCGCCGTGTGCGGCTGGATAGTCAGCGCGCTTCCCGCTGCCCGGCTCGCCGGACACTTGAGCCACGCCAACATCGTCACGGGCACGGACGGCCACTCGTACCTGTTGCGCTTCCACACCGCCGCGGCTCTGCTAGTGCTGGATAGGCACCGTGAGCTGCCTGGGGTAAGCGAATGGTTGGCCCCCATCCATCACTGGTGGGCACCCGTGGCACACCCGAGCAAGCGGTTGTGGATGCAGATATCCGGGGGTGATCAGCCTCACTCAATGCACTGTCCGCCAATCACGTTGAACGAAGCGTGTTGGGCCGAACTGGCGGGTGACCCGCTGAGCTATCAACTTGCCGAGTTGCTCAAGAACGAGCAGTCCTGCCCGACCTTGCACGCTGCCTGCCACGGCACACGGGTTGGGTTGATTCAGCACTATCTGGATCAGGCGCGCGCGCAAGGCCTGGGACGTGAAGAAGACCTTATCAGCTATGTGCTGATGCTGGCTCGCGGTGGCGAACAGCTCAGTAGCTCACCAGCCTGGCAGGAGGCGATTGCCGCCACGCGCGAGCAGCAGACATCCCTGATGGACAACGTGCAGCGCTGCCTGCGCACCAAGGACTGAGGCACAACACAACCATGGACTCACTCAACGAAACCCTCGAACTGTGTAGGCGCATCACCTCCGGCTACCGCCCGGCCCTGCGCAACAGCCCCGTCGCCGACTGCACCCGCCGCTTCGAACTGCTGCCCCTGCGCTACGCCGCCGTCGGCGGCAACCCGGCACAACGTGCCCGCCTACCCAAATTGCCGGGCTATCTCAGCCCGTTCCATGAGGTCGGCGAGCTGACCCATTCCAGCTACGCCATCCGCCCTTTGCGCGAGGGCTTTCTCTACCTGCTGATCAAGCGCCATAGCGCGCCGGCCTACGAATGGCACAGCCAATACCGCGTGGCGCCCAATGGTTCGCTGCTGTACATCAGCAGCGACGCCCCCTGGGAGACTGCCCCCAGCGCCGGCAATCTGGATGAGATCATTCGCGGTTTCGGCTGGACCATCACCCTCTACGACCTGGATGACATCCAGGAGCTGCGCCCGTTGTTCAGCCCTTCCCCGCTGACCCCGCGCATGCTCGACAACTACCTCCTGCTCGACGAGGAATACCGCAGCAGCCTGCCCTCGATCGATATCGCCCGCTTCATCCAGCCTTCCGACGCCCCGCCACAGCCCCACGTCCTCAAGCATGACCAACTGAACTGGGTAGCCGACTTCAAGGCCCAGGACGATGCAGACCTGCAGGCACTGCTGGACCTGCAGCCGTTCAACAACGACCAGATCGTCTCGCCGCACGCATCACGCCAAGCGCTGGCACCGCTGGTGAACCACAGCAAACCCCGTGGCGCCGCCATCGTCATCGAAGACGCCATCGGGATCACCCAGGAGCTCAACGCCTGGCGCAACGCCGCTGTCGAGGATGTGAAGACCCAGTGGCTGGAGCGCACCGTGGAACCCGGGGTCGACAACGAACGCAAGCTGCTGGTCGCGCAGTCGTTCCTGGAAATCGAAAAACTCTACCCGCAGATGGTGGCCGAGCAGATCGTCAAGCGCGAAGTCATGGCCGAAAAAGTCCGCAACCAGCCCCACCTGCATCCCGAGATCTACTTGTTCTCCGAACGGGCCAGGCAACAGGCCGATGCCCATGATGAACGCATGAAGCCCCACTTGGCGCAGTTCGAGCGCGAGGTCCGCAGCAAAGTCCAGGCCCGTCAGGATGCCGGCGAGTTCCGCAAGCGGTTCGACCAGAAATACGGCCACCTGGTCGACCGCCAGGCCATGCACGATCAGCTCGACGGTTTCGAGCAGGCCATGCAACACGCCCAGCAAGCCGCCGAAGACCGCGCCAAGGACCATGCCCGCTGGGTGGTCAGCGAACGCTTGTTGCAGGCACTGGACCGCTACGACAACGCCGACCTCATCAACGGCCTGGCCTTTGCCGAACAGACCGGCCAGTGCGTGATCGGCATGGAGTTGAGTGAAGGGGGTACGAAGGTGCTGGACCACTGGTGGCGCAGCGACGTGGCAGGCCGGGGCAACCTGGCAATACGCGGCATCACCTACAATCAGGAGGACCTGCGGGAAGAACTGGCGGCGCTGCTGGAAGCCGCCAAGGCCGAACCGTCGTCAGCGTCATCCTTCGCCCTGCCGGAAGCGCTTGCCAGGCAAGCCCATGCCGCTGCCAATGCCTTTGGGCGCATCAACACCCTGTACGAACAGATGCAGGCACAGAGCAGCACGGCCAGCATCGGCCTGTATGCCTGGTACGTCGCGCTGGGGCGGCAAGTGCTGCGCACCGCGACACCCAACAGCATGGACCGCGCACTGCACCAGGGTTTGCGGCTGACCTTGTTCGCTTCTGTGCATGAAACGGCTGTCGATATTCGCCTGAGTGAAGCTGCACGTAGCGGGCAGCCCTTCAACCCACAACGCAGCGCAGGCCAGGTATCAAGGTACCTCGACCAGGCCTGGGCTGAAGGGTTGATGCAGGCCCGTAACAGTGACTTCTACAAAGTGCGTGTTTCCGGGCTGGTGTGCCTGCTGGAGGGGATGCTGATGGCCTTCAAAGCGCGCGAACTGCCTGACAGTGATGCGCGGGTGAAGACCGAACTCCTGGCGGCCGCGATGACTACCGCTGCGGCGGGCTTCGAAGTTGGAGCCAGTTATGTGGATCAGGTGGTCGCGCGGTACGGCGCGAACAGTGTGACCGGACGAGGAGCAGCGGCCGCTTTAGGCCGCTTGAAAATTTGGGGCGCCAGTTTAGCTGGGACAGGTGGTTTCATACTGGCATGGTGGGATTTTATGGATGGCGTGCAAAATTACTCTCAAGATAGCGCACTGACAAAGTCTCGTTTATTGAGCGGCGCATATTTCACCCGCGCAATGGCGACGTCAGCCTTGTCTTTAGCCGAGTTAGGTACTGCCATCGCAATAGCCCGCCCGCTTTTCGAGCATTTGGCACAAAACGGTAGACACCGACTTTTAAGGGCGCTAAGTCAGTCACTGAGCGTGCTCTCCAGTACATTAGGTACAGCAACTGCTCGCCTTATGTTAGCACGACTGGTCCTCGGCGCTTTCTGGCTAGGACTAGCACTAACGGTAACCATTATTATTTTCGAAGATGATGCCTTGGAGAAATGGTGCAAACGTAGCACTTATCGCATTGACAAAAAATCAAGCACATTCACCGAAGAAGAAGAACTGGCAAATCTCCACTCGGCCTTCAGTGAGGTGCTATAAATGTATCTAATAGAATGGGGGTTTTGGAAACTATCGACTCAAGAAAATGCGAATACCAAGCCAGCGGACAAGCCGACAGCTGATGATTTATATGAAAGCGAACTAAACGAGGATATCCACTTCAACTCAGTCAGCAGCACCCCACGCACACGCGGCCCCATATTCACCTTCAATGATACCTATATGGAAATGAGGTGCGGCGGCTCGGAAGAAAGGCGTGGAATTATTACATTAATGACCTTGGGCGGTTTGGGCCCGATGACTTATGCATGGCTATATATAACGCTTGGCTCAGTTTACAGCACTCTTACTCAGCCTGAATTTCTTTCCCCCACCTCGATCCTGTTTAGCATATACATGCTATCCATCGGTGGCATGACCTACTATTTATATGCAAAATATGGATTTCAGTTGACAAGACTGGAAATACTAACCAGTCGCCACCTACTTGTCCGCTTCAACCGGAACACCCAGCAAGTTCATCTGCATAGACCGCACTATTGCGGTGGAATCGTCACCTTCCCTTGGAAAACAACCGGGAGCACTGGCTTATATCCAGAAGATGACTCACTCAGCATGGGCATGCGACTAGGCCTGGTCTGGCACCCCAGCCGCACCGGCCTGCCTCACATGGAGATGGCCCTGCTGGGCAAACAAGGCCAAGGCGGCAGCGAACTGCGTGATGAGTGGGAATTCATCCGCCGTTACATGGAAGAAGGCCCACACGCCGTCCCTCGCCCCCGCCTGAGCACCCAGCTACCCTCACCCATCCAGGCATTCAGCGCCCAGTTCGAAGGCCTTGGGCGTTTCTTCCGCAAAAGCAGCTGGCTGTTCAAAATTGCGCTGCTGTTTGTCTGGCCCGCTTTCGTCATCATCGGCACCGGCCACTGGCTCAGCCTGCTGCTGTGCTGGCGACCGCGCTGGCCGAAGGTCATCCGCGAGGCCGGCCTGCCCGGCAAGCCAGTCCCACCCGTGACAACCCTGAGCGACTACCCACCCGCAATCCAGGCACGCCTGCTCGCCAACGCCGACCGCTGGCAGCTCAAGCCCGGCAAGCGGCCGGAGAAAAAGTCACGCAAACCACAAGGCTCCAGATCGCAAGAATAACCGGCCGCGCCTACTGCCTGATCCTGACTGCATTCAGAACTCGGCTCTGCATCGAAAACCGGGTTGAAATTACCGGCCCCCAATCCCCAACCTTGGGGGAACGCTGCCCACCGCCAGCGGCTTGCAAAATCCCCCGCGGATAGGCTCGCCCCCTTGCCCCCCAAGGCCTGCAGCGCAACTTTCAGATATTGGCACAGCTCTTGCCGATCTCCTCCCAGACGCCCCAAGTCCATGGGCCCGTTTGCAGGAGGAATTGACTCATGCACCGACCGATACCCCATCCGCTGGCAGTGGCGATTTTCGCCGGCATGCTCCAGCTCCCGGCGCAGGCCGCCTTGAACGCTGTCGACCCAGGCGCTTACGTTCCTGCCAACGGTGGCTTCCCCGCCTGGTACCAGGACAGCCACGGTCGTACCCTCGACCTGTGCCTGACCAAGGCGGTCAGCTCCCGGGTCGCCGGCGCGCCCGGCGCACCGTCATACATGTGCACGCTGCTGCCCACGCCCGGCGTGTTCGACGATACCCAACCCATCGACTTCCCCACCAACTTCCCTGACGAAGCATTCTGGTTCACTGCCGATGCTGCAATCGTCGACGCCGCCCGTGGCATCGACCTCAGCTACGGCACGGCGATCGAAGCGGCATTCGCAGCAGGAGAACCCGTCGAGGGTGACCAGGTCAGCTTCGCCCGAGTCCGTATCCGGGTCGACGTACCCACCGCGGGCACCTACGTGGTCACCCACCCCTACGGGGTTGAAGTGTTCGATGTACCCGCTGCAGGACGCCGTGCGATCAACATGACCCGCGACATCGGCATCGCCGGCGCAGGCGACTTCACCGGCGCACTCAAGGGCGATGTCGGGCCGTTCCTGCGCAGTGTCAACGGCCCCTACACCGAAGGCAACGAGCGCTTCATCGGCGACCCGAACCTGGAAGAGCAGGTCACCGGCAGCCCATTCAACACCAACTACGTACGCATCGAAGGCCCTGGTGGCATCGACCTGCGCACCGAGCTGTTCGCTGTCTCCGGCAAGCTTTCCGAAGTGGCCCTGCCAACCCCGCTGATGCCACAACGCAGCACCTACTCACGCCATACCGAGAACGGCGACCTGATCGCCCAACAAGACATCTTCGTAATGGCCCCGCCACCTCCGGCAACTGTCACCCTGACCAGTCAAACACCCAACCTGAACCTTACCGAAGCCGATGGCACTGGCGCCTGGTACGGCCAGTCAGCCCTCAACCCGGCGGCCGGAACCATCGTCACACTGTCCGCTGACAACAGCGTGGCCGTCCCGACCAGCAGCGTGGCCACCACTGACCTGCCACTGACCGACCTGGTCACCATCACGCAGGCCCAGTACCGCCTGTCCACTGGCGAGCTGACCCTGGTGGCCAGCACCAGTGACGAAACCACACCTCCAGTACTTACCGCACATACCGGCAACGGCACGTTGATCGGCAACCTGGGCGGTACCGGCGCCGTGAAGACGTTGAGCATGACCCTCTCGCCCATTCCGCCGGCCAAGGTGCAGGTCACCAGCGCCAACGGTGGCAGCGACACCGAAGACGTGGTGCTGGTGCCATGAACAGACAAAGGCTCAGCCTTCAAGGAGGCAGCATGAACACTTGGTCGCGCCGTGCGCTGTTGGCCGCCGGTTTCTCTCTTACCGTTACCAGCGCCGCATTCGCCGCGCTGTCTGATGTCGACCCGGGGCCCTACACCTTCGCCACAGGTGGCTATCCGATGTGGTACAAGGACAGCCTCGACCAATCCCTGGAGCTGTGCCAGTCACGTGCCACCAGCACCCGTGCGCCAGGCGCGCCAGGGGCGCCGGCCTACATGTGCACCTTGTTGCCCGAGCCCGGTGTCTATGACGATGCCCTGCCGCTGGTATTTCCAGATAACTGGCCACCGGAGATGTTCTGGTTCCTGGCCGAAACCTCGATACCACAAGCAGGTAACAGCGGTTATGAGCTGGAGGTCTACGTTGCCGGTATTGAGGCAGCCTTCGCTGCTGAAAACCCGGTAGACGGTGATCAGCAGAGTTTCGCGCGCATCCGTATCCGTGCTTCGGTCCCACGCACCGGCACCTACACCATCACGCACCCTTACGGGGTGGAGACGGTCAACGTCACCACGGCAGGACGTCGCGCGATCAACATCACCCGGGACATAGGCATTGGCGCTCCGGGCAACTTCCAAGGAGCCCTGGAGGGTGCGATCGGCCCTTGGCTGAAGGGGGTTGGCGGGCCGTATACAGAGGTCAACCCTGACACTGGCACCACCGAAACCTACATCGGCGATCCCAATATCACCGAAGCGGTAACCGGTAGCCCCTTCAATACCAACTTCGTGCGCATCGAAGGGCCCGCTGGCACCATTCAGACCAACACGTTCACAGTGTCTGGCAAGGTGCTGGACCAGCGGGCACAAACCCCGGTCACCCTGGAGCGCGCCACGTACTCGCGCAACGGCAGCGGCACCCGCGTGGAAGTGTTCGCCAAGGCCCCGAGTGAGGCCAGCCTGTGTATGCGCAATGGCCTGGCACTGATCGGCACGCCGCCTTCGCCTTGTCAGTTCACCCTGACTTCGGACAACAACGGTTTGTTCTTCAGCCAGCAGTTCAACCAGTCGGCGCCGCCAGAGGTGGTGGTTGTCACCGCCAGCAACGCTGTCGGCGGCACCCAGCCGACTGCGCTCTCGAGCAAGCTGAGCGACGTGGTCAAAGTCAGCACCGCACGCTATGACTGGGCCAACAAACGCCTGTTGATCGAGGCCAGCTCCAGCGACGAAGTAGCGGTCCCCGACCTGCTCGCCCAAGGCTACGGCCGCATGTCGAAATCGGGCACACTGCAAAGCATCACGGTCAACGACCTGGCGCAACCGCCCGCCACCGTTACGGTCAAGTCTGCCCGCGGCGGTAGTGATGTGGAGCCGGTGATCGTGGTCGGCAACGCCCCGGTCGAGGCCGCCAACCAGCCACCGCTGGCCCAGGCCGATGTCGGCAACACCAGTGTCGGTGTACCGATCACACTCAACCTGCTGCTGAACGACAGCGACCCGGATGGCGACGTGCCGCTGACCATCAGCGACCTGACGCAACCCGGGACCGGCCTTGGCGGCGTCGTGATGAACGGCACCACCTCGGTGACCTACACGCCGCCGAGCGGGGCCACACAACCGCTGGTAGCCACCTTCAGCTACCGGGCGATGGATGCCAAGGGCCTGAAGTCGGAACCGGCCACCGTCACCATCAACGTAGCGCCTAACCAGGCACCGACTGCCAACCCGGAGACCGTCGCCACCCTGGGCGTGCCATTGACCATCAACGTGCTGGCCAACGACACCGATCCAGAAGGCAACGTACCCCTGAGCGTGACCAACATCACCCAGCCGGCCGCCGGCCGCGGCACGGTCAGCACCGACGGCACGACCGTAACCTATACCCCACCGGCCACTGTAACCACAGCCTTCACCACCACCTTCACCTACCAGGCACGTGACTCGCTGGGGGGGCTGTCCACCCCAGGTACGGTCACCGTCAACGTGTCGCCTCGGCCTGCCGCTGAAACCTTCGCCGTCACGACAGCCACAGTCACGGCGCGCTCCAACAACCGTTACAACTGGGACATCAGTGGCACCTCCTCGGTGACTACCGGCAATACCGTGACCGTGCAGGTAACCACTACTACCGGTGTCCAGACCTTGGGTACGGCCACGGTAGCGCTGACCGGCCGCTGGCGCCTGGTGGTCAGCAATAGCACCACGATCATCCCGACTGCGGCACCGACGGCGACGATCACCACCAGCCAAGGCACCACACGCACCGTCAACGTAATCGTGCAGTAAAAGCCGGAGGCTTCGATGAAACGGCTGTACTCCCTGTTGCTCTGCCTGGCCCTGGTGGGCCAGGCCTGCTGGGCAGAGGACCTGATGGACAATGCCGACCTCGCACCCGGCAACGACCTCGGCGAACCAGTGATCATCCGCCTGCTGCCGGCTGGTGCCGGCCAGGCTGCGGTGATCGAGCAACAAGGGTCAGGCAACCGCGCCGCCCTCGACCAGAACGGTCAGGCCCTGCTGGGCCGTATCGTCCAGTCCGGCGGTGCCCAGGAAGCGTACATCTTGCAGGAAGGCAGTGACCTGATGGCCATCATCAGCCAACAGGGAAATGGCAACAGCGCGTCGATTCGCCAGAGCGGCAGCAGCAACAGCGCCGCCATCGAGCAGATCGGCAACGACAACAGCGCCAGCATCGTGCAGTCCGGCTCGGGGCTCAACAGCTCCGTGACCCAGGCTGGCAATGGCCAGCATGTTCAGATCACCCAATACCGATAGACCTGGAGGCACCACATGTACAAGCTCGCTCCGTTAAGTGCCGCTATCGTCCTGGCCCTCGCAGGTCAGGCCATGGCTGCTGACAGCACCTCGTCCCAGACCCAGGACGGCAAGGAAAACATCGCCGAAGTCTCTCAGAGCCAGGCATCCTTCGCCTCCGCCACCCAGACCCAGACTGGCAAGGGCCACAACCACCTCGCCGTGCAGGCCGAAAGCACCAGCGATATTCAGCAGAGCGCCACCGGCCAGTACAACGCCGGCTACGCTGAGCAACTGTTCGAGAACGGCAGCCAGATCACCCAGCAGGCCGCAGGCAGCTACAACGATGCCTTCGCCAGCCAGTCGATAGGGTCGAACAACGAATCGCTGCAAACCCAGCAAGGCGTCGGCAATAGATCCACCGTGTGGCAGGACAGCCAGGAAGGCAGCAAAGCCACCAGCTGGCAATCCGGCCAGCGCAATGAGGCGTTCATCGAGCAGACCTTCGGTGGCAGCAACAATCGCAGCACCGTCAACCAGACTGGCCATGACAACTTCGCCACCACCGAGCACCTGAACCATGTCGGTGGCGATATCCAGATCTACCAGGATGGCCACGACAACTGGGCCTATGGCGACCAGCGTGAAGGCACCGGTGGCACCATTGCCATTGGACAGTACGGAGGCGGCAACTCGGTAGAAGTGTGGCAGGACACTCAGGTGGGTAGCCAGGCCTCCGTGGTCCAGACCGGCCAGCTGAACGAAGGCTATATCGACCAGAGCTTCGGCGTCAGCAACAAGGTCAGCCTGTCGCAGCAAGGCAACGCCAACGCCAGTTGGTCGGACCAGTTCGAGACCAACAATTCAAACACCACCATCACCCAGACCGGCAACAACAACCTGCATTTCACCTATCAGAATGGTGAAAACCTCAACCTCACCATCAACACCCAAGGCAATGGCAACAGCATCACCGCCAGTAACTGGAAAGGCGCCAAGATGGGTGGCCAGTTCGGTACCAACCAGAACGCCACCATCAACCAGACCGGCAATGGCAACGGCGTCAATCTGACCCAGAAGGGCGCTGACCAGCTGGCCACGCTGACCCAGACAGGTAAAGGCAACCAGATGTCGACCAAGCAGGATGACGTCAGCAACGAGCTGTACTTCGAACAGAACGGCACTGACAACATTCTGATCGCCGACCAGCGTGGTACCGACAACTATGCCTACGGCAGCAGCCAGGGCACCGGCAATACCATCACCCTCGACCAGTCCGGCTATAGCAACCAGAGCTACACCAACCAACTTTACGGAAGCGGCAACGAAGCCACCATCAAACAGACTGACAACATCAACGTCGCCTACGTGACCCAGGGAGGCCAGGGCAACATGGCGTTCGTCGACCAGAGCGGTGTCGCCCAATCCGCCTCCATCACCCAGCTGGGCAACGCGAACCTGGCCACTGTGACCCAGCAGTAAACCGCTCCCCCTTGAACCGCGGTGCTCCTCTCCCTGGTGCCGCGGTTCCTTTTTCTGTTGTCCCGCCCTCTGCAAGCTTTCGATCCGGTCAGTATGTGCAAGCCCTTGGATTGTATCTGTCGAGGTACAATGGCAAACCGATCGAAGATGTGCAGCCGCATGATCCAGTCCGACCTCGACCTGTTCGGCCCCCAGCCGCAACGCCTGGCCAGCCATACCGTGCTGCTGCCTGGCTTCGCCCTGGCCGAAACCGAGGCGCTGCTCGATGCCCTGCGTCCGGTGTTGCGTGCCGCGCCGTTCCGACACATGTACACCCCAGGAGGCCTGCGCATGGCAGTAGGGCTGACCAACTGCGGTACGTTGGGGTGGGTGAGTGATCAACACGGCTACCGATACAGCCCCAACGACCCGCTCAGTGGCCAGCCCTGGCCTGCCCTGCCCCCGGCTCTGCTCGCCTTAGCCTCCCGCGCGGCAGCCATGGCCGGGTTTGACGGTTTCGTGCCGGATGCCTGCCTGGTCAACCATTACCTGCCAGGCACACGCCTGAGCCTGCACCAGGACCGTGACGAGCTGGATTTCGGTCAGCCGATCGTGTCGGTGTCGCTGGGTTTGCCAGCCGTGTTCCTGTTTGGCGGCCTGCAGCGTGCCGACAAGGCTCAGCGCATTGCACTGAGCCACGGCGATGTGCTGGTCTGGGGCGGCGAAGACCGCTTGCGCTTCCACGGCGTGCTACCGATCAAGCCCGGTGTTCATCCGCGCCTGGGCGAACGGCGGATCAACCTGACCTTGCGCAAGGCAGGTGCCTGAACAGGGTCAGTCCTCTGCCGCCCAGCGCAAAACAAGATGAACCCACATGAAACACATTGAACATCTTGGCCAGGCAAGCTTCGAATGAGAAGCCGCCTACTTTTGTCTGGAGCCTGCCATGCCAAACCTGCCTGGTTCTTCGAGCCGTTGCACCGGAGCCATGTACCGATGAAGATGCCTGGCCGCGCCCCCAATGCCTCGCTGCAGCTCGATTACGTACGCGACACCCTGTTCGGCCCCGTGGCGCAAAGTGTGGAATGCCAATGCCAGCTGGCCACCCTCAACCTGCAAGGCCTCCCAGGGCTGCGCTTGCACATTTGCCCCCCATTGCCCGACAAGATCGACCGCGCTCACAGTGTGGCCTTCATCTGGGATGGACGGAGTTACCATGGCGTGGTCCGTGACAAGGGTAAGTGCGGCGACGGTGGCCTGAACCTGCTGCTGGAACTGCAATAAGCCGAACAGCGGCAGCCGGTGCGGCGCTCATGGCTGCCAGGGCTGATACCTGCGCGCTGCTATTCCGCAGCCAGAATGCAAGAGCCCGGGCCAGCCTGGGCTGACCCGGGCACGACAGGTGCGCTCAGGCAATAGCCTTGAGTGACGCCGGGTGGCTGTCACGCAGCGCATGCAGCTGCTCCACCAGGTTGACCAGATCACGGCAACTGTTGAGATCTTGCAGGGCGACCCCACTGAGGGTCACGCCTTGATCGAGATCCTGGCCCTGGCCCAGGCGGATGGTCAGGTTGGCGCCGTCCGGGCAGCTGACTTCACAGCGATCTGGCAAGCAGGCCTGCTCGATCATTTGCCGCATTTCTAGTATCGAAACGCCTATCAACGACATGGTACGACCCTCTCTGCGGGATGGCCTGTTGTTTGGGAGTACGCCTTTGTCGGGCGGGGCGCCAATTGATATTGCACATGCTCGGCCAGCTTTCCATGCGCCCGGGCAATGAGCTTGCGAGGAATCCTTTAGCACCTTAGTGGAAGATTCTCCGCGTGCGCCGTATGTTCGAATGCAATAGCAGACTTGACGACGAGTGGTCTCGGACGACAACGCATTGGCCAGGGTCCAACCGGGTCGCTGGGGAGATTGCCTGCCAGCGAAAGTGCCGGGGCAGGCCACCCAATCAACAGGATCAGTGCGCGGCACCTCCCCTCTCATCCTGCATCTGCCCAAACCGCCCGGCATGGAAATCATCGAACGACTCGGCAATCTCCGCCTGACTGTTCATCACGAACGGGCCGTAGCCGACAATCGGCTCATCGATTGGCTCACCGCTGAGCAGCAGCACACTGGCGCCGTCCAGCGCCTCGACGGCTACGTCTACACCCTCCCGGTCGAGCAGCACCAGGCTGGACGGGCCTGCTTCGCGCTCGCTATTGATTCGAACGTTACCACGCAACACCACCAGCGCCGCATTGCGACCGGCAGCAACCGGCAACTGCAGGGTCGCGCCGGCGTTGAGCCGCAAATCCCACACATCCATCGCCGTGAAGGTCCGCGCCGGCCCCTGGTGCCCATGGTAGTCACCAGCAATCACCCGCAAGCTCCCGGCATCACCGTCCAGCGCTACCACCGGAATGTCGCCGGCCAGCAGCGTCTGGTAGCCGGCCGCTGCACGCTTGTCCCGCGCCGGCAGGTTTACCCACAGCTGGACCATTTCCAATGTGCCTCCACTGCGGGCGAAGCCAGGGGAATGGAACTCTTCATGGATGATGCCGTTGGCAGCCGTCATCCACTGCACGTCACCAGGGCCGATCAAGCCGCCAGCACCGGTAGAGTCACGGTGCTCCAGTTCACCCTGGTAGACGATGGTCACCGTCTCGAAGCCGCGATGCGGATGCTGGCCTACACCGCGTCGGGCCTGGGTCGGGGCGAAATCATGCGGACCGGCGTAGTCCAGCAGCAGGAACGGGCTTATCCGGCTGGCCAGGTTGTCGTAGGTGAACAGGCTGCGCACCGGAAAACCATCACCCACCCAATGGGCGTGAGGGCTGCGGTGAATACCCAGAATCTTTTTCATGAGAAGGCTCCTCTCTTGGTTGAGATAACCTTATCAATGATGCCAATCAAGCGGTAGTTGACTAAAATGGCATGCTTCGTCCCACCTGCAGAACAGTCAACCCTGCAAAAAACCGAGCACCTGCTCGGCCGCCATGGCCGGGTCTTCTTGCATGAAACAGTGCCCACCGGCAACTTGCCGTGCGGTCACATTGCGGTTTAGCAGCGCCAGACGATTCACCGAATGTGGCACAAAGGGATAGGTGTCTTCGCCATACAACACCCGTGTCGGCGTCCTGATTGCAGCCAGACTGGTCCACATGCGTTTAGGGAACGAGCTGAAGATTTCCACTTCACGGCTGGGCCGGCACTTGAGCACCACAGCCTCGCCACAATCCCCGATGGCATGCTCGACGTAGGCCTGCAGTGCCGCATGTGTCCAGCCTTTGAAGATGCCGCGCCCTTCCAGCGAGGCCAACGCCGACTCGCGATCGGGCCAGTGGCTGCGGCGGCTGGCAGCCTTGCGGGCCAGGCCGTGGCGCTGATGCAGGCCGACCAGGGCTGCCGCCCCCATCACACCGATCATGCGCCGGCTGAACAGTACCGGGTCGAGCAGCACGGCACGTGCGAACAGTTGCGGCTCACTGCCCAGGATCAGCCCAGTGAGCACGCCACCGAAGCTGTGGCCTACGGCAAACCGCTGTACGTCGCCATACTCGCTACGTCCGCCCTGAAAGGCCTCCACCGCCAAGGCGGCGGTACGGTTCCAGCCGCGAAACACCCCGCCATGGTCACTGTCGCCATGGCCTTGAACGTCGCATAGCCAGAGGTCGAAATGCTCGCCCAGGCGCATCAGCAGCGGTTGGTAGGTCAGGCAACAGAAGCCGTTGCCATGCAGGAAATGCAGCAGCGGTTTGCCACTGGCCGGGGTTCGCCAGCCACGCAGGGTGAAACCTTCGGCGCATTCGTGGGACCAGGGAATCAACTGCATCGGCTTACTGTACTCTCGGGGTCAGGAAAACGCTGATTCTACAAACAGCAGCGGGTACAGTGAAATCACCAGCAACAGGGCCATCACGACATTGAACAGCATCAGCCAGCGCGAATGCTGCAACAGGTTGCGCAGGGCGCTGCCGAACATCACCCATACCCCCACGCTCGGCAGGTTGACCAAAGCGAACAAGGCCGCAATGACGATCACGTTGGTTACATAGCCCTGCGCGGGCGTGTAGGTGGTAATCGCCCCCACCGCCATCACCCAGGCCTTGGGGTTGACCCACTGGAACGCCGCCGCCCCCCAGAAGCCCAGTGGTTTGCGGGCACTGGACGAGGCCGTACCGACCGGCCCGGAAGTGGCGATCTTCCAGGCCAGGTACAGCAGATAGGCGGCGCCAGTGTAGCGCAGCACCGTATACAGTGGTGGCCAGGCCTTGAATACCTCACCCAGCCCCAGGCCGACGGCCAGCACCATCATCATGAAACCAAAGCTGATACCCAAGGCATGAGGGACCGAGCGGCGCACGCCGAAGTTCACCCCCGAGGCCAGCAACATGGTGTTGTTGGGGCCTGGCGTGATGGAAGACACGAAGGCAAACAGCACGAAGGCGGTCAGCAGGTCGGCAGAGGCAAGCATGGCGGGCATTCCACTTTCTTTATAGGTGCTGTCACACTACCGGAATCGCCTTTCCCAGCGACTGGTACAGTTTGATTAAATTACGTAGATACACATCACTGTATCGCCAATCCGGACCAAGGAAGCCGTCACCATGAGCCTCACCATTCGCCCTGCCGTGCGTACCGATGCCGAGCAGATCCTAACCTTCATCACCGAACTGGCCGAGTACGAACGCGCTCGCCACGAGGTAGTCGCCACCCTTGCCGACATCGAGCACAGCCTGTTCGACGAAGGCAGCACTGTGCACGCCCTGATGTGCGAGCGTGATGGCCGTGCAATCGGCTTTGCCGTGTACTTCTACAGCTACTCGACCTGGCTCGGGCGCAATGGCATCTATCTGGAAGACCTGTACGTAACCCCCGAGCAACGCGGCGATGGCGCCGGCCGACAGTTGTTGCAGCACATTGCCCGCGAAGCGGTGGCGAACAACTGCGGGCGCCTGGAATGGAGCGTGCTGGACTGGAACGAGCCAGCGATCGGCTTCTACCAGAAACTGGGGGCCGAGGCGCAGGATGAATGGGTGCGTTACCGGCTGGATGGCGACAAGCTGGCGGCATTCGCCCGCGGGTGAACGCCCGGTTCCTGCACTTCTGCCTGCGGGCCTGAGCCTGTAGTACCTGCTGTTCGACAGCCTCGCGCTGTGTATGACATTGACGCCAAGCCCGCCCCATGCTCTCCTTATGCCTCGCGTTCAGGTGCCCCTCACGGGGTGAAACGGGAAACCGGTGCGTCCCAGGCCCTTCTGCAGGGCCGGACAATGCCGGTGCTGCCCCCGCAACGGTAAGCGAGTGAAGCGTCTGTACCACTGTGCCTTGTAGTACGGCATGGGAAGGTGACGCGTTCCAGGAGCCCAGCTCTTCCTCGCAAGCCCGGAGACCGGCCTGACGTTCATGAACACCCCGCGGTGGGCGGGCGCTGTTGCATTCCCTTGGGCGACCACGTCCGGGGCTGCCGCGCTCGCCCGTTGCCCACAAAAAAGCAGAGGATCGCGTCATGCCCGTCACCAGCGCCAAACAACACAGCCTTGCTACCCCCGTTACCCTCAGCCGGCGTGTAACCATCGCCGTCGGTGCCAGCTTGCTGGGTCTGTGCCTGGTCTACTTTGCCGGGTTCTCGCACATCGAGGCCGTGCACAACGCCGCCCACGACACCCGCCACAGCGCCGCCTTCCCCTGCCACTGAGTACGCCTGATGATCACGCGCATTGCCCGTACTGCGGGCTTCAGCGGGCTCCTTGCAGCCCTGTTGCTGACCTTGCTGCAAAGCTTCTGGGTTGCTCCGCTGATTCTGGAGGCGGAAACCTACGAGTCCTCGGCCCCGGCCGCACACCACGAACACGGTAGCGAAGTGGCCGCTCATGAACACAGCGCCGAAGCCTGGTCGCCGGAAGACGGCTGGCAGCGCGTGCTGTCCACCACAGGCGGCAACCTGGTGGTCGCGGTCGGCTTCGCCCTGATCCTCGCCGCCCTGTACAGCCTTCGCGAGCCCAAACGCGCCGCCACTGGCGCATTGTGGGGGTTGGCTGGCTTCGCCGTGTTCTGCCTGGCCCCAACCCTGGGCTTGCCACCAGAACTGCCAGGTACTGCGGCCGCCGACCTGGGGCAACGCCAGACCTGGTGGGTCGGTACAGCCAGTGCCACAGCCGTGGGCCTGGCCTTGCTGGTGTTTGCCCGCCACTGGCTGCTGAAGGCGCTGGGCGCCGTGCTGCTGGTCATGCCTCATGTCATCGGTGCGCCGCAACCGGAGGTGCACGAAAGCCTGGCCCCCGAAGCATTGGAAACCCAGTTCAAAGTCGCCTCCTGGCTGACCAACGCCGCCTTCTGGCTGGCCTTGGGCCTGCTCAGTGCCTGGCTGTTCCGCCGTTCCAGCCAGGCTTGATGCCTGCCTTCTACGCTGGTTTTGGCTGCCGCCGGGGTTGCCCGGCGGACACCTTGCATCGCTTGCTGCACCAGGCTCTGGACGACCAGGGCCTGGCGTTGGCTGACCTACGCGGCATCGCAAGCATCAGCCTGAAGGCCGACGAGCCCGGGTTGTTGCAACTGGCAGAGCACCTAGGTTTGCCTTTGGTGCTGTACCATGGCGCGCAACTGCAACCCTATGAACCACTGCTCAGCCACCGGTCCGCCGCTGCCTACCGGCACAGCGGCTGCTGGGGCGTAGCCGAGAGCGCGGCACTGGCCCTGGCCAGCCAGCGGCAGGGTACAGCCAGCCTGCTACTGACGCGCCAGGTACTGGGCCCGGCGACGCTCGCCCTGGCCTGCTGAACGTTTCGTACCCTCTTTCTTGCCAGGACTTAGCATGACCATCTACTTTATCGGTGCCGGCCCCGGCGACCCGGAGCTGATCACGGTCAAGGGCCAACGGCTGATTCGTCAGTGCCCGGTGATCATTTATGCCGGTTCACTGGTGCCCGCCGCCGTGCTCGAAGGCCATCAGGCCAAAACCGTGATCAACAGCGCCGAACTGCATCTGGAACAGATCATCGCTGCCATGCGCAGCGCGCACGAACAAGGTCAGGATGTGGCCCGGGTGCATAGCGGCGACCCCAGCCTGTACGGCGCCATCGGTGAGCAGATCCGCCACCTGCAGGCGCTAGGCATCGATTACCAGGTCATCCCCGGCGTTACCGCCACGGCAGCGAGCGCCGCCCTGCTCGGCTGCGAGCTGACCTTGCCTGAAGTTGCGCAGACGGTGATCCTCACCCGTTATGGCGACAGTTCGCCCATGCCGCCTGGTGAGCAGTTGGGCGACCTGGCGCGCCATGGCAGCACCCTGGCAATTCATCTGGGGGTCAAGCACCTGTCGCGCATTGTCGATGAGTTGATGCCGCACTATGGCGCGCACTGCCCGGTTGCGGTGGTGCATCGGGCCACCTGGCCAGACCAGGATTGGGTGCGCGGCAACCTCGGTGACATCGTAGAACGCGTAGCGGCCAAGGATTTCCGGCGCACGGCGCTGATCCTGGTAGGCCATGTACTGGGGGATACACCGTTTGCCGAATCGGCCTTGTACCGTGCCGGGCATGCCCACCTGTACCGCCCTGGCGACTGAACATTGCCAGCCTTGCCTCGGGCGTAGCAGACTCCGAGTTTCCGCCTGCGAACAGGAGTCATGCCCATGCTGGAGTTACGCCCAAACTGCGAGTGCTGTGATGCCGACCTGCCGGGTGACAGCCCCGACGCTCTGATCTGCTCCTTCGAATGCACGTTCTGCCGTGCCTGTGCCGAAACCCGCTTCCAAGGCCGCTGCCCGAATTGTACCGGGCAGTTGGTAGCCCGCCCGACGCGGGTCGGGCAGGCATTGGCCAACAACCCTGCCTCCACACTGCGTATACACAAACCGCACGCAGCCTGCGCCTGAGCAACTGCAAAGAATCGGCATCACCGCTGTTTCAGGGTGATGTCTTTCCTGTTTCTTGTAGGATTTTTCAACAATAAGCACTGAGGATTTCAACACTTCTATACTCGGCATTACCAAACCTCGGGAATGGTCGTATCGTGCAGCGCTTCCGATAACCCCACTTGCAGACGTATTCCTGAGTGTTCCAGGAAGCGGACCACATCCCTACAGGAGTTTTCCTCATGACAACCGTGCTGATCGTCGACGACCACCCTATTGTCCGGCTGTCCCTGCGCCTACTGCTCGAGCGCGAGCGCTTCCATGTCGTCGGCGAGGTCGGCAATGGCAGTGAAGTGGCTCAGGTAGCCCGCGAACTGCGCCCGGACGTGGTCATCCTCGACATCGGCCTGCCTGGCCTGGACGGCATGGAAGTCATCAAGCGATTGCAGAGCCTGGAGCCGGTACCGAAGATCATGGTGCTGACCGGCCAGGCCACTGACCTGTATGTACGCCGCTGCCTGGATGCCGGGATAGGCGCCTTCGTCACCAAGGAAGAGGACCACGAGGCCCTGCTGTTCGCCCTCAAGGCCCTGACCAAGGGTTATTCGACCTTTCCGCAGATGTCGGTCAACAGCAACTCGCTGGAGAGCGAGCCAGTGCGCCTGGCCAGCCTCTCCAACCGGGAAATGGAAGTGCTGCGGCGCCTCGCGCGCGGCGAGAACAACAAGAACATCGGCACTTGCATGAACCTCAGCGCCAAGACAATCAGCACCTATCGGGGCCGTATCATGGAAAAGCTCAAGACCGAGTCGCTGGTGGAAATGGTCGACCTGGCCAAGCGCAACAGCGTCTATTGAGCGCTCGGCTGCCATGAAACAGCTGCTGGCGAGCGTCCTTCTGGCTCTAGGTCTGGCCAACTCCATGGTGCTGCAGGCCAGCAGCGAGCCACGCCATCTGCTGGCACGCTCAATCAGTGCCGCTGCCCCGCTGGCGTTATCCGGCGAGGATCGCAACTGGCTGAAACAACACCAACGCCTGGTACTGGGCAGTGCGCGCCCCGACTACCCCCCGTTCGAAATCAATGTGAGTCAGCATGACTATGAGGGGTTGAGCGCAGACTACGCCGGCATCATCGGCGAACAGCTTGACATACCCATTGAAGTACGCCGTTTTGACAGCCGTCACGAGGCCATCACTGCCCTGCGTGATGGCCGTATCGACTTGCTGGGTAGCTCCAACGCTTTCGAAGCGGCGGACGCCCAGCTTAGCCTGAGCACCCCCTATGCCGACGACCTGCCAGTGATCGTCACCCTCGAGGGGCGCAGCTTGAAAAGCACGCCCAACCTTGCCGGCCTGCGCCTGGCGATGGTCGATCACTACCTGCCGGCCGCCAGCGTTCGCGCCCAGTACCCCAAGGCGCAACTGAGCCTGTACCGCTCGACCCTGGCCGGGCTCGCCGCCGTCGTGCTGGGCGAGGCAGACGCCTATCTGGGCGATGCCATCAGCACCGACTACATGATCGGCAAAAGTTTTCAGGGCGCGTTGAAAATCGACCATTTCTCCCAACTGGCCCCAGAGGCTTTTGCCTTCGCCATCGCCAGCGACAACCCGCGCTTGCATCGGCTGGTGGACAAGGCGCTGTCACGTATAAGCGAAAGTGAACGTCTGAACATTCTGCGCCGCTGGAGCAGTGGTAACACCAGCCTGCTGCTGCAGCGCCACCTCACTGCCTTGAGCGAAGAAGAAGAATCCTGGATCACCGCCCACCCCACGATCAGCGTACTGGTCAATACCTCGCTGGCACCTTTGACGTTCAATGATGCTCAGCACCGCCCTAGCGGTATCACCCTGGACCTGCTCAAGCAGATCTCATTGCGCACGGGGCTGCAATTCAAACCGGTCGAAAGTGCTTCATCGCAGGTAATGATCGACCGCCTGGTCCACGGCGAAGCACAGATGATCGGCGCGCTGGGCTATGGCGCCGACCGCTTGAAGCAACTGCGCTACACCCGCCCCTACCTGGTCAGCCCGCGCGTGCTCGTCACCCGTGACGACGGCGAATCATCTGCACAGGCCAAGAACCTGGATGGCAAGCGCATCGCCTTGGTGCGCGGTTCCCCTCAGGAGGCCGTTTTGCAACAGCGATACCCACAGGCCGAGCTGGTCGAAGTTGACAACCCCCTCGCCCAGATGGAGGCCGTGGCCAACGGTGTTGCCGACGTGGCCCTGAGCAGCCATATCAATGCTACCTATTACATCAGCCATGTGTTCAAGGAACGTTTGCGCATCGCCGGCGTGCTCGACGATGCCCCGGCCATTGCCGCCTTTGCCGTAGCGGCCGACCAGCCCCAGTTGCAGGCCATTCTCGACAAGGCGCTGCTAAGCATTCCGCCTGAAGAACTCGACCAACTGATCAACCGCTGGCGTACCAGCACACTGGTGAGCGACAGCCCATGGCGCGACTACCGCACCCTGGCCTTGCAGGTGCTCGTACTGTCGGCCCTGCTGCTGGCCGGGGTGGTGTTCTGGAACAGCTACCTGCGCAAGCTGATCAATCAGCGAACCGAGGCACAGCACGCGCTGCAGGCACAGCTTGCGCTGAGCCGCGGGCTGCTGGAGCAGTTACGCCAGGCCAAGGACGACGCCGAACAGGCCAGCCAGACCAAAAGCACCTTCCTGGCCACCATGAGCCATGAAATCCGTACCCCGATGAATGCCGTGATCGGTCTGCTGGAACTGGCCCTGGAAGATAGCCGCAGCGGCCGCAGCGACTCCCAGACCTTGCAGACCGCCCATGATTCGGCCATTGGCCTGCTTGAGCTGATTGGCGATATTCTCGATATTTCTCGTATCGAATCCGGGCACATCAGCCTGCAGCCGGTGCCTACCAATCTGGTCGAACTGGTGCGCGCCACGCTGCGGGTGTTCGAAGGCAATGCCCGGGCCAAAGGGTTGCATCTGCAGGGCGAGCTGCCGGCAGAACCGGTATGGGTGCTGGCTGACCCACTGCGACTCAAACAAATTCTGTCCAACCTGATCAGCAACGCCATCAAGTTCACCGACCGTGGTGAAGTGCAGGCATGTCTGCTGCTACCCAAAGTTGCCGGCCACGGCAATCTGGCAATCGAGCTGAATGTGCGCGACACCGGCATCGGCATCAGTCCCGCCGACCAGGCCAGGCTGTTCAATGCCTTCGTTCAGGTCGATGGCCCCAGGGCACGTCAAGGAGCTGGCTTGGGGTTGGTCATCAGCCGTACCCTGGCCGAACTGATGGGCGGCTCCTTGAGCCTTCAGAGCGTCGAGGGCGTTGGCACCCGGGTGCAAGTCAACCTGCAGTTACCCGTCTGCGCAGCACCGGCACAAGCGGAAGAGCAACTCACGGCGCCTGAAAGCAGCAGCGGCCCGCTCAATATCCTGGTGGTCGACGACTACCCGGCCAACCTTCTATTGCTGGAACGGCAACTGCAAACCTTGGGGCACCACGTGACACTGGCGGAAAATGGCGAAATCGCCCTCGCACGCTGGCAGGACGCGAGTTTCGACCTGGTGATTACCGATTGCAGCATGCCGGTCATGGACGGGCATGAACTCACCCGGCGCATTCGCAGCCTGGAGGTCGAGCGCGGCCTGCCGGCAGGCCGTATTCTTGGGGTAACCGCCAACGCCCAGGCCGAGGAGCGTACTCGCTGCCTGGCCAGCGGCATGGACGAATGCCTGTTCAAGCCGATTGGCCTGCGCACACTCAAGACCCATCTGCCCCAGGTGCACCCTCAGCAGCCGTCGCCAGCCCCCTGCCATAGTGGGTTCGACCTGGCCGAATTGCGCCACCTGACCCAGGACGACGAACAGTTGACGCGGCATTTGCTGGAGCAATTGTCGATCAGTGTCGGTGAAGACCTGGCCGCCCTGCGCGCCTTGGCAACAGATGCCCCTGATGACGCAGTGCGTATCTTGGCCCACCGCATCAAGGGTGGCGCCAAAATGATCAGGGTGCGCACCGTGGTCAAAGACTGTGAAGCTATCGAACACGCCCACGCACAAGGGCTGCCGACCGCCGAACAACGCGCGCAACTGCAAGTCAGCCTGCAGGCACTGCTTGACGAGATGCGCGAGGCGCTCAGTGCAATTGCAGCGTCGAGCTGATCTGGCTGATGGCATCCACGACGTGCCGTGAGCCTTGCTGGATTTCCATGATCACCGTGCCCGCCTCATTGGCCAACGCCACGCCGTGACCGGTGCGGTTGAGGCTCGATTGCATGCTGGCCACTGCCAATAGCGACAGGTCGTGGTTCTGCCGCACCACATCGACAATTTCCAGGGTGGCCTTGCTGGTTCGCGCGGCCAGGTTGCGCACCTCATCGGCCACCACGGCAAAGCCGCGCCCGTGCTCGCCGGCACGCGCAGCCTCGATGGCTGCGTTAAGGGCCAACAGGTTGGTCTGGTCGGCAATGCCACGGATGGTCAGCACAATCTGTCCGATCACATCCGACTGCTTGTTCACCGCATCGATGCTGCGCGCTGCGTCGTTAAGCTCCTGGGAAATCTGCTCGATTACCTGCACCGCCTGTTGCACCACCTCGGTACCTTTGCGCGCGCAGGCATCGGTCTGCACCGAACTGGCATGAGCGGCATGGGCGGCGCTTTGCTGGGTGCAGACCTGCTGGGTGATGTCGCTGGCAAACTTGACCACTTTGCACAGGCGGCCCTTGCTGTCGAAGATCGGGTTGTAGGAGGCCTCCAGGAAGACGGTCTGGCCTTGCTTGTTGACGCGTTCGAAGCGATGTGAATGGTACTCGCCACGGTTCAGAGAAGCCCAGAACTCGCGGTACTGGGCCGATTCGCGTTCATGCGCCAGGCAGAACAGCCCGTGGTGGCGGCCAACCACTTCATCGAGGCGGTAGCCCATGGTGTCGAGAAAATTCTGGTTGGCCTTGATCACCCGGCCTTGTGGGGTGAACTCGATCACCGCCATGGAGCGGCTGATGGCCTTTAGCAGGCTTTCGCTCTCGTGCTCCAGCACCACCCGCTGGGTGATGTCAGATGCCACCTTGATTACGCTGGTGACTTGCCGTTGCTCGTCCAGCACTGGCATGTAGCTGGCTTCCAGCCAGACTTCGCGCCCCGCCTTGTCGATGCGCTCGAACGTACCGCTGATTGCCTTGCCCTGCCCCAACTCGCGCCACAGTTGCTGGTATTCGGCGCTTTTTGCATAGTCCGGCTCACAGAACAGCCGGTGGTGCTTACCTCGCAGCTCCTCGGCGCTGTAGCCCATGGCCTGGCAGAAGCGCTCGTTAGCGTCGAGAATAGTACCGTCAGGGGCGAACTCGATCATCGCCATGGAACGGCTGATAGCAGCCAGTTTGGCTTGCGCATCGGCCAACGCCTGGCGGCTGCGCTGGATTTCTGCCAAATCAGACTTGCGATGGAAATCGAACATGACGCGGGGCTCCCTATGCGCGGTTTCTTGAGCATAGAACGCCGTTGGCAAGTCGTGGCATTTGTGGCATTTGTGGCGCCTCAGAGAGCCAGCGCCGCCCGCGCGGCGCATCGCGAGCAAGCTCGCTCCTACATCTGTTTCGGGCCAGTATCGCCTGTGCCTGCGCGCGCGACCGCCCTGTTTGTTCCCCGCGATATCGAGGTGAGCGCCAAGGGGACGTGCGCGTCTGCCCCAGGAATAATTGGCCCGAAACAAATGAAGGAGCGAGCTTGCTCGCGATGCGCCGCGCGGGCGGCGCTGGATCTACGCATCACCGTAAAAACCAAGGCAGGCACCTTGCCGCCCTGACACAAACTGTGCCTGCGCGCGCGACCGCCCTGTTTGTCCCCACGATATCGAGGTGAGCGCCAAGGGGACGTGCGCGTCTGCCCCAGGAATAATTGGCCCGAAACAAATGTAGGAGCGAGCTTGCTCGCGATGCGCCGCGCGGGCGGCGCTGGATCTACGCATCACCGTAAAAACCAAGGCAGGCGCCTTGCCGCCCTGACACAAACGGGCATGGAACACCTAAGAAAAGCTTGACCGCCAACAGAGAATCTAAATCTACAGCGCCTGTCTTGAGGGCGCGCCGACGCCTTGACGGTCGCTCTCAGGAGCTCTCGCGCACCATCAGCTCAAAGCCCAGATCCTGCTGCGCGTTCGTCACCCGCTTGCCATCCAGCAACGCCAGCAGCGCTTGCGCTGCGCCCCGCCCCACCGCAGCCCGTGGTGTGCGAATCGAGGTCAGCCGCGGCACCATATGCGCCGAGGCCGGCAAATCGTTGAAACCGACCATCGCCACCTGACGTGGCACCTCCACCCCTTGACGCAAGGCCTGCAGTACCGCGCCCTGGGCCAGGTCGTCGTTACAGAAGAAGATGCCGTCGACATCCGGCGCCTGCTGCATCAGCTGGCTGAACAGCGCGCTGCCCAGGGCAATCGACGATGGCTCCGGCGCCAACACTTCCAGCTCGGCGGCCTGCAAACCGGCCTCTGCCAGCGCCTGACGGAAACCCTCGGCACGCTGCATCACCCTCGGGTCCAGCTGCGCGGCAATGAATGCAAGACGCTTGCGCCCGCGTTCGATCAGGTGCCGTGCAGCAGCACGTCCGGCCTGATGCTGCGAGAAACCGACCGACAAAGCCCCTGGCTCGCCATTGAGCTCCATCATGTGCACACACGGCACGCCGCTGGCAGCCAGCATCTGCCGCGCAGCATCGCTACGCTCGAAACCGGTCAACAAAATGCCGCAGGGCTGATAGGCCAGGTAATTGCGGATCAAGTTCTCTTCTTCGGCAAGGTCGTAGTGATAGTTGCCGATCAGCACCTCGAGCCCGCGCGGGCGCATGACCTCGTGAATGGCCTCCAGGGTGTCGATGAACAGTTGGTTGGACAACGACGGGATCAACACCACCACCGACTGGCTGCGTGCCGAGGCCAGCGCCCGGGCCGCCGGGTTGGCCACATAGCCGAGGCTCGCCGCCGCGGCGATGACCTTTTCCACCAGGTCAGGCGCAACCGTGCTGACCCCACGCAAGGCGCGCGAAGCGGTAATCGGGGAAACCCCGGAAAGCCTGGCAACTTCAGCCAGGGTGGGACGACCTGTAGTACGGGAGCCGGTGCGGGACATGAATGTTGTAATTTTACTACTTGCAAGGATAGGGAACGGCCACTAAGGTAGCGCTGTCTCAGGATGCAGGCAATGTAATCTTTGGTAGCAGCCACCACGCGCTTGCCACCAGGCGTCCATACTGCGTAAGGACAAGACCAATAACACCGGGGAGGTGTCTGTTCGTCAATGGCGAGACAGCGCTATCTCACCCGCAGGAGGTACTGATGAATTCTCCCCTGTCCGCCATTGTGGTGATGGGCGTGGCCGGTTGCGGCAAAAGCTGCATCGGCGCCGCCATCGCTGCCAAAAGCGGCGGCCGCCTGATCGAAGGCGACGCTTTCCACCCTGCCGAAAACATCCGCAAGATGAGTGCTGGCATCCCGCTGGATGACAGTGACCGTGCCGGCTGGCTGGTCCGCCTTGGTGAAGAGTTGCAAACCACCACCCAAGCCGGGGAACGCCCGATCCTGACCTGCTCGGCACTCAAGCGCCGCTACCGCGATACCCTGCGCGATGCCATGCCCGGGCTGGTGTTCGTGTTCCTCGAACTGTCGCCTGCCGAGGCTGAAAAACGCGTGCTGGCTCGCCCAGGACACTTCATGCCGGCCAGCCTCATCGACAGCCAGTTCGCTGCCCTGGAATCGCCACGTGGCGAGCCCCTGACACTTGCTCTGGACGCCACCCAACCGATCGAAGCACTGGCCGAAGCGGTGGACCGCTGGCTAAAGCGCTGCGGTGAGCCGGGCCTGGCGCAAACCGCCTGACCTCGGTGGTTTTTCCGTCTCACCCAAGACAGCGCTACCCCGACCCGTAAAGCGGGCAAAGACTCCAAAAAGCTACGCCCAAAACAACGATAAGACCGAGGCCTTCAAACCATGTTCGGACTGGCTACTGATACTTTCCTGCTGCTCGACGCGATGGTTACCATCGTCGGACTGATCCTGCTGATCACCCACTTCAAGGTTCATCCCTTCGTCGCCCTCACCCTCGCGGCCGGCTTCCTGGGCCTGACCTCCGGCATGCCGGTGGCCAAGGTCATGAAATCGTTCCAGGACGGTTTTGGCGGCGTACTCGGCTTCGTCGGTATCGTGCTCGCCCTGGGCACCATGCTCGGCAAGCTGATGGCCGACTCCGGGGGGGCCGACCAGATCGCGCAAACCCTCATCCGCGCCTTCGGCAAGAAGAACGTGCATTGGGCGATGATGTTCGCCGCCTTCCTGGTGGGCATCCCGCTGTTCTTCGAAATCGGCTTTGTGCTGCTGATTCCACTGGTATTCATCGTCGCCCGGCGCTCCGGCGTATCGCTGGTGAAGATCGGCATTCCGCTGCTGGCCGGCCTGTCGGTGGTGCACGGTCTGGTGCCACCACACCCGGGCCCCTTGCTGGCAATCGGCATTTTCCATGCTGACATTGGCAAGACCATCTTCTATGGTCTGCTCGTCGCACTACCCACCGCGATCATTGCCGGCCCTCTGTTCGGTAACTTCATCTCCCGCTACATCCCGGGCAACCCGTCCCAGGAACTGATGGACCAGATCGCCAAGGAGTCCGACCAGGGCAACCTGCCAAGCTTCAGCATCACACTGATCACCGTGCTGCTACCAGTCGCGTTGATGCTGCTGAAAACGTTCGCCGACGTGGTGCTGCCTGCCGAGCACATCGTGCGCCAGTGGATGGACCTGATCGGCCACCCGATCACCGCCCTGCTCGCCGCCCTGCTGCTGGCCTTCTACACCTTCGGCTCGGCTCGCGGCTTCAATCGCCAGCAGATCATGAAGATGCTCGACCAGAGCCTGGCACCGACTGCAGCCATCGTGCTGATCGTCGGCGCTGGCGGTGGCTTCAAGCAAATGCTGGTGGACACCGGTGTGGGTAGCGTGATCGGGCAAATGGCCGTGCAGGCGGAAATTTCGCCGATCATGCTGGCTTGGCTGGTGGCGGCGGTGATCCGTATCGCGACCGGCTCCGCCACCGTCGCCACCATTACCGGCGCGGGCATCGTGGCGCCGGTGATCGATCTGGTGCCGGGGGTGAACCGTGAGCTGTTGGTACTGGCCACCGGTGCCGGCTCGCTGATCCTGTCCCATGTGAACGACGCCGGCTTCTGGCTGGTGAAACAGTACTTCAACATGACCGTGGCAGAAACCTTCAAGACCTGGAGCATGATGGAGACGATCCTGTCTATCGTCGGCATCATTTTCATCATGTTGCTGTCGCTGGTGGTGTGACCGTTGATCGGGGTAATGGCACCTTCACGTTTCGGGTAAGGCCAAAGGGAAGTATGAGCCCTACCCGTATAGCAAAGGAGCCTGCCATGCCCCGCTCAATCATCCTGTCGATTGCCCTGCTCGCCTCGCCGCTGGCTTTTGCTGTCGGCACAGGCCCGACCTACCCCGACGATCCGCACAATACAGCGCCACAGCCAGGCGTGGACAGCACCCTCAACCCGATCGAGAAGCCCTTGCCGCGGGATACCGACCCGCGCATACAGGGCAACGAACCACAAAGCCCGCCAGCCATGCAGAATGACAACCGCAATCTGCCGGGGATGGATGGCAGTGGGTCGGAAGGTACCGGCCGGCAAGGAGAAGGCAGCTCGGGCACAGGTAACCGTTGACGACCCTGCCTGTACTACCACTGACGCTTGTCGGGCCGGGTCAGACCCAGTTTTTCGATCCGGTAACGCAGCATATCCCGCGACAACCCCAGCATCCGCGCTGACTTGGTCACGTTCCAGTCGGTGCGGTCCAAGGTCTTGCAGACAAGGTCACGCTCCATGTCAGGCAGGCTTGTACCCGGTTCTGGTTCGTGCCGCGGCATTTCGAACATGGCCGCCATCGGCTGCTGCGCCAACGGCTCGTCAACCAAGGTCATGCACAGGTTCAACTGATGCGCCTGCACGACTTCGTTCGGCGCCAGCAACACGGTCTGCTCCAGCATGTTGCGCAATTCGCGCACATTGCCAGGCCAGCTATAACCGAGCATCAGGTTCTCAGCCTCGGCAGAAAAGCGCAGGTTTGGCTTGCCATAACGGCGGCTATGGTGGGCAAGGAAATGCCGCGCCAGTAGCAGTATGTCCTGGCCACGCGAATACAGGCGCGGCACCTTCAAGGCGATAATGCGAAGGCGGAAGAACAGGTCACGGCGGAACTTGCCCTGCTGCACCATTTGTTCCAGGTTACAGTTGGTGGCGCTGATCACCCGCAGATCGACCTTGCGCTCCTTCACAGCACCAATCCGGCGGATGCTGCGGTCTTCCAGCAACTTGAGCAGCTTGGCCTGCAGCACCAGGTCCATTTCGCCGATCTCGTCAAGGAACAAGGTGCCGCCATCGGCAGCCTCCACCAGTCCCACCCGGCGCTCCTTGGCATCGGTGAACGCGCCCTTCTCGTGGCCAAACAGTTCGGCCTCAAGCAGGTTGGCAGGGATCGAAGCGCAATTGAACTCGATGAACGGCCCTTTACTGCGCGAACCATCAAAATGCAGGGCACGAGCCACCAGCTCCTTGCCGGTACCGGTCTCGCCTTCGATCAGCACCGGTGGCAGGTCGTCACTGGCCATGCGCCGCTCGGCATCGAGCACTTGGCGCAGGGTGTGCTTGAGGGTGAGCATCACCGGCGACTCGCCGATCAATGCCTGCAACCCGGACTTCTGCGCCTCGCGCTCCTGGTAGAACGACAGCGTGCGTTCCATACGCTCGGTAGCCAGGGCCTTGTCCAGGGTCAGTTTGAGCTCGGCCAAAACCACCGGCTTGGTCAGGTAATGAAAGGCGCCCTCCTTCATCGCCTGCACGGCATCTTCTACATTGCCGTAGCCGGTCATCATGATCACTTTCAGGCCTGGCGCCTGGGCCACCAGGGTACGCAACAGGTCGTGCCCGCTCATGCCTGGCAACGAGTTGTCGGTCAGCACCGCGTCAGGCTGCGCCCGCTTGATCTGCTCCAGCGCCAGCTCTGCGCTGTGGCACACGATGACTTCGTAGCCCTTGAGGCTAAGGTAAGTGCGAATGTTGTCGGCAAGGATTTCATCATCCTCGACGACCAGGATGCTGTGCTCCATGTTCCCCTCCCGCTGCAATATTGAATGTAAGGCTGACGCGGGTTCCTTCCTCTTCGCGGCTGCGAAGGCTGACCGAGCCGCCAAAACGTTCCATGATGCGCTTGACCAGGGCCAGGCCTACGCCGAGGCCACCCTGTTTGGTCGTGAAGAACGGTTTGAACACCATCCGTTCCTGCTGTTGACTCATGCCTTTGCCGGTGTCGGTCAGCACGAACTCGGCACGCAGGCCTTCTTGCACATTGACCTGGGCATTGAGCATCCCGCCAGCGGGCATGGCCTCCAGGGCGTTGGAGAACAGGCTGTTGAGAATCTGCGTGAGCTGCAGCGGCTGGCTGACCACCCACTGCACGTCAGGCCCTTCGAAATGGAAGCGCACGCCGTTGCGTTCGATCTGCTGAGCGAAGGCCAGGTGGGTGTCCTCGATGGCCGCCACCAGGTCCACGGCCTCGGGTTCATCACTGGCCGGGCGCAACGACACCAGCAGGTCGCGCACCCAGCGCGACATGCGGTCGACCTGGCTGATGATGTCAGTGATGTTCTTCTGCGCAGCAGGGTTGGCGGTCTCCTGGGCAAGTTCGGCGCTGGAGAGGATATTGGCCAGCGGGTTGCGCATGCTGTGAGCCACTGCCGACGACATTTCACCCAGCGCCACATAGGTTTCGCTTGCCACCAACCGCTCTTGCTGCAGGCGCAGCATGTGCGCCGCCCGGCGCACGATCCAGAACAGCCCGAAGTAGATCAACGCCCCGCCCACCAGGGTAGAGGCCCAGATCAGCAAATAGCCGCGCTGGATGCGCCGGATCAGATCCTGCGGCTCCTTGTAGATTTCCACCATGGCCAGTACCTGCTCACCCTGGCTGTCGAACAGCGGGATGTAATTCTCGATGAACAGGTAACGCGGTGCGCGCTGGAACTTCTGCTCTTCGCGATCCTCGGCGGCCTTGTGATAACTGGCCGACACCGCCTTGCGCGAGTGAAACGCGCGCTCAAGATCACCATCATCCCCTATCCGCTTACCGATCAGCTCGACGTTGGTGGACCAGACAATGGTGCGGTCGCGGGCGTAGACATTGGCCAGCAAGGTATCCGGCAGGTGTTTGACATGATCGAGGAACTCGGCCCGGGTCGCTTCGGCCAACGCCGGGGTGAACTGCAGGTGCTGCAGGTCCAGCTGCGGGTCCAGCAACTCGCCCATGGTGGTGCCCGGCGGCAATTGCGAATGGCGCACTTCGGCCTGGGCCATTGCCTGAATGAACTGCGCGGTGAGCATGGCATCGCGCTGCACGCTGTCGCGCACCACGAAGCGCGTCGAGAAGTAACCCAGCCCACCGGCCACCGTGGTGATGATCAACAGGCTGATCACCGAAAACCAGCGCAGCAGGTTGAATTCACGCAAGGGTACGGCCAGCCCGCTGGCGGTCGCATTGGCCTTTTCGGGCGCTTCGTTTTCCAGCATCTGCATCGCGTAGTTCCCGCGCAGGGCGTACGTTCAGAACTGCATCAAGGCCAATGGCAGTAGCCAATGGTTAGCAATCCACCCGGCAGTCGCAGCTGCCCTTTGTCGTGTGTTGCGCTTCACAAATTACGCTGCAAAAACTCAGCCAGCAGGACTATTACCTATTAAAACTGTTATTTACCAGTAAGTTGAAAAAACTTTCTAGATTAATGTTGAGGAGTCTTCCCCACATTTGGGTGATTTTGACCCAAAACGTTATTACCTTTTATATCAACATCTTACATCCCTTTATTAATGTGTCTTGGTGCTTTCAGGTCAGTCGGAAACTTAACGAAACCCTCGTGCCATGACCCTCGCTGCTGCTGAGCCGAACCGTACCGCCGAAGCGTTCCATGATGCGCTTCACCAGCACCAGCCCCACCCCCAGCCCACCTGGTTTGGTCGTGAAGAATGGTCGAAAGGCCATTCGCTGCTGCTCGTCGTTCATGCCATTGCCATTGTCGGACAGGCGCAAGGTCAGGCTGCGCCGGTTGTGACGTACCACTTCGATACGCAACCGCCCACCCTGCTCCATCGCTTCCAAGGCATTGGCGATCAAGCTACTGAATACCTGGCGCAGTAATACCGGGTGCCCCAACACCTGCACGGCCGGTAAGGGTTGCAGGTCCAGGCTTACTCCGCCGCGCGCCAGCGGCACAGCGTAGGTCTGCAGGGCCTCCTCCAGCGCCTGCGGCAAGTCCACCGCCAACGCCTCGTCGTTCAGCGGGCGCAGTGACTGCAGCATCTGGCGGATCCACTGCGACATGCGATCGACCTGGCTGATGATGTCGTTGACCTGGCTCTGCGCCGGGCCTTCGTCGAACGCCTGGGCCAGTTCGGCACTTGAGCGGATGCTGGCCAGCGGGTTGCGCAGGCTATGGGCCACTGCCGACGACACCTCACCCAGTGCCACGTAGGTTTCGCTGCTGATCAGCCGCTTTTGCTGCACCGCCAGCAGCCGCGCGGCGCGGTGCATGATGCCGTACAGGCCGACATAGACCAGAGCAGCGCCGACGGTGATGGCCAACCAGATCAGGATCAGGCCACGCTCGATGCGTACGATCAGGTCATGGGGTTCCTTGTAAATCTCGACCATCGCTGTGACCTGATCGCCATCGGCATCGAACAGCGGAATGTAGTTCTCGATGAATAGCTGCTTGGGCGGGGTGATGAACTTCTGCTCGGTGCGGGCCTGTTCGAAATTGTGGTAGCTGGCCGAAACCCGCATCTTGTACTCGAAAGCCCGATTCAAGTCTTCGTCGCCTTCAATCAGCTTGCCGATCAGTGCCGGGTTGGTGGACCAGATCACTGTATGGTCCAAAGCATAAATATTGGCCAGCAGAATATCGGGCAGGTGAGCGATATGGTCAAGGAACTCGCCACGGGCCATGCGCCGGGCTTCCGGGTCGACCTCGGGCAAGTTGTTGCGGTCGGTGCGCGGATCGAGCAGTTCGCCCATGGTCCGCACATTGGGGATCGACACATGGCGCACTTCGGCATCGGCGATGGAGGTGATGAACTGTGCGGTGAGTAACGCATCACGCTCGACACTCTCGTCGATGATGAAGCGGCTGGAAATCAGCCCCAGCCCGGCCGCCACCGAGAGAATGATGGCTAGACTGACCCAGGCATACCAGCGCAGCAGGTTGAACGGCTTGCGCGGGACGGCCAACTCGCTACCGGCAGGCACGTCAATAGTGTCGGAACGAGGGGCGACGTCCATAACGGACACCTCAGTTGGGCACCTTTAGAAGGTTATAGCCCAGACTTGGGGAATCTATGGCATTAAATTGATGGCATCCGCCGAAGGGTATTGATCCCCTCCTCACTTCACCCTACCCGATACAGCCGAAGGTGGCGCTGCCCCTGTGGAATACGGGAGCTGCAAGCCAGGTGTTACAAGGACGAATCATCAGTCAACCCTTGCAACTTGCGATATTCGCGCAGCACCGTGGGCACATAGCGCCGGGTCTCGGCAAACGGCGGCACGGCACCGCGCCGCAATACAGCATCCGGGCCGGCGTTGTAGGCCGCCACAGCCAAGGTGATGTCATTGTCGAACAGGGTAAGCATTTGCTTGAGGTAGCGTGCCCCGCCTTGCACATTGTCTTCAGGGTCCAGCCGGTCTTGCACCCCCATCTCGCGGGCGGTATCCGGCATCAGTTGCATCAACCCCACTGCCCCCGCCCGCGAACGTGCTTTGGGGTTGTAGCCGGACTCGGCCTTGATCACCGCGTGCAGCAGCGCCGGCGGCACGTTGTGGATGCGCGCAGCCGTGGCGACGACCTCGGCGTAAGGGCGGCCAGTGATCATCTGCGCCTTGACCGGCCCACCCTGGGACAGCGGCTCGTTGATCACCTTCTCATAATGGCGCCCTGGTCGATGGACATTGGTCAGCACGTAGCCACCCTTGGCATCGATTGAGATGTACACATCGGCCTGGGCAGCACCTGCCGCCAGCCAGATCAAACCGAGGATGAGTCCACGCATGCCGGTCGCCTCTTCGTCGTGGCCCCGATGTGGGGGAAATGCCCCGGAAAACCCGAGGACAGTCACCACGACGCAAGCACTGTGCCGCTTCCTGTGCCCCATGGCGCAAGGCCCTGGGGCAGACGTGCACGGCTGTTGCATGGTGCATGTCAACGTTTGTCCCCATAGCAGTGGAGGGCTTCACCATGCAGCGCAGAACCAACCCGCAACGCGGCTTCACTCTGCTTGAACTCCTGGTGGTACTGGTGGTACTCGGCCTGCTGGCCGGCATCGTCGCGCCCAAGTACTTCAGCCAACTAGGCCGCTCCGAGGCCAAGGTTGCGCGGGCGCAGATCGAGGGGCTGAGCAAGGCCCTGGACCTGTACCGCCTGGAGGTCGGCCACTACCCCAACAGCGAACAAGGCTTGCAGGCACTGGTGGTCGCCCCCAGTGGCGAGGCTCGCTGGACCGGCCCGTACCTGCAGAAGGCCGTGCCGCAAGACCCGTGGGGCCGCCCGTATATCTACCGGCAACCCGGCGAGAACGGCGGTGAGTACGACCTGCTGTCGATGGGCAAGGACGGCCAGCCGGGTGGCGATGGGGAAAACGCCGAAATTACCAGCTGGCAGTAAGGAGAGCGGCCATGCGCTACAGCCTCAAGGCCCTGGGTAGGCAGGGCGTGGTGCAGTTGCAGATCGATGCCGAGGACGCGGACCAGGCCCGCCGCCAGGCCGAAGACCAAGGCCTGCGTGTGCTCAGCCTGCGCAGCAGCGGCGGCGCCTTGCGCGGCATGGCCTGGCGCCGTGAAGCGGCGTTCGACCTGGTGCTGTTCAGCCAGGAACTGTCAACCTTGCTCAATGCCGGCCTGCCGCTGATCGACGCACTGGAAAGCCTGGCGGAGAAGAGCCCGGCAGCAACAGCGCGCAAGGTGCTCGCCGAGCTGGTACGCCAGTTGTACGAGGGCCGCTCACTGTCCCAGGCACTGGGCCAGCAACCGCGTGTATTCCCGCCGTTGTATGTGGCGCTGGTGCAGTCCAGTGAACGCACCGGCGCCCTGGGCGATGCCCTCACCCGCTATATCAGCTATCGCCAGCGCCTGGACCTGGTCCGACAGAAGCTGGTGGGTGCCTCGGTCTACCCGTTGCTGCTGTTGCTGGTGGGGGGTGGGGTGGTGCTGTTCCTGCTCGGCTATGTGGTGCCGCGTTTCAGCCAAGTGTTCGAGGGCATGGGCACCGAACTACCCTGGTTGTCACGGGTACTGATGCAGGTCGGCCTGTTTCTGCATGCCCAGCAAGCGCCCCTGGCGCTGGGCAGCGTCGGTGGGGTCGCGGCGCTTTGGCTGCTGCGTAGGCACCCGCGTGTACGGTACTGGGCCTCCTGCCAACTGCGGCGCCTGCCAGCACTGCACCAGCGCCTGATGATGTACGAGCTGGCGCGTTTCTATCGCTCGCTGGGCATCCTGCTGCAAGGCGGCATTCCCATCCTCACCGCCATGGGCATGGCCCGCGGCCTGCTCGGCAACGCAGCAGCGCAGGGCCTGGAGCAGGCCTGCCAGCGGGTGGGTGAAGGGCTGCCGCTCTCCGATGCACTGGCGGCCGGGCACCTGGTGACGCCGGTTTCACTGCGCCTGCTCAGGGCTGGCGAGCAGTCCGGCAACCTGGGCGAGATGCTGGAGCGCTGCGCCGATTTCCATGACCAGGAAATCGGCCGCTGGGTGGAATGGTTCGTCAAACTGTTCGAGCCGTTGCTGATGACCTTCATCGGCCTGCTGATCGGCCTGATCGTGATCCTCATGTACATGCCGATTTTCGAGCTGGCCTCAAGCATTCACTGAATGGCCAGGCCCAGGTTTTCGCGTAAAGGGGTGCCTGCACAGGCAGTGCGCTTCGCCCAACCATGGCCGCCATCGATAAATGATCCCCACCTATCATTCAGCGTGATATTAACCTTCGCCCCGTTCGATTCGTACCTCACGCGCAACACACTCACACTCCGCCCACTACTAATACATTGGCGGAGTTCTCCATGGAACAATCACTCAAACCCTTGCGCTTCCCCCTCGCTGCCCTGGCAGTGGTGGTGATCAGCGCTTGCGGTCGAACCCCCGACGCCGTGCAGGCGCCCGCCGCGCCGAAGGTAAGCGTGGCCAAGGTGATCGAGCAACCGATCACCGAATGGGACGAGTTCACCGGCCGCCTCGAAGCCCCGGAAACCGTCGAAGTGCGCCCGCGGGTCTCCGGCCAGATCGACCGGGTGGCCTTCACTGAAGGCGCCCAGGTCAAAAAAGGCGACCTGCTGTTCCAGATCGACCCGCGCCCGTTCCAGGCAGAAGTACGCCGCCTCGAAGCCCAGTTGCAACAGGCCAAGGCCACCGCCATCCGCAGCGCCAATGAAGCCCGCCGCGGCGAGCGCCTGCGTGACAGTAACGCCATTTCCGCCGAACTGGCCGAATCGCGCAGCAGTGCTGCCGCCGAAGCCCGTGCCGGCGTCGATGCGATCCAGGCCCAGCTCGACCTGGCGCGCCTGAACCTCAGCTTTACCCGCGTCACTGCGCCCATCAGTGGCCGTGTCAGCCGCGCCGAATTCACCGCCGGCAACATCGTCACCGCCGATGTCACCCCGCTGACCAGCGTGGTATCCACCGACAAAGTCTACGCCTACTTCGACGCCGACGAGCGCGTGTACCTCAAGTACACCCAGCTGGCCCGTGAAGGCCAGCGTGGCCAGAGCACCCCGGTATACCTGGGGCTGACCAACGAAAGCGGCAACCCGCACCTGGGCCACATGAACTTCGTCGACAACCAGGTCAATCCGCGCACTGGCACCATCCGGGGACGCGCGGTATTCGACAACAGCGACGGCGAGTTCACACCAGGCTTGTATGCGCGTCTGAAACTGGTCGGCAGCGCCCAGTACGACGCCATGCTGATCAACGACGAAGCCGTGGGTACCGACCTTGGCAAGAAGTTCGTGCTGGTGATGGGCAAGGACAACAAAGCCACCTACCGCACCGTGGAACTGGGGCCGAAACTTGAAGGCTTGCGCATCGTCCGCAGCGGCCTGGACAAGGGCGAACGCATCGTGGTGAAGGGCCTGCAGCGCGTGCGCCCTGGTTCGCCGGTAACCCCGGAGGAAACACCGATGGCCAGCGAACAAACCCTCGCCGCCCTCGCACGGCAGCGTCAGGCCCTGGAGGCCAGCAACCCGGCGCCGAAAATGGCGGGCAATAACGTGAAAGTCGCCGGCGCCCAGGCGCCACGCGGTTAAGGGACCCTACCGATGAACTTCTCGAAATTCTTCATTACCCGGCCGATCTTCGCCGCGGTGCTGTCGCTGGTGCTGCTGATTGCGGGTTCTATCTCGCTGTTCCAGCTGCCGATCAGCGAATACCCCGAAGTGGTTCCGCCCACCGTGGTGGTGCGCGCCAACTTCCCCGGCGCCAACCCCAAGGTCATCGGCGAAACCGTTGCCGCGCCGCTGGAACAGGCCATTACCGGAGTGGAGAACATGCTGTACATGTCCTCCCAGTCCACTGCCGATGGCAAGCTGACGCTGACCATCACCTTCGCCCTGGGTACCGACCTGGACAACGCCCAGGTGCAGGTGCAGAACCGCGTCACCCGTACCCAGCCCAAGCTGCCCGAGGAAGTAACCCGTATCGGTATCACCGTCGACAAGGCCTCGCCTGACCTGACCATGGTCGTGCACCTGACCTCGCCGGACAACCGCTACGACATGCTCTATCTGTCCAACTACGCCATCCTCAACATCAAGGACGAGCTGGCGCGCCTGGGCGGCGTAGGCGACGTGCAGCTGTTCGGCATGGGCGACTACTCGCTGCGCGTATGGCTGGACCCGAACAAGACCGCTTCGCGCAACCTGACAGCCAGTGATGTGGTAGCCGCAATCCGCGAGCAGAACCGCCAGGTGGCCGCCGGCCAGCTGGGCGCACCGCCTGCCCCAGGCTCGACCAGCTTCCAGCTGTCGATCAATACCCAGGGCCGCCTGGTCAACGAGGAAGAGTTCGAAAACATCATCATCCGCGCCGGTGCCGATGGCGAAATCACCCGCCTGAAGGACATCGCCCGGGTCGAACTCGGCTCCAGCCAGTACGCCCTGCGCTCGCTGCTGAACAACCAGCCGGCGGTGGCCATCCCGATCTTCCAGCGCCCAGGCTCCAATGCCATCGAGATCTCCGACGAAGTGCGGGCGAAAATGGCCGAGCTGAAAAAGGACTTCCCGGAAGGGATGGACTACAGCATCGTCTATGACCCGACCATCTTCGTGCGTGGCTCCATCGAAGCGGTGGTGCACACCCTGTTCGAAGCCCTGGTGCTGGTGGTGCTGGTGGTGATCCTGTTCCTGCAGACCTGGCGCGCCTCGATCATCCCGCTGCTGGCTGTGCCGGTCTCGCTGATCGGTACCTTCGCGATCATGCACCTGTTCGGCTTTTCACTCAACGCACTGTCGTTGTTCGGGCTGGTGCTCGCCATCGGTATCGTGGTGGACGATGCCATCGTCGTGGTGGAGAACGTCGAACGTAACATCGGGCTGGGCCTGAAGCCGCTGGAAGCCACGCAGAAAGCCATGAGCGAAGTGACCGGGCCGATCATCGCCACCGCCCTGGTGCTGTGCGCGGTGTTCGTACCTGCAGCGTTCATTTCCGGCCTGACCGGGCAGTTCTACAAGCAGTTCGCCCTGACCATCGCCATTTCGACCGTCATTTCGGCGTTCAACTCGCTGACCCTGTCGCCAGCCCTGGCTGCGGTGCTGCTCAAGGAACACCACGCACCCAAGGACCGTTTCTCGCGGTTCCTCGACAAACTGCTGGGCAGCTGGCTGTTCTCCCCGTTCAACCGTTTCTTCGACCGTGCGTCCAACCGCTACGTCGGTGGCGTGCGCCGGGTCATCCGCTCCAGTGGCATCGCCCTGTTCGTGTATGCCGGCCTGATGGGCCTGACCTACCTGGGCTTCTCGTCCACCCCGACCGGTTTCGTGCCGGCCCAGGACAAGCAGTACCTGGTGGCCTTCGCCCAACTGCCGGACGCGGCCAGCCTCGACCGTACCGAAGCGGTGATCAAGCGCATGAGCGAAATCGCCCTCAAGCAGCCTGGCGTGGCCGACTCGGTGGCCTTCCCGGGCCTGTCTATCAATGGTTTCACCAACAGCCCGAACAGCGGCATCGTGTTCACCCCGCTCAAGCCATTCGATGAGCGCAAGGACCCGAGCCAGTCAGCGGCAGCCATCGCAGCCGCACTGAATGCCCAGTTCGCCGACATCCAGGACGCCTACATCGCGATCTTCCCGCCACCGCCGGTACAAGGCCTGGGCACGATTGGCGGCTTCCGTCTGCAAATCGAAGACCGTGGCAACCTGGGTTACGAGGCGCTGTATAAAGAAACCCAGAACATCATTGCCAAGAGCCACAACGTCCCAGAGCTGGCCGGCCTGTTCACCAGCTACCAGGTCAACGTGCCACAAGTCGATGCCGCCATCGACCGGGAAAAGGCCAAGACCCACGGGGTGGCGATCACCGACATCTTCGACACCTTGCAGGTCTACCTGGGCTCGTTGTACACCAACGACTTCAACCGCTTCGGCCGTACCTATCAGGTCAACGTCCAGGCGGAGCAGCAGTTCCGCCTTGATGCCGAGCAGATCGGCCAACTCAAGGTGCGCAACAACCTTGGCGAGATGATCCCGCTGGCGACCTTCCTCAAGGTCAGCGATACCTCGGGGCCGGACCGGGTCATGCACTACAACGGCTTCATCACTGCCGAGATCAACGGTGCCGCCGCACCGGGCTACAGCTCTGGTCAGGCGGAAGCTGCAATCGAGAAGCTGCTGAAAGAGGAATTGCCCAACGGCATGACCTTCGAGTGGACCGACCTGACCTACCAGCAGATCCTCTCGGGCAATACCGCGCTGCTGGTGTTCCCGCTGTGCGTGCTGCTGGCGTTCCTGGTGCTGGCCGCCCAGTACGAAAGCTGGAGCCTGCCGCTGGCGGTGATCCTGATCGTGCCAATGACCCTGCTGTCGGCCATCACCGGTGTGATCGTATCGGGTGGCGACAACAACATCTTCACCCAGATCGGCCTGATCGTACTGGTGGGCCTGGCGTGCAAGAACGCGATCCTGATCGTCGAATTCGCCAAGGATGAACAGGCCAAGGGCCTCGACCCGCTGGCTGCGGTGCTGGAAGCCTGCCGCCTGCGTCTGCGGCCGATCCTGATGACCTCGATCGCCTTCATCATGGGCGTGGTGCCCCTGGTGTTCAGCTCCGGTGCAGGTTCGGAAATGCGCCATGCCATGGGTGTGGCGGTGTTCTCGGGGATGATCGGCGTAACCGTGTTCGGCCTGTTCCTGACCCCGGTGTTCTTCTTCCTGATCCGCCGTTTCGTCGAGCGTCGCCAGGCCCGCAAGGCTGAACACGCTCAAGTGCTGGAGAACCACGCATGAACCTGCTCAAACCCCTGACCCCAAGCCTGCTGGCACTGGCCCTGGCGGCCTGTGCGGTAGGCCCGGACTACCAGGCGCCAGCTACCGAACCTGCACAACTGGGCAGCGATGTGCAGGCCAAGGCCTACGACCGAAGCCGCTTCGAGAGCCTGTGGTGGAAGCAATTCGACGACCCGGTGCTGAACCAGCTGGTGCAGGCTTCGCTGGACGGCAACCGTGACTTGCGCGTTGCCTTCGCCCGCCTGAAATCGGCCCGCTCGATCCGCGAAGACGCCGAGAACGACTCGTTCCCGGTGGTCACCAGCCGTGCCAGCAGCGATCTCGGCAAGGGCCAGATCCCCGGCCAGACCACGCAGCGGGTGAACAGTGAGCGCTACGACCTGGGCCTGGACATGGCCTGGGAACTTGACCTGTTCGGCCGCATCCAGCGCCAGATCGAAGCCAGCGAAGCCCAGGAAGCGGCGGCCGCCGCCGACCTGCAACAGCTGCAGGTCAGCCTGATCGCCGAACTGGTCGATGCCTACGGGCAACTGCGCGGTGCCCAGTTGCGCGAAAAGATTGCCCTGGCCAACCTGAAGACCCAGCAGGAATCACGCACCATTACCGAAACCCTGCGCGATGCCGGCGTGGGCAATGACCTCGACGTGGTGCGTGCCGATGCGCGCCTGGCCGGGGTCGAAGCCACCGTACCGCAACTGCAAGCCGAACAGGCTCGGGCTCGGCACCGCATCGCCACCCTGCTCGGCCAGCGCCCTGACGCGCTCAGCGTAGACCTGTCGCCCAAGGCGCTGCCGGCCATCGCCAAGGCGTTGCCGGTGGGTGACCCGGGTGAGTTGCTGCGCCGTCGCCCGGACATCCGCAGCGCTGAACGCCAACTGGCGGCCGCCACCGCCAACGTTGGCGTGGCCACCGCCGACCTGTTCCCCCGTGTCAGCCTCAGTGGCTTCCTCGGCTTTACCGCCGCCCGCGGCTCGCAGATCGGCTCTTCGGCGGCCAACGCCTGGGCGCTGGGCCCGAGCATTACCTGGGCAGCCTTCGACCTGGGCAGCGTGCGGGCCCGCCTGCGCGGCGCCAAGGCCGATGCCGAAGGGGCACTGGCCAACTACGAACAGCAGGTGCTGCTGGCCTTGGAGGAGTCGGCCAATGCCTTCAGCGATTACGACAAGACCCAGCAGCGTCTGCTGTCGCTGATGCGCCAGAGCGACGCCAGCCGCAAGGCAGCAGAACTGGCCTCGATTCGCTATCGCGAAGGTACCGTGGACTACCTGGTACTGCTCGATGCCGAACGTGAGCGGCTAAGTGCTGAAGATGCGCAAGCCCAGGGTGAAGTCGAGCTGTACCGCGGCATCGTCTCGATCTACAAGGCCCTGGGCGGCGGCTGGCAACCAGAGACGGTGGCCAGCGCACACTGACACACCCCGTTTCAACGGCTCCTTTGGTTGGCTCCTCCCCCAACCGCTTGCCCCGCAGGCCATGGTCTGCGGGGCTTTTTTACGTTTGCCATTTATTTACAACAATACACAATGCATGGAATGCCAGCGCAGGCTTGGCTCATGGCAAGCGCCTTGGCCGGCTCGGTTGCATTTACCCCCCGGCTGGCCCAAGCTCAGCCCTTCCCGCCGCCACGGATCGTCCGATGCCCAGACGCAACCGCTACCTGATCGCCCTGCTGTTGTTGGTTCTGGTATCGGCCCTGTTCGGCTACCTGTGGCGCGACGCCCCGCCAACCCCGCCGAACTTGCCAGCACACAGCTACGCCAAGGCGCTACGCCTGGCCCACGACGGCCAGCCCGGTGCCGCACGGGTGCTGTACCAGCAATTGCAGCGTAACGACCTGCCTGCCATCCGCCGGGCGGCGCTCTACGCCGAATTGCCCAACTACCCCTCGCCACAGGCATTGAAACTGGCCAGACAGGACCTGGAACAGGCCGACCCGCTGGTGCGCCGAGCGGCCATTGCCAGTATCCGCCGCCTGTTACCGCCCGCACAGCGCAGCCTGGTACTCGGCCCGCTGCTGGACGACGGTGAGCAAAGCGTGCGCTTTGCCGCCGTGGATGCCCTGCTGGGCCTCGATCCCGACGCCATCGGCCTCTATTTCGGCCCGCTGCAATCAGCGCTGGAACAATACCAACAGGCCCTGGAGCAACAACCCGAAGATGCCGACGCCCAGGTGCACCTGGCGCGCCTTTACCTGCACGAAAACGACTACACGCACGCCGCGGCGGCCCTGCACCGTGCGCTCGCGGTCGCCCCCGGCAACCTTGAAGCCTTGGCGACTCAGGTACGTCTGCTCGAGCGCCAGGGCCATCACGATGCCTCCCGCCAGGTCCTGGGCAAAGCCCTTGCGCTGAGCCCCGACTCGGCCTTTCTGCAGTATGAGCTAGGGCTTTGGCTCAATCGTCACGAACAGCGTGAGTATGCCTTGCTGGCGTTGTCCCGCGCCGTGGAACTGGACCCGGACAACGCCGACTACCGCTACACACTGGCGGTCACCCTGCATCAGCTGGACCAGCTCGACGCCGCCCAGAAGCAACTGGAAACCATACTCAATCGCCAGCCAGCCAATCGCCGGGCACGGGTGCTGCTGATCCAGTACTGGAAAGAGTCCGGCCAACTGCAGAACGTGCAAGTATCGCTAGCCGAGCTGGAGCGCCAAAACCCGGACGACCCTGCACTGCAACAAGGCCTGTAGGCAGAACCTGGATTCAGTTGAACCCTGAGGTTGTAGCAAGGTCCAGTGGGTATCAGGCCACCCTAAAGGAGAGTCGTTTTGGCCAGTTCGTTGGCGCTGGATGAACGTGCCTTGATCCTCGCACCGCCAGAACTGGCGGCGGACACCTCGCGTCTGCTGACTTCTGCGGGCATCAACAGCCTCTGCGCGGTCGACCTGGCCAACCTGCAGGCGCGTCTGGCCGAAGGCGCAGGCTTGGCGATCATTGCCGAGCAGGTGTTCAACCAAGGCCCAAGCGCCTTGCTACAGGCATTCATCGACCAGCAACCGAGCTGGTCGGATTTGCCCATTGTGCTGGTGACCCAGGGTGCCTGGTCGGCAGCTGGCGTGAGTCATCATCCGGTGGGCAATCTTCTATGGCTGGTCGCGCCTTTCGAGAATGCCCAATTGTTGCACATGACCCGGTCCGCGCTACGCAACCGCCGGCGACAGTACGTCACCCGTGACCAGCTCTATGGCATGCAGCAGCGCCTGGACAGCCGGCCTTCAACGCCGGAAAAAGAGCAGGACCGCAGTGAATTCGCCCGCTGCCAGGCACGCAAGATGGAGGCCATCGGCCAACTGGCCGGCGGCGTCGCCCATGACTTCAACAACCTGCTCACCAGCATCAGCGGCAGTTTCGAACTTGTGCAGCGGCGACTGCGCCAAGGCCGCAGCGACGGCCTGGATGGCGTTCTGTGCATGGGCCGCGAGGCCGTTTCGCGCGCTGCCCGCCTGACCCACCGCCTGCTTGCCTTCTCTTCCCGCCAATCGCTGCACAGCCAACGTATAGACCTGCCTACCTTGCTCGATGTAAAGCGCCTGAAGGCTTGCCTGAGCCCGGCAATAACCCTGCAAGTGCACGCGGCTAAAAACCTGTGGCCCGTGGAGGCGGATGACCAGCAGTTGCAAGAAGCCCTCGACAACCTGCTGCTCAATGCCAGCGAGGCCATGCCCAACGGTGGCCTGCTACGCATCGAGGCAAGCAATCATCGCATCTCCACCGAGCAGTTCGGTGACGGCGCTTTGCGCACCGGCGACTATGTGCGCCTGCGAATCATCGACAGCGGCCAAGGCATGGCGCAAAGCACGCTGGAGCACGCCTTCGAGCCGTTCTTCAGCACCAAGGCGACCGGCCAGGGCATTGGCCTGGGGTTGTCGATGGTGTACGGCTTCAGCAAGCAGTCCCACGGGCATATCACCCTCAGCAGCGAGATTGGCCAGGGAACCCAGGTGGAGCTGTATTTGCCACGCCATGTCGACCAGGCCCTGCCCTCCAGCGAACCTGTGCCCCCCAGGCAAGACGGCTGCAGCCGACACGTGCTGATTGTCGAGGACGATCCCCATGTGCGCCAACTGCTCTGCCAGGCGTTGCGCGAAAACGGCTTCCCCTGCCAAAGCGCAGCCGACGCCAATGAGGGCCTGAAGGTGCTGCGCTCGGCACAACCGGTGGATTTGCTGGTCACTGATGTGGGCTTGCCCGGCATGAACGGCCGGCAACTGGCAGAAATTGCCCGCAGCCTGCGCCCACAATTACCGGTGCTGTTCATCACCGGTTACGCGGAAACAGCCATGGCCCGTGAAGGCTTCCTGGGCGCTGGCATGCACCTGATCTGCAAGCCGTTCGAGTTGCAGCAGTTGCAGGCTCAAGTGACACAAATTCTAGGCAACCCTTGAAACGCTACGCGTCAAGCATGCGTAGCGCCTCATCGGCAAGGTGTGCCAGCGAAAACGGCTTGTTCAATAATGCCGTGCCAGGCTGATCGAGCAATCGCGCTTCGATAGACTGGTCCGCATAACCGGTGATAAACAAAATTTTCTGTTGTGCAAGCTGCATGCGCATGGCCTTGGCCACTTGCCGGCCACTGAATCCACCTGGCAAACCGATATCGGTTATGACCAGATCGAAAGGGCCGCCATTGCGGAAGCGCTCCAGTGCGGTATTGGCATCGCCCACATCCGTGACGTCAAAACCACGCTCAGTCAGGTACTCGCGCATGACCGCGCGCAGATCAAATTCATCATCCACCAGCAGCAGGCGCTCGCCCCGTGCCATGCGCTGCGAAAAGGCTACTGGCAAAGGCTCATCGGGAACCGGCTCATGGCTCCTCGGGAAAAGCATGGAAACCTTGGTGCCCTGTTCCGGCGTCGACTCGATCCAGGCATAGCCGCCTGACTGACGGACAAAGCCATACACCATCGACAGACCAAGCCCGGCCCCACGACCGAGCGGCTTGGTGGTGTAGAACGGTTCAAAAGCCCTGGCGATATCCACTGCTGACATGCCATGGCCATCGTCCTCGACATGCACGGCCACGTAGTCGCCTGGCGGCAAGCCACCTTCATCCGGAAAAAAGGCTGTCAGCCGTTCGTTGACGCTGCTGATGGTGACATTGCCCTGTTCCAGGCACGCTTCACGCGCATTGGCACACAAGTTGATCAAGGCATTCTCGAGTTGGCGCACATCCAGGCTCACAGCCCAAGGCGTAACATCCAGTTGCCAGTGCAAACGCATCTCTGCCCCCAAGGCTCGCAGCAACAGAGGTTCGCTAAGAGGTAATTGCCGATTGAAGTCCAGTGGCCGAGGGGCCAATGGCTGAGGACGGGAAAATGCGATCAACCGATGGGTCAGGTCCATGGCCCGCTGCACCGCGTCGCGCGCAACGTCCACGTAGGCCCCAGCACGCTCCAGCCGCCCCTCCTGCAGGCGCCGTTGCAGCAGTTCGAGGCTGCCACCGATACCGGACAGCAAGTTGTTCATTTCATGGCCCATGCCACCTGCCAACTGGCCAACCACCTCCATGCGCTCGTTGTTGCGCATCAGCGCCTCTGCCTGGCGCGCCGCCTCTTCACGGTCTGCGGTGATGTCCCGGCCAACCGCAGTCAGCAGGCTGCCGTCAAACCGCGCGCTCCAGCGAAACCAGTGGTAGTGGCCATCGAGGTGTCGCAGGCGGATCTCCAACTGCTCCGCCTGCCTGCATTGCAGCAGCCCGGACATTGCCAATTGGACTTCGGCACGCTCTGTCGGGTGCACCAGTTCCATCACCGACATTTCCTGCACCTGCTCTTGTGTCCAGCCCAGAATGCGGTACCAGGCCGGGTTGGCGGCATGCAGTTTCAATTCAGGGGTGAGCATCATCATCGCTTCGCGCGACAGCAACCAGAACTGCTCTCGCTCGGCCACATGGCGCTCGACCTGGCGCTCAAAGTTCTGCACCTGATCACGCCAATGGCGGTGCGCCTCGACGCTGGCTGTGGTCTCGATCACCGTATGCAGAAACCCGGCCACGTTACCGAGCTCATCGTGCAGGGGTGCATAACCGAATGCACACCATAGCGGTTCGGTGCCCTCACTGCGGACGATGCGCAGGGGTGGGTCTTCGACAAAATTCGAGTGGCCTTCCAGTGCCTTGAACACCCAGGGCCCCACTGCTGGCCAGATATCATTCCACAGGGTATCGAACGCCATACCCAGCGCATCCGGTAATGCCCGCAACGCCCGGTAGCCGTCGTTATGCACCACACACAGGTCTGGCCCCCAGACCACCGCACACGGGAAGGGCGACAAGTGCATCATGTCCACGGCAATGCGCAACGAGGCAGGCCAGCGCGACAATGGCCCAAGCGAGGTACGCCACCAGTCGAACTGGGCTATCCGCTCGCCCATCGGCTCGATCGATGGCAAAGCAGGCGAATGCAGGATGACCTGCGGTGCAGGCTCGCGTGGCGTACCGTTTGCGACCAATATCGTGACTCCAGCAATGCTCAGGGTTGACCACAGTGTCGCCAGGCCCAAGGCTCGCCCGTGGAATCTGTTCAAGTTAGCACAGCATATACTGCATGCCATGGCGTACTTGCAGGTGGCAGCTATGCTATTTAGGTTTTCCCTCGGGCCAGGGAGCACCGGCCCATTCAGGTTGCCGACGGGAGCAGGGTCATGAGCAAGAAAATTCTGGTGGTGTTGACCAATACAGCGAAGTATCCAACCCTCAAACGGGCAACCGGGTTGTGGCTGGGTGAAGCCGTTCACTTTGTCGAGAAAGTCGAAAAGGCCGGCTACACGGTCGATTATGTCAGCCCACAGGGCGGTTACGTTCCCGTCGACCCGAAAAGCCTGGAGATGGCCCCTGACCTGGACTGGCAGTGGTACGACGACAAGCGCTTCATGACGCGCCTGGGCAGTACATTGGCCCCAGGGCAGGTGAAGGCCGACGAATACAGCGTCATCTATTACACCGGTGGGCATGGGGTGATGTACGACTTCGCCGATAACCAGCCGTTGCAGGAACTGGCACGCAAAATCTACGAAAAAGGTGGCATTGTCGCAGCAGTCTGTCACGGCGTTGTCGGCCTGCTGAACATCAAGCTGAGTAACAACTGCCTGCTGCTCAAAGACCGCAAGGTGACCGGCTTTTCCAACATAGAGGAAAAACTGGTCGAATTGAACGACGTAGTGCCTTTCTTGACGGAGATCGAGCTTGTAGGTCGCGGCGGTAAGTACAGCAAACATGATGAGCCGTGGAAGCCGTACGTGGTCGACGATGATCGGCTGATCACCGGGCAGAACCCCGCTTCCACTGCCTTGCTGGCCGAAGCAGTGCTTAAAAAGCTCAACGGCAGTTAGCTACATCAATGCGCTCGATTTCCTACCGTTTCAACTGCAGCCGGACTACAGCAGCCCGGACAGCAAATACATAGGCTCAGGGCTCAGCTGTTCACCACGAACAGTTTCAGAGCGGAGAACTATTAGCCTATGTCGAAAATCATGCACGCAGGGCGCAGCATGGTGGAGCTGCTGCTGCTCATTGCAGTGGCGCTGGTGCCTGTGGTTTCCGGTTTGCTGGTAATGGCTTTCCAGCTGGAAGCGAAACTTGCGGAAAACGCCAGCATTTCCGTTCAGGAGGCGGTTTTCAGCGTCGATAATGCACTGGACAGAATGCACGAGACAGCCCTACGCACCCTGCCCTTTGCAGGGGAATCTTGCGATAGCGTCAAAAGTGCCTTGCAGGACCAGGTTGCCATTCGCTCCATGGTCAGGTCATTGACCTTACTCAAAGACAATCAACCTTACTGCAGCACGGCTTCAGGTTCGCTGGAGCATTATTCATCGTTCGCGTTGTCCGGCCAGCGGGTCGCACTGTCCTACGGCCCTCCTGACACGCGCCAGAAGCTGCTGGTCGACTTTCATCAAAAAGGCAAGAACAATGGCGTGATCGTGACAGCCTATGCCATGCAGATTCGCAACGAACTGGATGGCTTTCAGGATGGGCTGACACTGCTGGTCGAGTTTGGCGACCGCTACATATGGAGCAATGGTGACAGCCGCAGCCTTGAACGCCCTTCACAGGCCGAGTTTTTTACCAGCGCAATGTCGGCCAGATATGGCTACACGGTCAAAGGTGGCTACCCGGAGGGTTTCACCGCTCAGGAAATCCGCCAGTCGGTGCTGCAGATCGCGCCCTCGCTGATGCTGGTGGGGATCGTGACCGGCTCGATCGTTTATCTGGCCCTGTTCAGGGCACGTGCAAACAGGCGGGGTACCGCCGCCGAACGAGCATGACGACGACGGTACTCCAAGGCGGTCAGTCTGTGCTCAGCACGCCACGGCGTACCTGGTCACGTTCGATGGATTCGAACAGCGCCTTGAAGTTGCCCTCACCAAAGCCATCGTCACCTTTGCGCTGGATGAACTCGAAAAAGACCGGGCCAAGCAGGGTTTCCGAGAAAATCTGCAGCAGCAGGCGCTTGTCTTCGGGTTGCGAGGCGCCATCGAGCAGGATGCCACGCGCTTGCAGCTGGTCGACCGGCTCACCATGGCCAGGCAGGCGCTCTTCGAGCATTTCGTAGTAGGTTTGCGGTGGCGGGGTCATGAAGCGCATGCCCAGCCCCTTCAGGGCATCCCAGGTCTTGAGCAGGTCATCGGTCAGAAAGGCCACGTGCTGGATACCTTCACCGTTGAACTGCATCAGGAACTCTTCGATCTGCCCCGCGCCCTTGGACGACTCTTCGTTGAGCGGGATGCGGATCATGCCATCAGGAGCAGTCATGGCCTTGGAAGTGAGGCCGGTGTATTCGCCCTTGATGTCGAAGTAGCGGATTTCGCGGAAGTTGAACAGCTTCTCGTAGAACCCGGCCCAGTAGGCCATACGCCCGCGGTAAACGTTATGGGTGAGGTGGTCGATGATTTTCAGGCCAGCCCCCACCGGGTTGCGATCCACGCCTTCGATAAAGTTGAAGTCGATATCGTAGATCGAGCTGCCTTCCTCGAAGCGGTCGATCAGGTAGAGCGGTGCCCCCCCGATACCCTTGATCGCCGGCAGGCGCAGTTCCATCGGGCCGGTTTCGATTTCTACCGGCTGGGCGCCCAGTTCCAGGGCGCGGGCATAAGCCTCATGGGCATTGCGCACGCGGAAGGCCATGCCACACACCGACGGGCCATGTTCAGCGGCGAAGTACGAGGCGATGCTTTTAGGTTCATTGTTCAGGATCAGGTTGATGTCACCCTGGCGATACAGGTGCACATCCTTGGAACGGTGGGTGGCCACTTTGGTGAAGCCCAGTATCTGGAATACAGGCTCAAGTACGCCCGGGGTCGGCGAAGCCAGTTCGATGAATTCGAAGCCCATCAGGCCCATTGGATTTTCGAAGATATCAGCCATGTTCATGTTCTCATCTGCAGCGAAAATTATTGATTGCGTGGGATGTGGAACAGGAACGGCGGTGAGCACGGAATGCCCCGCACACTACGGGCGAGGTAGTCACCTATGATCAGCTTGAACCCATGGTATGTCATATGGACCCATTCTCGGCGGGCTTGATCCTTCGGAAGTGAAGGACCTTATTGTTGTATTCGTAAATCGATTCTACATTGCGTAAAATGGTTTGTCGCGTTTTAGTTACTCGTACGCGCCGACAAACGGCTATCCTCTCGTTTTACTTCATGATAGTCAGGTCAGCATGCCCCTTACCGTCAAACGCCGCGCCGCCCTCAGCTGGCGCACGCTGTTGCCCTGGGTCGTCGGCGTGCTGCCGGTCATGTGCGGCCTGGCCGTGATGAACTGGCAGGTCGAGCGTGAAATGCAGGCCAGCAGCCAGGCCACCACCCGCCAGGCACTGGAGCACGTCGAACACATTCTCGACGACCTGTCCCGTGCCGCCAATTCGCTGCTTCCACTGACTGACAGCCCATGCGAGCAGGTCAAGCTTATGCTACGGGCCCAGGTTACCCGCAATGCCTTCGTGCGCTCGACCAACCTGTTCAGGCACAACAACCTTTATTGCACTTCGCTGTTCGGCGAGTTCGAAGAACCGGTCAATCCTGGCGATTACGTCGACGGCAAGTTATGGCTGATGGACGGCAACTCGGTTACGCCGGGCCACCCGCTGCTGGTCTACCGTGCCAGCGACGGCGACCACGGTGCAATCACCACGGTGGATGGCGACCACCTGCTGACTGCACTACGCCTGATCGGCCCCGATGAAGAACTGCAGATCCGCGTGGGCGACGCCTGGATGGGCAAGGACGGGGTGGTACACAAAGGCGTCTCCCCCGCAGCACCCAGTGCCAACGTGCTGATTGGCTCAACCCGCTACCCTTTCAGCGTGCAGGGCGGCTACAGTGCCGACAAGCAAGGCCAACTGTTACGCAGCCACTACCCTGGCCTGCTCAGTCTGCTGCTGGTGCTGGGTGCCCTGGCGGCGCTGGTATGCCGCTGGCAGATTCGCCGCGCCACCTCACCGCGTGCCGAACTGGAGCGTGCCCTGCAGGCCGATGAATTCCTGCCGTATTTTCAGCCGGTGGTGCGCAAGGGCGATTACCGCTGGGCTGGCGCGGAGGTGCTGATGCGCTGGCACCACCCGCGAGAGGGCCTGGTTCGCCCCGACCTGTTCATCCCCTATGCCGAACACAGCGGGCAGATTGTCGCCATGACCCGCGCGCTGCTGACACATACCGCGCAAAGTCTGGCGCCCTACGCCGGCCTGTTGGAAGACGGCTTCCATATTGGTGTCAACATCACCGCTGACCACTGCCGCGACCTCAGCCTGCTGGATGACTGTCGCACGTTCCTGCAGCACTTTCCGCCTGGCCGGGTGGTGCTGACCCTGGAGCTGACAGAGCGCAAGCTGATCGAGCCCACGCCGGTCACCCTTGAGCTGTTCGAAAAGCTGCACGCCATGGGCGTGATGATCGCCCTCGACGACTTCGGCACCGGCCAGTCGAGCCTCAACTACCTGCGGCAATTCAAGGTCGACTACCTGAAGATAGACCAGAGCTTTGTTGCCATGATCGGCGCCGATGCGCTGTCAGTACACATTCTCGAGACCATCATCGAGCTATCAGGAAAGCTGGACCTGGGCATCGTCGCCGAGGGTGTGGAAACCGCCATGCAGCGCGACTACCTGGCCGCGCACGGGGTGGACTTCCAGCAGGGTTACCTGTTCGCCAGGCCCATGCCGGCCGCCCAGTTCCTCGAAGCCCTGGCCACTCACCCGGGCGCAACGCAGTTGCCGCAAGGCGCGCCCCCTGAGATCATGCGCGGCTGATCAACCCGCTCAATTCCCTTATTCGAGGCATTCGTGTCAAAAGGCATTGTTTCATCGGTCATGGCGTCCTGTTTGTTCGCTGTGATGTACTTCTATACCTCCCTGCTCAAGCCACTCGATGGCGAAGAAATCTTTGGCTGGCGTACCCTGCTGACACTGCCCTGCCTCACCTTGTTCATGCTTGTCTCGAAAGACTGGAAGCGGGTGGGCGAACTGATGGGTCGGGTGAAACGCACACCGGTGCTGTTGCTCGGCATGGTCGGCACGTCCTGGTTGATGGGGGTGCAGCTGTGGCTGTTTCTCTGGGCGCCCCTGCATGGGCGCAGCCTGGAAGTGTCGATGGGTTACTTCCTGCTGCCACTGGCCATGGTCCTGACCGGGCGGCTGGTATATGGCGAGCGCCTGTCACGCCTGCAGACGGTAGCCGTGGCCTGCGCCGCGCTGGGCGTGGGCCACGAGCTGTACCAAAATGGCAGTTTTGCCTGGGAGACCCTGCTGGTCACGATGGGCTACCCGGTCTACTTCGTGCTGCGCCGACGCTGCCGCACCGACCACCTGGGCGGTCTGTGGTGCGACATGTGCCTGCTGCTGCCGTGGGCGCTGTACTTCGTGATCCAGAGCCCACTGTCCAGCGCCGACCTGCAAGCACACCCGGGGCTCTACGTGTTGATCCCGATCCTTGGCGCGATCAGCGCTTCGGCGCTGATCGCGTACGTGCTGGCCAGCCGCATGCTGCCATTCAGCCTGTTCGGCCTGCTCAGCTACGTCGAACCCGTGCTGCTGGTGGGCGTGGCACTGCTGCTGGGCGAAACCATCGGCCCGGATCAGTGGCTGACCTACCTGCCAATCTGGGCCGCGGTACTGGTGCTGGTGCTTGAAGGCTTCAAGCACCTGCTACGTCAGCGTCGCGGTTCGGTGTGAGCCGAACCTGGCGCACCCGTCGCTCTTCAACCGCCTCTACGGTCAGCATCCAGCCATTCCAGGCCAGCCGGTCACCGACCATCGGCAGACGGTCGAGCAAGCTCATCACCAGGCCCGCAAGGGTCTGGTAATCCTCGGTAGCACGGGCACTGAAGCCAGTACGCGCCTGCACCTGGCTGAGGTTCAGCGCGCCGCTGACCACAAAGCCTTCCCCCTCCTGAACGATGCCCGGGCCTTCAACTTCGCTGGCATCCGGCAGCTCACCGGCAATCGACTCAAGGATGTCGGTCATGGTCAGCAGCCCGGTGAAGTCACCGAACTCGTTGACCACAAAGGCAATATGCGTCGACTGACCGCGCATTTGCTCCAGAGCATTGAGGATGCTGAAGCTCTCCAGTAGGTTCAACGGCGCCCGGGCCATGTTTTCCAGGTCGGGCTGGCTGCCCGAAAGCAGCTCTTTGAGCAGTTCCTTCTTGTGCACAAAGCCCAAGGGCTCGTCCACACGGCCATCGCGGATCAGCGGCAGGCGCGAGTACGGCGAATTGGCCAGGGCCTGGGCAATGGCGTCGGCCGGTTGCGCCAGGTCGATCACATCAACCTCGGCACGGGCAGTCATCACCGTACGAATCGGTCGCTCGGCCAGGTTCAGCACGCCGCTGATCATGACCCGCTCACGCCGGTCGAACAGCACCTGTTCCCCGCCGCCCTCGACCAGGTCGGCAATTTCCTCGCCTACCTCGTCAGCCTCGACCCGGCGGCCGCCCAGCAGGCGCAGCACGGCATGGGCAGTCCGTTCGCGCAACGGCCGATGCTGTTGCAAGCTGCGCTTGCGGCGGGCACGGGCCAGTTGGTTGAACATCTCGATCAGGATCGAGAAGCCGATGGCCGCGTACAAGTAGCCTTTCGGGATATGGAAACCCAGGCCTTCTGCGGTGAGGCTGAAACCGATCATCATCAGGAAGCCCAGGCACAGCATGATCACCGTGGGGTGGGCGTTGACGAAGCGGGTCAGCGGCTTGCTGGCAACGATCATGATACCGATCGAGAAGATCACCGCGATCATCATCACGGACAGCTCATCGACCATGCCCACCGCCGTGATCACGGCATCCAGCGAGAATACCGCGTCCAGTACCACGATCTGGGCAACGATCGGCCAGAATGCGGCATGGCGCAGTGTGCCACTGGCCTGGGTCACGTGACCTTCCAGGCGTTCATGCAGCTCCATGGTGGCCTTGAACAGCAGGAACACACCACCAAACAGCATGATCAGGTCACGGCCAGAGAAGCTCTTGCCGAACACTTCGAACAGCGGTGCGGTCAGGGTGACCATCCACGAAATGCTGGCCAACAGGCCCAGGCGCATGATGAGCGCCAGGCTCAGGCCAATGACCCGCGCGCGGTCGCGCTGGTGGGGCGGCAACTTGTCGGCGAGGATGGCGATGAACACCAGGTTGTCGATACCCAGCACCAGCTCGAGGACGATAAGCGTCAGCAGGCCTAGCCAGGCCGTGGGGTCGGCTAGCCATTCCATTAGCGGGTACTCACGAGGGAAACGTCACACGGACGGGGGAAGGATGGCCAGAAAAGCCGAAAACTGGGGGGCTCCGCGAAGGTGCTCATATAGACCTTGATAACAAATTGGGAGGACGATGCTACAAGCACAGCAGGTTTCTGTAGTAGCGCAAAACTATTACAAAACCTGTCCCCCTGCATCGCCATCAGCCTAGCAGGCGCGAGTTGTGCGCAGGTACTTTTGTTCAATACATCAGAACGCCAGCCACGCGAGGATAACGCCTCCCTAAACACCCGGATCTTCCTCATGAGCCTGTACTTGTCCATGGCCGCCTTCGCGCTTGCGGCTTCGATCTCCCCCGGCCCGGTCAACATCGTCGCACTTGGCAGTGGTGCCCGCCATGGCCTGCGCGCCAGCGTGGCACATGTAGCCGGCGCCACGCTGGGCTTCTGCCTGTTGCTGGTGCTGGTAGGGCTGGGCCTGCATCAACTGCTGTTGCGTTGGCCCCTGTTGGGCCTGATGTTGCACTGGGGCGGTGTGGCGTTTCTGCTGTACATGGCGTGGAAACTGGCCAGTGACGACGGCAACCTGAACAACGCACAGCCTACCCATGCCCCTTCAGCCTGGCACGGCGCAGCGATGCAGTGGCTTAACCCCAAAGCCTGGTTGGCAGCCGTTGCCGGGGTGGGAGCCTACACCGGCGGTGAACAGCACTTGCTGTGGCTGTTTACCTGGATCTACGGCCCAATCTGTTTCATCTCGGTGGCCTGCTGGGCCTGGGCCGGCAGCGTTATTCGCCAGTACCTGGACAACCCACGTCACCTGCGCATGCTCAATCGGAGCCTGGCCGTGTTACTGGTCGCCAGCGCGGTTTACCTGATCCTTTAAGGCTTGCCCGGCTCCTGCAGGAGCGCCCAGGCTAGCGACGGCGTTTCTGTAATGCCCCGGTGTCGCCGCCAGGTGCTGTTTGAATGCCCGCTGCAGGTGCGCCTGATCAGCAAACCCGGCGTCCTGCGCAACTTCAGCAATTGAGCGGCCCTGGCGCAACTGCGCCCGGGCCAGTTGCACGCGCTGGTCCAGCAGGTAGCCATGCGGCGTCAGGCCAAAGCGTTGGCGAAAGGCACGAATCAGGTAGGAACGGGACAGGCCACAGGCCCTGCAGATATCCTCAAGGCTGAGCGGGTCACTGCGATGGGCGCGTATGAACGCTGCCGCTGCATCCAGCCGTGGATTGCCCTCGCCACCCTCGCTGGCATTACCGCCAAGCATGCCCGGTAACGCGTGAAACAGGGCCGCCAGGCGGGCTTCGCGATCAGGCAGCCTGGCATCGAACAGATCGGCAAAGGCCTGCAACAGCCGCCCATACAACACAGGCGAGCGGCTCCAGGTCTGCGTGGGCAGGGTAAAACCCAATGCCCTCAACCAAGGCTGATCGACGAACAGCATCAGGTAAGACCAGGGTTCCCCGGCAATAGGGTTGCAGGTATGCACCACGCCCGGGTTCATCAACACCGTGGTACCCGCCCCAACCTCAATGCACTGGTCACTGTTGATGTAAGTGCTACGCCCCCCCGTGATGACACCGATGGAGAAGCTCTCGTGGGAGTGCGCGGCGTAGCACACCTTGCGCCCGTCCCCTACCCGTCGGGCTTCGACGAACGGCAAGGCAGGGTCGCGCCAAAACCGTGATACCTCGATCATCCTCTACTGCCCTGCCCGCCGCTGATCCATGCACGGATACTACACACTTATCGTGGGAACAGATCCAGCGTGCGCTCCACTTCGCCAATATCGATCCTGAAACCATCGCCTTCCGGCAGGCCAACCACAAAGCCGAAATGCTGGTGATCACGATCCGTCAGGTACTTGTAGTAACTGACGAAACGGTTCGGCGGCTGCAAAGTCAGCAGGCAGCCTCCAGCCTGCAGTACGTTCACGCCATGCACCAACTGGCTACCCTCCACCCCGATGACCACTTTAGCCCCGGCGCAAGCCGCGACAATACTCGGTACATCGGACTTCAGCGGGTTGACGATGCGAAAACCGCGGGTCGTGCGCAGGTGTTCGGCAAGCTCCAGCTCGTTGCGCAACAGGCGCAGGTCACCATCACCGCCCCGCAACAGGAAAACCCCCGGGTGCTGCGTGTACGACACATGCGACAGCAGTTTGTCACCCATGGCTCGGTAGCGAGCATGCCGGCTACGGTTGTTGCTCTGGTCATCGAACAGCACCAACTCGCGAAAGAACGCACTGCGCAGGCGCAAAGGCTTCATGTCCAGCCAGTCTTCATAGGCCGGTGCCTGGGTAAACAGCGGATACCTGGCAGAGGGAGCGGTGGTCACCGGGATGCCTTCGTTGCAGGCCAGCGCATAGGTCGGGCAATCTTCCATCAGCCAGGTGCCGAACCAGGCGTTACCGTTTTGTGTGCAATAGATCGCGGCGCGGTCGATTTCATTGTCGATGAGGATGGTCGGGAAGGTATTCGGCTTCTGTGACAGCCAATGGCTGGCCTTACCCTTGTACAACGCCCCATCGACCAGCCACACATCCTTGATCAGGTAGCCGCGGGTTGGTCCTTGCAACGCATTGACGCCTCCCGCCATGGTCTGCGCCGGGTGCACGTAGGGGTAAAACCGCTTGCCTTCCCAGCCCGTCACCCGCTCCAGCTGGCCGGGCAGGAAAATGGCCGGCGGCGAAACCGTGGCTTCGCCCGGGGCGATGTCCCAGCTCTTGGTGGCGAGGTTCTTGATGTCGATCGCCGCTCTTCTGCCAAGTCGTTTGCGCAGCATGTAGCGGTAGGCGGCCAAGGTCCAGGTGTGTTGCCTGGCTGCGGGCGATGCACTGAACTGCGAGATGTCGCTTCCCATGAAGCGTCCTCCCCTGATGACGAAGTCTGGACCCCGGCGCCAGGCGCCAGATCAATGCATCCCTGGCTGTCACTCAATCACTCGTGACTCTTTCCATGGTGGGCGGTGATTGCAAGTTGGCGTAACGGCTGCGCAACGTTTCCACGAACGGTTCGCCAGCCCCGCTGCCTCCATAGAGATAAATCTTGTGCAGGCCACCAAACACCATTTCGTGATAGCGGCTGGCAACTTCCTCATCGCTTGGGCCATCCGGCAGCCCCAGATGCAACGTCAGCTTGTCGCCTTCGACCGCGAACATCGGCGTATCCCACAAGAACTTTGCCGTACCGGTCTTGGGCAGACGGACAAACAGGTACGCATGGTTACCCAGCGAGTCGATATCACCACCGCGGCGGCGCTTCCACTTCAGCAGGCCGTCGTCCGGGCGCGCCAGACACAGGCCGATATCGTAATAATCGAAGCCCTGCTCCAATGCCCATTCGAGCGCCATGAAGGTGGTGATCGAATTCACCTCGCGCAATTTCTTCGCATCGGAAAACACCGCTTCACAATAACCAAAGCGCAACGTGCTCCAGTAACGCTTGCCGCCGCGCACCACTTCACACCCCAGGTGGCAGCCGATCACCTCATCGCCCAGCATGATCAAGTCAAGCCGGCCGACACTCTTGGCAATACGGAACACCTCTTCGGTAGGAAACTGCGCGGCATGAATGCCCTGCCGGGCCGAAGCATAAGGGCGCAGCAGATCCCGGTCGGCCATGGCGATTTCTTCGTCCGAAAGGGTTTGGCGCATGTGATAGAGCGGCCGGTTCTTGCGAATGCTGCGCCGCAGTTCGCTGTCGTAACGGGCAGTGATGTCTTCCAGCGAGCGCCCCAACGGCACCACGGCGCTCAGGTAATGCGGCACCGACAACGCCCCCGACGTGGGCATTTCGCTGATGACCACTACGTGGCTCGCAGCCGCCGTGGCATTTGCACCGTCTACGATCGATGCGCTGCCTTGGCCCTTGCCACCGATCAGCAGCTTGGCCATCTCCCGTTGCTGCTTGCGGCCGATGTAGAGGATTTCGTACGGGCTCTCCTGTTGCGGGCGAAACCTGGCAACTTCCCAACGCCAGAGACAGGCACGCGCCAACATTTCTCGCACTTTGCTGGACAGCAGCCTGATTTCGTAGCGCGTGGAGGGCGACAGGAGCTTGCGCGCCACAGTCGTCAAGGTCTTTTTCATTTCTTCTTCGACGTCCTTTTGAAGTGCACTATTGGCCAATCGGAACAAGAGAAAAAACCCGCAAAAACACTTAACACTTTGATTTTTATTGTTTTACTTGAAACTTAATTATCACATTCAGTAACAATTTAAGATGCCTGCAAACGCTTTGGCAAGCGGCTTCTGGCTGACTTTAGATCAAGTTTCATGGCGTCAAATTCCCCGCATCAAACCGATGCTCAGCAGCACTTTTGCTATAACCGTGCCCATCAAGCGTCCGCCGCCCACTTTGCTATCAATGAATAAGCTTTGGCGCCTTCTCTAGCATAAACGACCGTCAGGCCGCCGACTGCTTGCCGGTAGGCGTGGGCGGCCATGTTGAGCCAGACTGGTGTTTTTCCGGCAGCCAGTGCATGCTCTGGCTGAAACGATTCAACTGACTTGAAAACCGCCCTTTGATGTGAGGTGCAGTACCCATGGACCGTTTGCTCGATTCACTCTTCCCCAGCGCCGAGAACATCCCGGAAACCTGGCGCCTGGGAGCCCCACTGGAACAACGCGACTACCTGGTCAACGGTGAACTCAGGCGCTGGGACGGCCCGTTGGCCACGGTGCGCAGCCCGGTGTGGATCAAACAAGGCAACGAAGAGCATCAGGTCATATTGGGCAGCGCCCCGCTGCTGGATGCCGATACCGCGCTGACCGCCCTCGATGCCGCCGTGCAGGCCTATGACAAAGGCCGTGGCGCCTGGCCGAACATGCGCGTGGCCGAGCGTATCCAGCATGTCGAAACCTTCCTTGCACGCATGCGTGAACAGCGCCAGGCCGTGGTCAAGCTGCTGATGTGGGAGATCGGCAAGAACCTGAAGGATTCGGAGAAGGAATTCGACCGCACCTGCGACTACATCGTCGACACCATCAACGCCCTCAAGGACCTGGACCGACACTCCAGCCGCTTCGAACTGGAACAAGGCACCCTCGGCCAGATCCGTCGCGTCCCGCTGGGCGTGGCACTGTGCATGGGGCCCTACAACTACCCCCTGAACGAAACCTTTACCACGCTGATCCCGGCGCTGATCATGGGCAACACTGTGGTGTTCAAGCCGGCCAAGTTTGGCGTACTGCTGATTCACCCCTTGCTTGAAGCGTTCCGCGACAGCTTCCCGCCAGGCGTGATCAATGTCATCTATGGACGCGGCCGGGAAACGGTTAGCGCGCTGATGGCCAGCGGCAAGGTCGATGTATTCGCCTTCATCGGCACGCACAAGGCCGCCAGCGACCTTAAGAAACTGCACCCACGCCCGCATCGCCTGCGCGCCGCACTGGGCCTGGACGCCAAGAACCCGGGCATCGTGCTGCCCCAGGTCGACCTCGACAACGCTGTCGAAGAGGCCGTCACCGGGGCGCTGTCGTTCAACGGCCAGCGCTGCACAGCGCTGAAGATACTGTTCGTGCACGAGGATGTGGTCGAGGCCTTCCTCGACAAGTTCCAGCGCAAACTGGCCGCGCTCAAGCCCGGCATGCCGTGGGAGCCTGGCGTGGCACTGACGCCGTTGCCCGAGCCTGGCAAGGTTGACTACCTCGATGGCCTGGTAGCCGATGCGGCGGCCAAGGGTGCACGCGTACTCAACGAAAATGGCGGGCAAAGCCGTGGCTCATTCTTCTACCCGGCCTTGCTGTACCCGGTCAGCCGGGAAATGCGCGTGTACCACGAGGAGCAGTTCGGCCCGCTGGTACCGGTGGTGCCCTACCGCGACCTGCAGACGGTGATCGACTATGTGCTGGACTCCGACTACGGCCAGCAACTGAGCCTGTTCGGCAACGACCCGGCCACCATCGGCAGCCTCGTCGACATCTTCGCCAACCAGGTCGGGCGCATCAACATCAACGCTCAGTGCCAACGCGGGCCGGACACCTACCCGTTCAATGGCCGCAAGAACAGCGCCGAGGGCACGCTGTCCGTGCATGACGCTTTGCGTGTGTTCTCCATTCGGACGCTGGTCGCCACACGCTTCCAGGAGGCCAACAAAGCGCTGATCAGCGAGATCATTCGCAACCGCCAGTCGAGCTTCCTGACCACCGACTACATCTTCTGACCGCCGCACTTATAGACAATCGATCTAGCGTCACTGTCGATTTTCCATCTGGGCGAACGACTCTAAGCAACAGGGCGCCCTTCGGCGCCCATTGCACAGGAGAGTCGAACATGGCAGTCAAACCCATCCCCGAAGGCCAGCGCAGCATCACGCCCTACCTGGCCATCAACGACGCCGCCAAGGCCATCGAATTCTACAAGCAAGCTTTTGGTGCGAAGGAAATGTTCCGCCTCGATGCCCCGGGCGGTCGCGTTGGCCATGCCGAACTGAGAATCGGCGACTCTTCGCTGATGCTGGGCGACCCCTGCGACATGGAAGGCGGGCTCACCGCCAGCCAGAAACTCAGCGGTGCGGGTGTAGGTCTGCACTTGTATGTTGAAGACTGCGACAAGGTCTACGCCCAGGCCTTGGCCGCCGGGGGCATCCAGTTACATCCCTTGACCGACCAGTTTTACGGTGACCGCAGTGGCACCCTGAAAGATCCGTTTGGCAACATCTGGTTCGTTTCCACCCACAAAGAGGACCTGACCCCCGATGAGATTCGCGCCCGCGCCGCGAAGATGTTCGGCGGAAGCCAAGCGGCGAGTTGAAAGCCGCGCGACTTTGCTTGAAGCTTGAGGCTCGTAGCTTGGAGCTGCTTCATGCGAATCATCGACAAAACCGCCACTCAGGTGCGCAGCCTGACCCCTGCCGAAGAGGAACTGCTGGTCGGCTTTGCCACCGGCAGCCTCGCCGGCCCGCGCCTGCTACAGGCCAACCAGCTACTGATGAAAGTACGCAACGCCAACCAGTGGCTGGCTTGCGACTGCCGCAACGATGCCTTGCCGGTGCTCAATGTCACCCTCAACGGCAGCACCGGCACACTTTTCCTCAAGAACAACCCGGGCACCGCCGAGCACGCGCCTGGCTGCCCGTTCACCAAGGACGAGCGGGAAGCCGCCGAACGTGAAAACGACCCCGCACCACCCGCCGCCTGGCTGCCACCCGATACACCCTTGCGCCTGATCAGCGACTTCCGTGCTGGCCCGGCCGGTGGCGCCGGCGATGGCAACGACAAACGCGAACAGCAGCGCTTGCTGTCACTGCTGCTGACCTGGATTGAAACCAGCGGGCTCAACCTTTACGCCACCCACCTGAAAAAAGACCTGACCACACAGTTTGCCGAGTTGCGCAGCGTGGCCAGCCGCTATCCGCTGCTGGAGCGGGTGCCCGCCAGTAACTACCTGGAAACCCGCCTGGACATGAAGCACATGATGATGCTCAAGTCCCGTCTGCGCGAAGCCTCTGTGTTTGGCAACCATCGCCGCCACGGCCTGCTGCTGGACTGCGTCGACCAGATCAAAGGGCGCAAGCTGCTCAATAACCGCAGCGAGGAAGGCTTCGACTTCCAGGGGCATCACCTGTACTGGGGCGGAAGCCGCACCACCGGGCCGTTGCTGGCGCTGATGATCTACTCGCCGACCAGCGCCGGTAGCCATTTCTATGAGTTGATCCATGTGGCCAGTGTGCCCGTGCTGTCGCGCGCGCACCTGTTCCCGGTGTACCGCGATGAAGAGCGCGAACCGCTCAAGGCATTGGTGTCGCTGATCGACTGGATGGCCAGTAAAGGCGTGAAAGTGCAGATGCGTCGCCCCGTTATCGGTGGGCAGGTGATGGATGAGCTGGTGCTGACCTCGGACCAGGACCGGGTGTTGTCAGTGTCGCTGCTGGAACAACCCATCGGCCCCGAGCCGGATACCGAGAACTTCAAGCGCTACGCCGACTTCAAAAGCCTGGAAACGTTCCGCAAGTTCGTTGCCGGCTTTTTCATGCGCGAGCGCTGAAACCCGTTCATTGGCTCACGCAGCCCCTTGCAGGAGACCGCCCCGCCCTTTTTGGGGGGCGGCCACTCAGCAGACAAAGGCGGCAAGCCTTGCATTGGCCACACAGGTACGTCAGCCTAGAAACAGCTTGTACGCCGGGTTGTCAGTCTCGTCCCAATACTGATACCCCATTTCATCCAGCGTCAACGGCAAGCCCGCCAGCTCGTCCGCTGGCACTTCCAAAGCGGCGAACACCCGCGCCTGCGCCGCACCATGGTTGCGGTAATGGAACAGGCTGATGTTCCAGCGCTTGCCCAACCGCTCCAGAAACCCCAGCAACGCCCCTGGCCGTTCGGGGAACTCGAAGCGCATTACCCGCTCATCAGCCCCTGGCGCGGCATGCCCGCCCACGGTATGGCGTACGTGTAGCTTCGCCAGCTCATTGTCGGTCAGGTCCAGCACGCTGTACCCCTGCTCCCGCAAGCTGGCCAGCAACTGCTCACGTGGGTCGTGCACCGGGTGGGTCTGCACGCCCACGAACAGGCGCGCCTCCTTGCCGGGGTAGAAGCGGTAGTTGAATTCGGTGATCTGCCGCTTGCCCAGTGCCTGGCAAAAGGCCCGGAAGCTGCCCGGCTGTTCCGGAATTGTCACGGCGATGATCGCCTCGCGCTGCTCACCCAGCTCGGCCCGCTCGGCCACATGGCGCAAGCGGTCGAAATTGACGTTGGCGCCAGAGTCGATGGCCACCAGGGTCTGCCCCTGCACACCCTCACGCGCCACGTACTTCTTGATACCTGCCACAGCCAAGGCCCCGGACGGCTCGGTGATCGAACGGGTGTCGTCGTAGATATCCTTGATCGCCGCGCACAGCTCGTCACTGCTCACTGTCACCACCTCGTCGACGAAGTGGCGGCACAGCTCGAAGCAATGGGCACCGATTTGCGCCACCGCCACGCCATCGGCAAAGGTGCCGACCTGCGGCAGGATCACGCGTTCGCCGACGGCCATGGCAGCCTGCAGGCAGTTGGAATCCACCGGCTCGACGCCGATCACCTTCACTTCTGGACGCAGGTACTTCACATAGGCGGCGATACCGGCGATCAAGCCCCCACCGCCCACGGGCACGAAGATAGCGTCCAGCGCCCCCGGGCGCTGGCGGAGAATTTCCATGGCCACGGTACCCTGCCCGGCGATCACATCCGGGTCATCGAACGGTGGCACGAAGGTAGCGCCTTCGCTGTCGGCCAGCTTCAGTGCGTGGGCCAGCGCATGCGGAAAGCTCTCGCCATGCAGCACCACATGCCCGCCGCGCGAACGCACGCCTTCCACTTTCAACGATGGCGTGGTGGTGGGCATGACGATGGTTGCCTTGATACCCAGATGCGATGCCGCCAAGGCCACGCCCTGGGCATGGTTGCCCGCCGAAGCGGTGATCACGCCGCGCTGACGCTGCACATCGGTCAGACGCGACAGGCGGGTATAGGCCCCCCGGATCTTGAACGAAAACGTAGGCTGCAGGTCTTCGCGCTTGAGCAACACCTGGTTGCCCAGGGTGGCAGACAAGGCCGGAGCCGATTGCAGGGGCGTTTCGATGGCCAGATCGTACACCGGCGCGGCAAGAATGCGCCGCACCTGCTCCGACAGCAGTTGCTGAGGGGTGACGGTAGTACGAGGGACACTGAAGCTGGTCATCGATGACTCCTTGGCTATTTTCACGTTGCCCAGGAGTCAGAGAGAAGAAACCCGCCTCCAGGGCGGGTTCGGTGCACGTACGCGCTAGCCCGCCAAGCTGATAATGGCGGTAATAATAATGGCGTTCACGTGCGGGAATGTATTCATGGTGCTGGAACTTAGCCTGCCTCGCGGCCGAAAGTCAACACTTGGCCTGCTGCGCCGAAAGCGGCACATCGAACACCTTGTCGAAGCCCCACTGGAAGACAAAGGCGTAAACGAAGAAGAACACGAACAGCGCCAGGTTGGTCAGCAGTGCCGCCCACAGGCTCACATCCAGCCAGTACGCCACCAGTGGCAGCAGAATCACCACCAGCCCACCCTCGAAGCCCAGCGCATGCAGCAGGCGCCGCAAGAAGGTGCGCTCACGCTTGTGCTGACGCGCTTCCCAACGTTCGAACACCCAGTTGTAGCCCATGTTCCAGCTCATCGCGATGCCCGACATCAGCACCGACAACACGGTCGACTGCGCCATGCCGGCCCCGAACGCCAGCTCCAGCGCAGGCGCCACGCAGGCGACGGCGATGGCCTCATAGAGAATGGCCTGGACGATCTTGCGGGCCTTGCCTTGCATGTTCAGCTCCCTGAATGAACGACCTGTAAAGCTACAAGATGTAGCTCGCAAGAAAAAGCCCGAAATTTGGACAATCCTACGTTCGGCTGCTTGTATCTATTCCGTACCTGACAGTGACATCTCCTGCAACTTCGTCGAAGGAACGAGCGAGGAAAAGACGATGGCCCACTCTGCCCTGTCGGTGGCTGACACATGAGCCTGGCATTTATCGATTTTCTCACTTACGTGCTGTTCGGCCTGAAGCTCCTGGCGATCACCCTCGCCTCGCTGATGTTTCTGCTGGGCCTGGACGACCTGTTCATTGATCTGTGCTATTGGGGGCGCAAGCTGATCCGGCGTTTTCGCATCTACGACAAGTTCGAAAAGGCCGATGAGAAGCGCTTGTACGAAGTCCCGGAAAAACCTTTGGCCATCATGGTCCCTGCCTGGAACGAAGTCGGCGTGGTCGGTGAAATGGCCCGCCTGGCCGCTTCGACCATCGACTACGAGAACTACCAGATCTTTGTCGGCACCTACCCCAACGACCCGCAAACCCAGGCCGACGTGGACGCGGTGTGCCTGCACTACCCCAACGTGCACAAAGTGGTCTGCGCCCGCCCCGGTCCCACCAGCAAGGCCGACTGTCTGAACAACATCATCGACGCGCTGCTGCGCTTCCAGCAGGACGCCGGCATTGAGTTCGCCGGCTTCATCCTGCATGACGCCGAAGACGTGATCTCGCCCATGGAGCTGCGGCTGTTCAACTACCTGCTGCCGAACAAGGACATGATCCAGATCCCGGTGTATCCCTACGCACCGGAGTGGAAGGGCTTTACTGCCGGCCACTATGTCGACGAGTTTGCCGAAAACCACGGCAAGGACGTGATCGTGCGCGAAGCGCTGACCGGCCAGGTGCCCAGTGCCGGCGTCGGCACCTGCTTCAGCCGCCGCGCCATCAGCGCACTGCTCGAGGACGGTGACGGCATCGCCTTTGACGTACAGAGCCTGACCGAAGACTACGACATCGGCTTTCGCCTGAAGCAAAAGGGCATGAAGTGCATTTTCGCCCGCTATTCCATCACCGACCCAGCGCTGACACTGAAGCAGGAATGGCGCCCGGGCATGAGCCGCGAATTCTCCCAGGTGATCTGCGTGCGCGAGCACTTCCCACGTGACTGGCAGCATGCCATCCGACAGAAGTCGCGCTGGATCGTCGGCATCGTGTTCCAGGGCACCAGCAATCTCGGCTGGAGCCGAAAAGGTGCGCTCAACTACTTCCTCTGGCGTGACCGCCGCGGGCTGTTTGCCTACCTGCTGAGCTTCCTGGTCAACCTGTTACTGCTGGTGTTGCTGGCCATGTGGCTAGTCACGGTGCTTGCGCCGGAGTCCTGGCGCTTCATGTCGATCCTCAGCGACAGCTGGTTGCTGTCGAACCTGCTGTGGCTGAACGGCCTGTTGCTGCTCAACCGGCTATTCCAGCGCGCCTGGTTCGTCACCCGTTTCTATGGCATCGGCGAGGGCTTGCTGTCGGCGCCGCGGATGATGTGGAGCAACTTCGTCAACTTCTTTGCCAACCTGCGTGCCCTGCGCCAGGTAATGGAAATGGGAGATTCGCGGCGCGTGGCCTGGGACAAGACCACCCACGAGTTCCCCGCCATCGCCGCCCCGGCTCGCACACCACTGGGCCAGCGCCTGGTGGCCAAGGGCCTGATAACCGACGAACAGCTGCAGCAGGCGATCACCAGCCCGGTTCGTCGGCGACTGGGCCGCGAATTGCTACTGCGTGGCTGGCTGAACAGCGAGCAGTTGGTGGCTACCCTCGCCGAGCAACTGGATCTGCCCTGGGCACCGCTGAACCCCTTCAAACTCGACCCGCAACTGATCGCCAAACTGCCACGCAAGCTGGCCACCCATTATGGCGTACTGCCAGTGGACGAAGACGGCGACACGCTGATCCTGGCCAGTGAAAGCCCGGTCAGCCAGGTATCGCTGGGCGTGATCAGCCGCCAGCTGAAACGCCCGGTCAAGGCACGCCTGGCTCCCCAGGGCCGGGTAACGCTCGGCCTTCGCTACCACTACCCAAGCCGCTGGCAGCATCAAGAAACCCGAGACATGCTGGCCGTGCTTGAACGCCACCAGGACGACGAAGCGCTGCTGGAACGGGTCTGCCATCATCAAGTGATGCTAGGCGCGCTACTGCAGGTGCGCGGCATGGTCCCTGTCACCCTGTTCAACCAGGCGTTGATCGACTTCGACCCCGAACACCAAAGCCTCGGCGAGCACCTGATCGCCCGCGGCATCATCACCAGACAGGTGCTGGAGCAGGCCCTGATCGAACAGGCCAGTGAACAGCAAGTAGCGATTGATCTGACCCGGGAGGTGGCATGAAGCCGCGTTTTTCCCTCACCTTTACTGGCCTGCTGCTATGCTCCGCCGCCCTGCCCGTTGCCGCTTCGGCGCCGATGACCGACTTCCAGCGGTTCACCAGCTTTCCGTTCATGGACCGCAGTTATCGCGAGGCCAGGAAAGACAACTGGGCTGAAGTCGAGCGCCTGACCCGCCATGTGCTGGGCCGGGTGCCGAACAACGACGAAGCCCGCGCCCTGCTGGTCGAAGCGCTGGCCCACCAGCGCCGTTACAAGGAGGCCCAAGCGCTGGCCGAGCAGCTAGGCAACAGCCCCGAATACGCTGACGCCCTGCTGGAGCTGCGCCTGACCTGGATCGAGCAGGACCCGCCTCCGGCCAGCCAGGTGGAGCAATGGCTGGGCGCCAGCGACGGCAGCCACCGGATACACCTGTGGCAGGCCTACAGCCTGAGCCTGGCCAAGTTTGGAGGCGCTGCCAAAGCACTGGAATGGCTCAACCAGCTGCCGCCCGGGGAGGACGGCCAGGTACTGCGCCTGGCCCGGGCCAACTTTGCCGAACAGTTGCGCAACTGGAAAGAAACCATCGAGCAACTGCAGCCGCTGGCCGACACAGGCCAGTTACCTGCCGAAGACTGGCAACGCCTGGCCAATGCCTATATCCAGCAAGTCGACGAGAAGGGCCTGACTGCGCTGCTGGCCCACGCCCCCTCCGCCGCAGCGGCCAACCAGGCGCGGCTGGCCATGGCCAACCGCGCCATTGCCGTCGGCCACCATCAACAGGCCCAACGCTGGCTGCAGTCGCTACCGCCTGATCAGCTGCAGCACCCCGAACAGCGCCAACAACTCTGGCAACTGGCCCGCGAAGGCGACGATGCGGCGCTGGTACGGCGCCTGAGCAACGACCTGCAGCGCCCCTGCCTTGAAACGGTCGACTGGCTGTCACATCAAGACCCGGACCTGGCCCGGGACCAGTTCAAGGGCTGCTCCGCCAGTACCAACCCAAAGGCTTATGCCGTGCTCAGGCAGCGCCTGTATGGCGCCCCACCACCACCCCCGCAGCCGCGCACCGCCGCAGAATGGGAACAACGCTATCGGCAGACCGGCGACTTCGCCGCACTGGAGCAAACCACCTTCCTGTTGACCGAACAGGGCTACGGCGATCACGCACGGCAATTGCTGGAGCAGGCCTACGACCGCCACCAGGGCCGCCTCGACCCATCGCTGCTACAGCGTCTGGGCAACCTGTATGCCCGCAGTGACGGCCCACTGGACAGCCGCCGCATGCTCGGCCTGATACCCCGGGTAAACGCCAACACCCGCGCCCAGTTGCTCGGACGGCTGGCCGAGGCCGGCCAGTGCGATGCCGTGCGCCAGGCAGTGCCGGCCAGCCCGAGCGAACCGGGCCAGTACCGCGCCCTGGGCCGTTGCGCCATGCCCGACCAGCCGGGTGAGGCGGTGGTCTACTACCAGGCTGCCGAGCGCCTGGGCGGTCCTGGCAATCGTCTGCCGCTAGCCTACGCACTCGAAGCGGCCGGCGACTCCGAAACCGCCCGGCCCATCTGGCGCAGCCTGCCAGACAGCGCCTTTACCGATAATGCCCGCCTCACCGCCGCACGCGGCGCGCTGAATGCAGGCGACGCTGATGCAGCGCGCCGCTACTGGGACGCTGCCGCGCACCAAAGCGCCGACGACTGGGCGTTGGGCGCCGCCATCGCCCAGCGCCAAGGTGACCCGCAGACCGCGCTGGGCTTCCAGCGCCAGGCCCTGGCGCACAACCCGCGCGCCGATCACTACTACGCCGCATCCGGCACTGCGCAACTGGCCGGTAACAGTGCGCAGAGCACCGCCTGGCTAGCCGAAGCCGTGCGCCTGGCTCCCGACCAGCCGCGCTATCGCGCCGACTACGGCATGCGCCTGGCTGGCTCGACGGACAAGGCTCAGCGCATGCAATCGACCCCCTACCTTGAGCGCGCCACTCGCGACTTCCCCGAGGACTACCGCCTTGGCGAAACACTTGCCTTGCGCTACGACGAACATGCAGACAGCGCTGCGGCACGCCGCGAACTGCGCCGCATCCTCGACGTAGAGCAGAACCTGGTCGACGGTGATGACGAATACGGCAGCCTGGAGGCCCGCAAGTACCGCCAGCGCCGCGCCCACGAGAGCCTGTCGCGTCGCGACACCATTACCCTGGCCAGCACCTGGTCGCCGGCCGGCACCTCGACCAACGACAAATTTCTCGACAACGGCCAGCGCAGCGGCAGCTCGCGCCGGGCGCAATCGCAGAACGTGCAGTTGGCCATGTGGGACCATGCTCTGGGCGAGGAGCCCAGCCGCAATGGCAGCACCCTGTCAGTGTATGGCCGGGTACTGTTCGGTGGCCAAAGCCGCACCGACTATGCCCAGAGCATGGGTACCGGTGTCGGCCTGCGCTACAAACCGCTCGGCCAGGCCAACCTCAACCTGTATGCCGAGCTTTACCACCAGCGGCAGATCGACGAAACCCACTACCGCGGCCTCAGCCTTGGCCAGTTGCTGAGCCCGGCCAAGGTCGGCGGCAACTGGGGCGATTTGCGCCACCACGCCGAATCGAGCAATGACCTGCTGCTACGCGCCACCGCCTCGTTCCTCGACCAGGGAGGCTGGCGCAACGACTGGCGCATCGATGAGGACGACTGGAACGAACGGTTCCTCTACCTTGATGCTGCCTGGTGGACCCGTGCCGGCGATCATGCCTGGCTGTCGCGCTACCAGCAGGGCCACGCCTGGAAGCTGCCGGGCAGCTCGCCGCAAACCCTCATGCCCTACGGCTTTGTCGAGTTCTCCAGCCAGGACCCCAACAACGACTGGCGCCAGGACGCCCGCGCCGGGGTTGGCGTGCGCTGGCAATGGTGGTTCGACGACGACCGCTACAACGCCTACCGCGGCTCGCTGAAAGTGCGTGCCGAGTACCAGCAATCGTTGGGCGGTAACCTTTACGAGCGCGCCAACGGCGTGCTGGTCGGTGCGGAGATGACCTTCTGATGCGTGCGCTCATCGCCTTCTGCCTGCTGGCCCTGTGCCTACCGGCCACAGCTGACCAGCGCCTGTTCTACCAACCCCTGAACCGCGATGCCAGCGTCACGCCTGCCCAGTGGCAGCACCTGTGGCAAGCCACCGCGGCCCAAGGTGGCAAAACCCTGATCGTGCAATGGAGTGCCTATGGCGACAGCGATTTCGGCGGAGCCAAAGGTTGGCTGGCCAACAGCCTGCGCACGGCGCGTGCCGAAGGCCTGCAGTTGGTGCTGGGGCTGTACATGGACCCGGCCTACTACCAGCGCCTCGACGAGCTGGATGGCGAAGGCCTGAACAGCTACTGGAAAGCGCAGCTGGGGCGCTCGCTCAGCCAGTACCAGCAACTGCGCCAGGCCTGGCAGTTGCCAGTGGATGGCTGGTACCTGCCCATGGAACTGGACGACCAGCATCTACGCGAGGCCGAACGGCGTGATGCGCTGTACAGCCAGCTACAGGCCTTCAACCGCCAGTTGGACAAACCGTTGCATATCAGCGCCTTCAGCGCAGGCAAGCTGTCGCCGCGGGTCAATGCCGTCTGGCTGGATCAACTGGCCGGCTTGGGCTTGACTGTGTGGTGGCAGGATGGCGCCGGCACCGGGCGTTTGCCGGTGTTGGTACGTCAGGGCTATGAGCAGGCCCTACCGTGCCGGGTGGGAGTGGTGCGCGAGGCGTTCCGCCAGGTGAGCGCACCGGATCAGGCGTTTCGGGCGGAGCCTGCCGAGCCCAGGCTGGGTAGCGGGTGCCATGCCGAGGCTGTGTTTGCCTTGCGCTACCGGCCCTGGGCCCAAGGTGTCTTGCCACAGCAATGAGTCGCCAGGGCCGGCCTCTTCGCGGGTGAACCCACAGGCCCCCAAACCGTACGGTCCCTGTAACAGCGGGTTTGCCCGCGAAAGGTCCAGGCCTGAAAAAGTAGTAGCCTCAGGAGCCCCCGATGCTCAAGACCATCGAAGCACACGTACGCCAGCAGGTCGCGCCTGCGGCGCTGCGCGCCGAGTTCCGCCAGCACGAATTCGAGTCCATGCGCTCGTTCTGCCTGCTGGTGTTCTGCATCAGCGTCCTGATCTGGCTGGTCTTCGACCTGATCGTCAGCTTCCTCGGCGGCCAAGGCTTCACCTGGCTGTCCTTTCTGTTCATCACCCTGCTCGGCGGCCTGATCGTGGTGCTGCGTTTCACCCGCCGCAGCCATCACTTCGACGTGCTCAACCTACTGTTCATTACCGTCATCACCATGGGCATGCGCCTGGTGATCGAAGGCATCCCGATAGCCCTGCGCCCGGTGTGGTTGGTGCTTGGGGTATCCACCGTGCTGTATGCCATGTCGGTGCTGCCGGTGCGGCGTTGGTCATTCTTCTGCGCCATGGTCATCACCTGGGTGGTGCTTTGTCCGTTCTACCACACCCGCATAGCGCCCGACGGGCTCGAAGGCGCCATGCTGATCAGCTATGCCGTGTTTCTAAGCGGCCTGGTCAGCTACAGCTACCTGCAGATCCGCAAAACCAAGCTGCACAATTTCTACCTGTCCAAGGTGTTGCTGGAGCAAGCCTACGTCGATGCCCTGACCAACATTCCCAACCGCCGCTCGTTCATGGCCCAGGCCGACCGCCAACTGCGGATGGCGACGTCCGGGCAGTTCCTGGCGATGATCGATATCGACAATTTCAAGCGGGTCAATGACCGCTTCGGCCATGACGTGGGCGATGAAGTGCTCAAGCGCGTGGCCCTGCATATCAAGGCGAGCATGGCCGATCAAGCGTTTGCCCGGCTGGGGGGGGAAGAGTTTGCGATCTTCTTTGAAGGGCTGGATCAGCAAGGAGCCGAGCAGCGAGTGGCAGCGCTGTGCCAGCGCGTGCGCGAGGACGTTGGCGAGCACCCGGTCACCATCAGCATTGGTCTGGCCAGGGTTGACCGGGGAGAGAGCCTGACTACAGCACTGGTCCGCGCCGACCAGGCGCTATATGAAGCCAAACACACCGGCAAGGATCGCTTTGTATTGTGGTCCAGCCAACTGGCAGAGCAGGATTAGCAGGCCCGGTCCCTGCGCGGTTGCAGCCAACCTATCATCCGGCGGGCAAACGAATCCTGAACTGCGCCCCACCCAGCGCCGACTGCGCCAGAGTCAAGGTGCCACCCTGCCCCTCGATCGCCCGCCGGCTGATTGCCAACCCAAGGCCAAAACCACCGGTGTTGCGATCGCGGCTGCGGTCCAGGCGATAGAACGGCTGGAACACCCGCTCGCGCTCCTCCACAGGCACGCCAATCCCGTCATCCTCCACCGTCAGCAGGCAGGCGCCGTCGGCTTCCAGGCGCAAGCGCAGCAACAGGCTTTCATCGCAATAGCGCATGGCATTGCGCACCAGGTTCTGCACCGCACGCGCCGTCAGCCGCGGGTCCAGTACAAAGCGCGGCAACTCACCCTCGGCCCGCACTTCCCACTGGATACCCCGGCCATCGAGTTCCTCGGCGAAGCCGCCAAGCACACTGTCGACCAGCTCCAGCAGCGATACCTCCACCCGCTCCCGCGCCTGGTCGGCGTTGTACAACCGGCTGTAGGACAGCAGTTCCAGCACCAGCTCATCCAGCTCGCGCACATGCCCGACCAGCTCCAGCAGGCGCTTGCGGCTGGCTGGCGGCACTTCGTCGAACAGCAGCACCAGGCCGAAATCCAGCCGGGTCAGTGGCGTGCGCAACTCGTGCGATACCGCATTGAGCAGCTCACGCTGCTGGTTAACGTGGCGTTCAAGGTCACTGGCCATGGTGTCGAATACCCCGGCCAGTTCACCAATGTTGGAGTGAGGCGAAATGTGCGTGCGCTCGGCCATCTGCCCTTGGCCCAGGCGCCGAGCGGTCTCTTTGAGGCGCTCCAGATCACGCCAGTGCGGCCAAACCCACAGCAGCAGGCAGCCTAACATGGCTGCACCGATCAATACGGTTACGCCCCACGACAGCACGTTGATGTCCAGCGGGTCTGGCGGGGAATGCAGGCTTACCAGCCACTCCCCGTCCAGCGGCGCCAGCACCGTTTCGTAATAGCCCCACTCAGCAATACGCACTGCGTGCAGACCATGCTCCAGTCGCGCCTGCTCTTCATCGCTCAAACCGGCCTGGTCCATGCGCAGCAGCTGCAATTGCAGCGGCGCGAAATCACTGGCCAGCTCTTGCTCCACCGCTGGCCACTGCTCACGCGGGGCCTGGCGGAACTGGCGCACGATCAACGCTTGTACACCCTTGGCCTGGTCCAGGTTGTAGGCCATGAACCGGTCGCGGAACAGGCCGACGATGGTGTCAGGGATGAACAGCAACGCGCCAGCGTAGGCGACGATGATCACCAGGTACAGCCGCACCAGGATCTTGAGCATGGCCGGTCAGCACTCCCACTCGACACGGCTGAACAGGTAGCCCTTGCCCCACACGGTCTTGATCTTGCGCGCTTCGCCGGCGTTGTCGTCGAACTTGCGCCGCAGTTTGGAAATGGCCACATCAACGGAGCGATCGGTGCCATTGAACTCTATGCCACGCAACTGTTGCAGGATACGGTCGCGGTTCATCACCTCACCGGCATTGCGCGCCAGCACCACCAGCAGGTTGTACTCGCCGCTGGACAGCTCCACCTCTTCGCCGCGCCAGCTCACCGTACGCTCAGCCAGGTCGATGCGCAGGCCACCGATCAGGATCAGGTCGTTTTCCAGGCGCGGCTCGTGGACACTGCTGCGGCGCAGCAACGTGCGCACGCGGGCCAGCAGCACGCGTGGCTCACAGGGTTTGGTCACGTAGTCGTCGGCCCCCATTTCCAGGCCAAGCACCTGGTCATGGCTGTCGTCGCGGGCCGTCAGCATAAGAATTGGCAGGGTCTGCGACTCCTGGCGCAGCAGCCTGCACAGCTGCAGGCCATCGATGCCCGGCAGCATCAGGTCAAGGATGACCAGGTCAGGCCTTTGCCGACGGTACTCGTCCAGCACATGATCGCCCCGGGCGATCACCTGGACATGGAAGTCGTTGCGTTGCAGGTAGCTGGCGATCAGCTCGGACAGGGCGCTGTCGTCTTCGACCAGGAAAATGTTCGGCATAGGTGCTTGGGAGTCTGGGTTGAAATAAGCCTGTGCAGAATATAGAACCCGACCACTCGACAGGATCATTCTTCACACTTTTTCACACTCGCCCTACAGGTATTAACAGCCGCCCAGGCAGCGTCTGCCTTAGCATATACACGGTCATCATCGGAAGATCCGCATGCCTACTACCCTCTCCCCGTGCCTGCGCCCGTTGGCGCTCATGGCATTGCTGAGCCTGTCCCTGGCCGGTTGCAGCGACAGCGCCGAACCAGACGAACAGGCTCCCACTGCGCAGGTGCGCGTGGAAACCCTGCAACTGCAGCCACTGGCCATCAGCAGTGAACTCAGCGGCCGTATCCTCGCGCCACGCACCGCCGAAGTGCGTGCGCGGGTCGCAGGTGTGGTGCTCAAGCGGGTGTACCGCGAAGGCAGCGACGTCAAGCAGGGTGATGTACTGTTCCTGATCGACCCGGCGCCGTTCAAGGCCGACCACGACAGCGCCCGCGCCACGCTGGCCAAGGCCGAGGCCACCCGGTACCAGGCGCGCCTGCAAGAACAGCGCTACCGCGAACTGGTCGACGACAAAGCCGTCAGCCGCCAGGAGTACGACAACGCCAAGGCCAGTTTCTTGCAGGCCGATGCCGAAGTGGCCGAAGCCAGGGCGGCGCTGGAGCGCGCCCGGTTGAACCTCGGCTATGCCACCGTGACCGCGCCGATTTCCGGCCGTATCGGCCGCGCCCAGGTCACCGAAGGCGCGCTGGTCGGGCAAAACGAAACCACCCCGCTGGCGACCATCCAGCAGCTGGACCCGATCCATGCCGATGTCACCCAGTCTACCCGTGAGCTCAACGCGCTGCGCCGCGCCCTGCGCGCTGGCGAATTGCAACAGGTGGGCGACGGCCAGGCACGCGCCACGCTGATCCAGGATGACGGCAGCGCCTACCCGCTGCCGGGCAAGCTGCTTTTCTCCGACATCAGCGTCGACCCCAGCACCAACCAGATCACCCTGCGCAGCGAGTTCCCCAACCCGGACCTCGACCTGCTGCCTGGCAGCTACGTGCGGGTACGCCTGGAGCAAGCGGTGCAACCCAAGGGCCTGAGCGTGCCGCAACGCGCCATCCTGCGCGACAGCGCCGGTGTGCCCAAGGTGCTGGTGGTAGACCCGCAAGCCCGGGTCAGCGACCGCCAGGTTGTACTGGGCAGCGCCCAAGGCGACCGCTGGATCGTCAGCGAGGGCCTGGCGGCCGGCGAGCGGGTGGTGGTCGAGGGCCTGCAGCACGTCAAGGCCGGTGACCAGGTGCAGGTCGACAATACGCCCGCTGCCCCACCCATCGCACAGCATACCGGCCAGTGAGGGCCTGATTCATGCCGCAATTCTTCATCGATCGCCCGGTATTCGCCTGGGTGGTCGCACTGTTCATCCTGCTGGCCGGCGCGCTGGCCATCCCGCAGCTGCCGGTGGCCCAATACCCCAACGTGGCTCCGCCGCAGGTGGAAATCTACGCCGTGTACCCAGGCGCCTCGGCAGCGACCATGGACGAAAGCGTGGTCAGCCTGATCGAGCAGGAGCTCAATGGCGCCGACAACCTGCTGTACTTCGAGTCGCAGAGCAGCCTGGGCAGCGCCACCATCACCGCCACCTTCGCCCCGGGCACCCACCCGGACCTGGCTCAGGTCGATGTGCAGAACCGTCTGAAAGTGGTCGAGTCGCGCCTGCCACGCCCAGTCACCCAGCAGGGCCTGCAGGTCGAGAAAGTGTCCACCGGCTTCCTGCTGTTGGCGACCCTCACCTCCGAAGACGGCAAGCTCGATGAAACCGCGCTGTCGGACATCCTTGCACGTAACGTGATGGACGAAATCCGCCGCCTCAAGGGCGTCGGCAAGGCCCAGTTGTATGGCTCCGAACGGGCCATGCGCATCTGGATCGACCCGCGCAAGCTGATCGGGTTCAACCTCACGCCCAACGATGTGGCCGAAGCCATCGCCGCGCAGAACGCCCAGGTCGCCCCTGGCAGCATCGGCGATCTGCCCAGCCGCAGCACCCAGGAAATCACCGCCAACGTGGTGGTCAAAGGCCAGTTGAGCAGCCCCGAAGAGTTTGCTGCCATTGTCCTGCGCGCCAACCCGAACGGCTCCACGGTCACCATCGGGGATGTCGCCCGGGTTGAAATCGGTGCCCAGGAATACCAGTACGGCACGCGCCTGAACGGCAAACCGGCCACCGCCTTCAGCGTGCAGTTGTCGCCCGGCGCCAACGCCATGGAAACCGCCACCCTGGTGCGGGCGAAGATGCAGGACCTGGCGCGCTACTTCCCGGAAGGCGTCAAGTACGACATCCCCTACGACACCTCGCCGTTCGTCAAGGTATCGATCGAGCAGGTCATCAACACCCTGTTCGAGGCCATGCTGCTGGTGTTCGCAGTCATGTTCCTGTTCCTGCAGAACCTGCGCTACACGCTGATCCCGACCCTGGTCGTGCCGGTAGCATTGATGGGCACCTTCGCCGTGATGCTGGCCTTGGGCTTCTCGGTCAATGTGCTGACACTGTTCGGCATGGTGCTGGCCATCGGCATTCTGGTCGACGATGCCATCGTGGTGGTAGAGAACGTCGAGCGCATCATGGCCGAAGAAGGCTTGCCCCCCAAGCAAGCCACGCGCAAGGCCATGGGCCAGATCAGCGGTGCAATCGTCGGCATCACGCTGGTGCTGGTGGCGGTATTCCTGCCCATGGCCTTCATGCAAGGCTCGGTGGGGGTGATCTACCAGCAGTTCTCGCTGTCGATGGCAGTGTCGATCCTGTTCTCGGCGTTTCTCGCCCTCAGCCTGACCCCGGCATTGTGCGCCACCCTGCTCAAACCCGTGGCCAAGGGCGAGCACCATGAACGCAAAGGCTTCTTCGGCTGGTTCAATCGCCGCTTCGAAAGCATGAGCAACGGCTACCAGCGCTGGGTGGTGCAGGCGCTCAAGCGCAGCGGCCGCTACCTGTTGGTGTACACGGTGCTGCTGGCGGTGCTGGGCTACGGTTTCAGCCAGCTGCCTACGGCGTTCCTGCCCACTGAAGACCAGGGCTACACCATCACCGACATTCAACTGCCGCCGGGCGCCAGCCGCATGCGCACCGAACAGGTAGCCGCGCAGATCGAGGCGCATAACACCGAAGAACCGGGCGTGGGCAACACCACCTTGATCCTGGGCTTCAGCTTCTCCGGTAGCGGGCAGAACGCGGCGCTGGCCTTCACCACCCTCAAGGACTGGTCCGAGCGCAGCGCCGACGACAGCGCGCAGTCGATCGCCGACCGCGCGACCATGGCCTTCACCCAGCTCAAGGACGCGATAGCCTACTCGGTACTGCCGCCGCCCATCGACGGCCTCGGTGAGTCGACCGGCTTCGAATTTCGCCTTCAGGACCGTGGCGGCATGGGCCACGCCGAGCTGATGGCTGCCCGTGACCAGTTGCTCGAAAGCGCCAGCAAAAGCAAGGTGCTGACCAACGTGCGCGAAGCCTCGCTGGCGGAAAGCCCGCAGGTACAACTGGAAATCGACCGCCGCCAGGCTAACGCACTGGGGGTGTCGTTTGCCGATATCGGCACGGTGCTGGACGTGGCCGTGGGCTCCAGCTACGTCAACGATTTCCCCAACCAGGGCCGTATGCAGCGGGTGGTGGTGCAAGCCGAAGGTGACCAGCGCAGCCAGGTCGAAGACTTGCTGAACATTCACGTGCGCAACGACAGCGGCAAGATGGTGCCACTGGGCGCGTTCGTTCAGGCCCGGTGGGTCAGCGGCCCGGTGCAGCTGACCCGCTACAACGGTTACCCGGCGGTGTCGATCTCAGGCGAGCCAGCCGCCGGCTACAGCTCGGGCGAGGCCATGGCCGAAGTCGAGCGGCTGGTGGCGCAGCTACCGGCCGGTACCGGCCTGGAATGGACCGGCCTGTCACTGCAGGAGCGGCTGTCCGGTAGCCAGGCCCCCCTGCTGATGGCGCTGTCGCTGCTGGTGGTGTTCCTGTGCCTGGCTGCACTGTACGAAAGCTGGTCGATTCCGACTGCGGTGCTGCTGGTCGTTCCGCTCGGTGTGCTGGGTGCGGTGCTGGCAGTGACCTTGCGCGGCATGCCCAACGACGTGTTCTTCAAGGTTGGCCTGATTACCCTGATCGGCCTGTCGGCGAAGAACGCCATCCTGATCATCGAGTTCGCCAAGCATCTGGTTGACCAGGGCGTGGACGCCGCCGACGCCGCCGTGCAAGCGGCCCGCCTGCGCCTGCGGCCGATCGTGATGACTTCGCTGGCGTTCATCCTCGGCGTGGTGCCGCTGGCCATCGCCAGCGGCGCAAGCTCTGCCAGCCAGCAGGCGATCGGCACCGGGGTGATCGGCGGCATGCTCAGCGCCACCCTGGCGGTGGTGTTCGTGCCGGTGTTCTTCGTGGTGGTGATGCGCCTGTCCGGGCGACGCCAGGCGCATGACAGCGACGGGCAACCCGTGCCCCGCGAAAGCTGACTGGACAAGCCCCGCGTGAAATGGGAGGGTTCCCGGCAATGACTGCCCGGAACCCTTTTTCATGCCTGACGCACTCCCCCCCTGCTCCATCCTCATTCTCGCCGGTGGCCGCGGCCAGCGCATGGGCGGCCGTGACAAGGGCCTGGTGGACTGGCAAGGCGAGCCGTTGATTGCACATGTTCATCGAGTGGTGCGGCCACTGAGCGACGACCTGGTGATTTCCTGCAATCGTAACCAGGCGGCTTACCGGCCATACGCCGACCGGTTGGTGGGCGATGCAGAAGCCGACTTCCCCGGGCCGCTGGCGGGGGTGATTGCCGGGCTCAGGGTGGCGCGTCATGGGTGGGTGGTGGTGCTGGCCTGCGATGCGCCGCTGGTTGATCGCGAATTGATCGAGGGCCTGCTGCGGCTGGCAGTGACCGGTAACAGCGCGGCAATGGTGCGTCAGGGTGGTTTCTGGCAGCCGATGTTCAGCGTACTGCCCAAGCGGGTGTTGCCGGTGTTGGAGCAGGCCTGGGCAGCAGGTGAGCGAAGTTTGCAGAAGGCCCTGCTGCGCGAGGCGGTGCAAGGGCTGGAGTGCGCCGAGAGTGATCGCCGGCTAAGCAACTTCAACAGCCCGGAACGGCTGCAAGACTGAGGGCATGACACCGCACCCACAGGTAATACACAACACTTCAGGACTGTGGTGATCTTGTGGGAGCGGGCATGCCCGCGAAGAAACCACTGCGGTGGATGGCACCGGCTCTGCCGGTGTTCGCGGGTAAACCCGCTCCTACGACGGCCTGTGTCCAACCACCGATGTGTGTCCGCCACCGATCAGGTGTAGGAGCGGGTTTACCCGCGAATACGGTGGCGGCGGCAACAGTGAATGGCCAGGGATACGGGCTAGCAGGGCTGGCCCTTTCGCGGGTAAACCCGCTCCTACAGGCTACCGCGCACAAGGCTGTTGCTTTCACCTTGCGCGCGTAAGAAGGTCATCTGGAAGACAGCTCTTCGACACTGATCTCGCGCATCCGGAATTTCTGCACCTTGCCCGTAACCGTCATCGGGAACGCGTCGACAAAACGGAAATACCGGGGCACCTTGAAGTGTGCAATCCTTGCCCTCGCCCACTCACGCAATGCTTCTTCACTGGCAGTATGCCCCGGGTGCAGCCGCACCCAGGCCACGATCTCTTCACCGTACTTGCTGCACGGCACGCCAATCACCTGCACATCGGCCACCGCCGGGTGGGTGAAGAAGAACTCCTCCAGCTCGCGCGGGTAAATGTTCTCGCCGCCGCGAATGATCATGTCCTTGCTGCGCCCGACAATACACACATAGCCCTGCTCGTCCATCACCGCCAGGTCGCCGGTGTGCATCCAGCCGTCTACGTCGATGCTCTCGGCGGTGGCTTTGGGGTTGTTCCAGTAACCCAGCATCACGCTGTAGCCGCGGGTGCACAGTTCGCCAATCTCGCCACGCGGGACAGTGTTGCCTTCGGCGTCCACCACCTTGCTCTCCAGCCGGGGCTGGGTGCGACCGACGCTGGTCACGCGACGCTCCAGGTCGTCAGCGGCACCGGTCTGCAAAGACACCGGGCTGGTCTCGGTCATACCATAGGCAATCTGCACTTCGGCCATGTGCATCTCGCCAATCACCCGGCGCATCACCTCGATCGGGCAGGTCGCGCCGGCCATGATCCCGGTGCGCAGGCTCGACAGGTCGAATTCACCACGCTGCGGATGGTCCAGCTCGGCAATGAACATGGTCGGCACGCCATACAGCGCAGTGGCTTTTTCCTGCGCCACTGCCCGCAACGTGGCTAGCGGGTCGAAGGCATCGCTGGGGTAAATCAATGCGCTGCCGTGGGTCATGCAGCCGAGGTTGGCCATGACCATGCCGAAGCAGTGATACAGCGGCACCGGCACCACCAGCCGATCGTGCTCGGTAAGGCCCAGGCTTTCACCGACCATGTACCCGTTGTTGAGGATATTGCTGTGGCTAAGGGTGGCTCCCTTGGGGAAACCGGTGGTGCCTGAGGTGTACTGGATGTTGATCGGGTCGTCGCAACGCAGTTGTGCCTGGCGTGCGGCCAGGGCCTCGCTGCTGACGACCTCGGCAAGGGCCTGCAATGCGTGCCAGGCCATAAACCCTGGCGGTGGGGACAGCGCCAGGCTGACCACGCCACGCAGCTCGGGGAAGCGCTCACAGATCAGCGCGCCCGGTTGGCTGCTGGCCAGGCCCGGGAGCAGGCCCTGCAGCATGGCGTGGTAATCGGAGGTCTTGAAGGCGTCGGCACAGATCACCCAGCGGCAGCCGGACTGGCCAAGGGCATAGTCCAGTTCGCTGGAGCGATAGGCCGGGTTGATGTTGACCAGGATCGCGCCAACCTTGGCGCTGGCGAACTGGGTAATGCACCACTCGGCGCAGTTGGGTGCCCAGATGCCAAGACGGTCACCGGGCTGCACGCCCAAGGCCAGCAGCGCGCGGGCGTGCTGGTCGACGGCGTCGCCCAGTTGCCGCCACGTGTAGCGCAGGGCCTGATGGTGCACCACCAGCGCCTCACGGTCGGGGAAGCGGGCCACGGTGGCGTCGAAGGCGTCGCCGATGCATTGGGTCAGCAGGGGCTTGTCCTGGTTGCCCTGGGTGTAGCTTGGCTGGGGCATGGGCGTTCTCTTGTTGTTCTTGTGTTTTCTGTGCTGGCTTCTTCGCGGGTGAACCCGCTCCTACAAAAAGCTGCACCGGCCTCAAATGTGGCGCCGTCCTTTGTAGGTTTACCCGCGAAGAAGCACACACCGTTTTAGCGAACGAACACCTGCGGCGTCGTGGTAGACATGTCACCACCCGGCAACTTGATGTTCTTCACCTTTTCCAGCGTATCCGGGTTGAAAACCGCCAGGTCATTGAAGGTGCCACCCAGGTAAAGCTTGTCGCCCTTCTTGTCGAACGTCACGCAGTAGTAGGTGTGCTCCAGATTAGCCGCCTTGATCAGCTTGCGCTGTTTGATGTCGTACTTGGCCAGGCGGTTGAGCACGCCGTAGATCTGGTTCGGGTCCTTGGGCGAGCGCAGGCCGGTGAAGTACAGCTCGGTCAGGTCGGCGAACTCCTGGGTGTGGGTCTTGCCGGTCTTCAGGTCGATGCTCAGGTAGCCATACAGCGGTTCGGCGGTGGCCGGGTCCTGCTTGTCATCCTTGAACCTGGCAATGGTGTACAGCATGGTGAACTCATGGCGCGGGCTCTGATGCGGCCAGAAGTACAGCACATCCGGGGCGCTGTAACCTTTGCGGTTCCAGTTGCGCAACGGCAGGGCCACCGTGTATTTGCCGGTCTTCACGTCCATCTTGTAAATATCCGGCCCGGCAACGTACAGGCTGCCATCGTCGGAGGCGCGCATCAGATACACCTGGCGCGGCATCGGGAAGGTGCGTACGGGCTTGGCCTGAAGGCCATCAGCGGTGCTGAACACCTCCAGCCGCGGTGGTTTGACCACGTAATGGTCGTTCAGCATCTGGGTCGGGTTGACCGTGGCGTACACCTCTTTGCCATCGGGGCTGATGGCGAACGAGTATATCGACCGGCCAACTTCACCGGCTACGCTGGACAGGTTGGCGTGGAAGGTGTTCTTGCAGGTGTCCAGGTCAATGCCGTAGATGTCGCCGTAATGGTTGTTGAGCACGTAGGCGGTGCGGTTGTCCGGCGCCATCATTGCGGTGCCAGGGCCGAACTTGTCGGGCATCCGGCAGCTTTTGAAGACCGTGTCACTGGCCACATCGACCACATGCAGGTTGTTCGGGTAGTTGGTCACGATCATGTATTCGTGGCCAGCCTTCAGTGCCGGGCCAGTGTCGTCGGCCTGTGCCAGCCCGGCGCAAGCCATGGCGGCGATGGTGAGCGCCAATGGCGCGCAGCGTCCAGCTTTCATGCGGTTTCCCCTTGTCATTCTTGTTGGGCCGTCACTTGTCTTTCGGGAACACGGTGCCGAGGTTGCGCCAGTCCTCTGCCGAGTTGGTCGCCTGGGCGTTCCAGTCCTGGTAGGTGCTCATCATGTCCGGCACCTGGGCCGGCCACCAGCAAGGGTCCGAACAACCATAAAGGTCGGCCTCCATCGGCTGGCACAGCGAGCTCACGCCGCCAAAGGCGTCCACCTCCCAGCCCGGGTCGGTAGTGGCCGTGCAGCCTGCCACCGCGCTCATTGCCATCACTTCTTCGACACGGTCTTCGGCGGCGGCCTGCTCCAGGATGCGCGCCTTGTTGTTCAGGGGCTTCAAGTGCTTCATGTCAATGCGCCTTCCGCGGGGTGATGTAGCGATCGATGAAGGCCGGGTTGACGGCCATGATGCGGCTGTAGACTTCAATGCCGAAGTCCACCCAGTCGCGCATCAGTTCGCAGTAGTGGTAAGTCGGGTGCTGCGGGTCGCCGTAGCGCGCATAGCTTTCGTGGTAGCAGCCGCCGGAGCACAGGTTGCGAATACGGCAGCTTTCACAGCCGGTGTTGCTGCGGTCCAGGCGCTGCGACAGGAAGTCGTTGAGCTGCACCTGCTTCACGCCCTGGTGCACGTTACCGAAGGTGGGCAGGCTGGAGCCGGTGAAGCGGTGGCACAGGTTCAGCTCACCTTCGTGGTCCACCGCCAGCATCTTCAACCCGGCGCCACACGGCAGGGCCTTCTTGTGGCCTTCGTGGATGTCGGTGATCAACTGGTGCAGGTTGGAGAAGCCGATGTTGCGGTGCTCCAGTGCCGCCTCCAGGTAGCGCCGGCCGAGTGCCTTCATGTTGGCGAAGACCTGCACCAGCTCTTCGCCAGTGAGGTTGAAGTCGGCCATGTCGCCGGAGGTAACCGGGGCAAAGCCAACCTCGGCAAAACCCATTTCGTTGAACAGGTGGTTCCAGATGGTTTCAACGTCGGTAATGCCACGGGTCAGCGTAACCCGCGCGCCCACCGGGCGGCTGGTATAGCGCGACAGCAGCAGGTCGGCCTTGCGCCGCACTACGTCATAGGTGCCCTGCCCGCCCACGGTGATACGGTTGCGGTCGTGCACGGTCTTGGGGCCATCGATGCTGATCGACAGGCCGAAGCGGTGGGCGTTGAGCCAATCGATGATTTCTTCGGTCAGCAAGGTAGCGTTGGTGGTCATGATGAACTCCACCTGCTTGCCCGCTTCGGCGAAACGCCGCTCGCAGTAAGCCACCATGTGCTCGATCAACGGCCGGTTGGACAGCGGTTCACCACCGAAGAACACCACGCTGTAGCGCTGCTCGTTGGGTGATTCCTTGAGCAGCATCTCCACCGAGGCTTCGGCGGTGGCGGTGCTCATCTTTTTGCCGGCGGAAGGCTTGTCCAGGTCTTCCTTGTAGCAATAGGTGCAGCTGAGGTTGCAGCCGGTGTTGACGTTGAGCACCACGGTGTTCAGCGCGGTGCGCTCGACCTGCCTGAGGGCGATTTCCGGGGTCAGCGGCGAGCCGTCACTGACCAGCTCCAGCGCGATCAGCTCGCGCAGGGTGTCCTGGATATCGTCTCCGGCAAACTGCTGGCCAAGGCGCTGCATCAGCTCCTCGGCCGAGCAGCCTTGCTTGCGCAAGGTGTCGATGATGCCGCCGGTCACCGCATCAGCGGTGAACAGCGAACTGCTGGGGATGTGGAACAGCATGCGGTCGGCATCAACCTGTACTTCGTGCAGGTTGCGTTCGACCAGGTTCAGTAGTACGCCCATGGCGACCTCCCGATAATCGATCCGTTGGAAAACCGTTGCAGCCTGCCGTTATGGCAGCGGCGGGTTGTTCCAGCGCTGTACGGTGACGATCATGTGCCCTTCGCCGGTCTGGCCACCGTCGGCCAGCGTGGCGATGACCTTGAGGTTACCGGCGTTGTTGGTCATCATCTTGCGCTCCGGGTTGGGCCCGGCACCGCCTGGCACGAACACGCCATCGGCCTGCATCTGCCCGGCGAACTTGACGTCTTCATCCTCGACAGCACGCTCGTTGAACGGCTCGACCTTCCAACTGGCCGGCAGGTAGCCGATACGCAGCGGCTGGCCATCGGCATCCTTGCCCCAGGCTTCGGCCTCGAAACGCCCCTGCACTTTCGGCACGGAGGCGCCGTTCTCGCCAATGCGCGCGATGGAGAACGCCGGCACGACCTTCACTTCGTCGACTTTGTCGTAAACCGCCAGGTTCACGCCCTTGAGCGCACCTACCGCCACCTCGCGCAGGCCTGGCCTGGCATCGGCCGCGGCGCGGGCCTTGACCCTTACCAGGGTCGGGGTCTGCTCCAGCACTTCGGTCACTTCCACCCCGGCGCCCAGGTCCGGCTTGCCAGACAGGCCGCTGCCAACCAGGGTAATTTCGCTTTCGCCGCCGGCCTTGATGAACGCCGGTTGCACCGCCAGCAACTGCGCCTTGCCTTCCTTCACGGCGCTGAAGTCCAGGCCGCGCTCATCGTGATCGGCTTCGAACATACGGCCTTTCATTTCGCCATCCAGCGCAGCGAACACCTGGCGCAGGTTGGTATCGCCAACCTTCACATTGCCGCGCCATTCATAACCGTTGTACAGGATGGCCGAGCCGCTGCCGTTGAACGGTGTACCGTCGGCGTAAGCGCCCTTGACCTCGACCTTGAAGGTATCGCCCTCTCCGGCCGTGACGCTCATCACCCCACGTACATCGCCCTTGGCCAGCATATGGCCGCTGAATGCCCACTGCCCCGGCAGTACGTCCGCCTTGGGTTTGGCCTTCTGCCATTCGGCCCAGGCCGTGCTTTCCATCGGGTAACGCTTGGCAAGGTCCGGCACCACTTGCTGCAGGGCGATCGGCAGCCAGTCGCGGTCACGCGCCTGGGCCTGGTATTCAAGGGACGGCCATTGGCCAAGGTGGAAGTTGACCAAGTGTTCCCACTCCTTGGCCGGACGCCGTTGCAAGGCAACACGAGCACCCGAGTGGCAACGGCCACAGGTCTCGCTGAGCTGGGTGTCGAAGTGCTCGACGGTATTGAGCCGGCGCTCCATGGCGTAACGCACGCCATCGGTTTCGCTAGGCGCCAGGCCCTGCTTGTCGGCCAGGTATTTGACCAGCGTGCGACGGTCGTCGTCGCTGATCTGGAGGCCATGCATCACCTGCATGCGGGCGATGCTCATCAGCCAGCCTTCCGGCGTCTTGCGCTGGTGGCTGATGCGGCTATAGGTGTCGTTGCCTTCGGGGATATGGCACCCCATGCACTTGTTCTGCAACAGGCTCGGGCCCTGCTCGGCCGCCATGGCCTGGGTGCTCAGCAGCGCGGCGGCGACCAGCGCCAGTTTGCCCGCATGCCGCCGGAGTCGAGTCGTCTTCAAGGTCAGACCTCCACGGTTGTTGTTCTTATCGTTTTCGCACGCTTTGGTACAGCAGGTGTGCATGTGACGGTTGTGATACAGGAACTGTGCCAGTTGCGGTAAAAACGTTTCCTTTCAACCTTTTAAGCGGTTTTCGAGGTTTGGCCAGCAGCCGGGATGGCCATTTGCAGCGTGCCATTTCGCGACAGGGTGTTTCATGTTGAGACAGGGCCCGCGAAGACGCCGAACAGCCACTGTTTCACCACCGTCTCACATCGTCTCAATGTGCAACAGGGCAACCCGGCAATCGCAGCCTTGCGCTCAGACAAAACCCAACGCCCACAACGCTTTGCGGCCATCTGCCCACGTTGGCACGGCCATTGCGCCAGTGCCCGTCACATCCAATGACAAGAGGCACAGCCCCATGCTTTCCGAACTGCCCATCCTGCCTGCCACCCGCGCCTTTCTCGAACGCAAGCTGAAGATGCGCATCGGTGCCGACTGGCAGGACGCCGCCAGCGGTCGAACCCTGTCGTTCCGCAACCCGGCCACCGGCGAGGTGCTGGGTGAAGTGCCGGCCGCCGAGGCCGAAGATGTCGACCGCGCCGTGCGCGCTGCGCGCCAGGCCTTCGACGACTCGCCCTGGAGCCGCATGCGCCCACGCGAGCGGCAGAACCTGCTGTGGCGCCTGGCCGACCTGATGGAGCGCGATGCGCGTCAGCTGGCCGAACTGGAATGCCTGAACAATGGCAAGAGCGCCGCCGTGGCCCAGGTGATGGACGTGCAACTGGCCATCGACTTTCTGCGCTATATGGCGGGCTGGGCCACCAAGATCGAGGGTAGCACCGTCGAAGCCTCCATGCCGTTGATGCCCAACGACCAGTTCCACGGCTTCGTACGCCGCGAGGCAGTGGGCGTGGTTGGCGCCATCGTCGCCTGGAACTTCCCGCTGCTGCTGGCTTGCTGGAAGCTCGGCCCGGCACTGGCCACCGGCTGCACCGTGGTGCTCAAGCCTGCCGATGAAACCCCACTGAGCGTGCTCAAGCTGGCCGAACTGGTCGACGAGGCCGGCTACCCGGCCGGTGTGTTCAACGTGGTTACCGGTACCGGCCTGAACGCCGGCGCCGCGCTCAGCCGCCACCCCGGCGTAGACAAACTGACCTTCACCGGCTCCACCGAGGTCGGCAAGCTGATCGGCAAGGCGGCCATGGACAACATGACCCGCGTCACCCTGGAGCTGGGCGGCAAGTCGCCGACCATCGTCATGCCTGATGCCAACCTGCAGGAAGCCGCAGCCGGTGCGGCCACGGCGATCTTCTTCAACCAGGGCCAGGTGTGCTGCGCAGGCTCGCGGCTGTATGTGCACCGCAAGCACTTCGACAACGTGGTGGCCGACATCGCCGGGATCGCCAATGCCATGAAGCTGGGCAACGGGCTGGACCCGGCGGTGCAGATGGGCCCGTTGATTTCAGCCAAGCAGCAGGACCGCGTCACTGGCTACATTGAGCTTGGCCGCGAACTGGGCGCCACTATCGCCTGCGGGGGTGAAGGATTCGGGCCTGGTTACTTCGTCAAGCCGACGGTGATTGTCGATGTGGACCAGCGTCATCGCCTGGTGCAGGAAGAAATCTTCGGGCCGGTGCTGGTGGCGATGCCATTCGATGACATCGACGAAGTGATCGGCATGGCCAACGACAACCCCTACGGCCTGGGTGCAAGCATCTGGTCCAACGACCTGGCCGCGGTGCACCGCATGATCCCGCGCATCAAGTCCGGCTCGGTGTGGGTCAACTGCCACAGCGCGCTCGACCCGGCACTGCCGTTTGGTGGCTACAAGATGTCTGGCGTTGGTCGTGAGATGGGTTCAGCGGCCATCGAGCATTACACGGAGCTGAAATCGGTGTTGATCAAGCTCTGATCTTTTTCCTGTACCGGCCTCTTCGCGGGTAAACCCGCTCCTACACCAGGTATCACATGCCCTGTAGGAGCGGGTTCACCCGCGAAGAGGCCGGCACAGGCAACAAAAAAACAACAATAAAAACCATGGAGCAAACCCATGAGGCACACACTCGCCTGCACATTGGCCCTGCTGTTAACCGCACCCGCCACCCAAGCCTACGAGCTGTACAACCACGATGGCACCAGCCTCAACGCCGACCTCGAAGCCCTGTTCGGCGTCTTCCATAGCGACGAAAGCTTCAACCAGGCCGGCAACCGCCAACCCGGCAGCACCGCCTGGCAGGAAGGCTACGTAAAATACGGCCTCAGCGGCAGCCAGACCCTGGCCGATAGCGGCACCCTCTACGGGGCCTTCAGCCTGCTCAGTTCCGCCACCTGGGGCGATGGCGACGCCGCCGGCCTGACCTTGGGCGACGAACGTCGCACCGCCATCGAAGACCTGTACCTGGGCTGGCGCTCGGCCAACCTGTTTCCGGCGCTGGGTGAAGATGGCGTCGACATTTCCGGTGGCCGCCAGGTCGTCACCCTGGGCGATGGTTTCCTGATCCAGGGTGACCCGGTCAACCTTGGCAAGGTCGACCTGGGGGCCAACTTCGATCGCGGCGGTGCCTACTACCTTGCTGCACGCAAGGCCTTCGACCGCACCGCCGTGCTGCGCCTGGGTGGCAACCAGGGCTGGCGCGGTGACCTGATGTGGTTGAAGTCCGACAACCACTACCAGGCCGACACTTCCCTGGCGGTAGCCAACCTGGAGCACGTCACCGACACCGGTACCGTCGGCCTGAGCTGGATCCGCGGCCTCGACGTGGACCAGCGCTACGCGCAGATCATGGGTCTGGAACACCGCGACGGCATGGACACCGCCAGCCTGCGCGGGCGCGGCAACCTGGGCGTCAAAGACCTGGAGTTGGCCGCCGAGTACGTGACCCAGGACAAGACCGGCGGGCGCGAGAATGCCTGGTACCTGGAGGGCAACTGGACCTTCTCCCAATTGCCCTGGTCACCTACGGCCACCTACCGCTACAGCCGCTTCTCCGAAGGCTTCGACCCGCTGTTCTATGGCCTGAGCCGGGGTTACGGCACCTGGTTCCAGGGTGAAGTGGCAGCCAACTATGCCGGGCCGTTCAACAAGAACAGCCAGGTGCACCATGTAGCGCTGAAGGGCAAGCCACGGGACAACCTGACCGTCGGCGCACTGTACTTCGACTTCGACACGCTGGACACCGACCAGGGCAACCTTGGCGGGCGCGAGCTGGACCTGTATGTGGAATGGATGGTCAACGACCACCTGCTGATCAGCCCGGTGGTGGGGTTCTACAAGCCGGAGCGCAGTGCGGCCAATGGCGGCACGCAGCTGGGTGGGCGGGATACCGGGACTTACATGCAACTGGTCGTCGGTACCTTCTTCTGACCCATCCTGGGGCTGCTTCGCAGCCCCGACAATCTCAAACCAACCCCTGCTCCCCCAGCCACCGCCGCACTATCCTCTGCTGTTCACCCGCAAGCCCTGACAACACCGCCTCAACAGGCCGGCCACTGCGTATTTTTTGCACCACAGGTGCCAGTTCCACCCCCTGCAAATGCCACACCCCCAACGGCTGATCCGCTGTCACCACCACCTCTGCTGCATCCACCAGCCCATCACGCAGTACAGGCCGTCGCTCAACCCGCACCGCTTGCCAATCAGCCGCCTGATGCAGGGGGTGCGCATCCGGCCAACCCTGGCGCCGGGCCCAGAACGGTTGCCCCACCCGGCTTTGTTCCTGGGCATAGAAATCCCGGCCAATGCGGGCAAAACGCAGGAACAGCTGCTCGACCCGCTGCTGGTGAAACTGCCGCGCCAGCTCAGCCCGCTCAGGCCTGCGCAGCAACGTATTGATCACCACCGGCGCTTGTAATGCCGAAGAGAGCGACTGAAATATCCCGTTGCCCGACAGCGGGTCAACGGCCATGGCAGCATCCCCCACCCGGATCCAGTCCTGCCCGACACATTCACCCGCCAGAATGGCGGTACTGCTGCGTGCATGCACCTGTGCCGGGATCAATGCCTGACCGCCGAACAGCTCGGCTACCAACGCGCTGCGGCCCCGCAACGCCACGCAGTAAGCTGCCAACCCAGCTTTCCCCGGCAGCCCGGCAGCGTCCTGGGTGACTTGCCAGTAACAGCGGCCATCTTCCAGCCGTGCCATCCACGCCCAACCATCCTCCAGGCTCTCCACCGCCGACGCAGGCGCACCGGGGCTACCCTGCCAGACATTGAGCAAGCTGACCGTTTCCGGCCCACGCAGGCGGTCTGCGGCCAGGGGAGCCTGTCGGCCTCGGGCCTCAACCAGGAAATCAGCGGTCAGCACCTGCCCATCGTCCAGGCGCACATGATGACCGCCCCCCTGCACGACCTCACGCACCCGCCCCTCGACCACACGCACGCCTGCGCGCTGAAGGTCTTCGCGCAGCGCCTGGTCAAAACGTTGCCGGTCGAGCAGAAACTCCTGGTTCATGTGCAGGTGCTGGCCGTTCCAGTGCACCTGGCGGGTGGCCGGCATAGCCGCCTGGCTCAAGGCCCCGCCAAGGCCTGCGTGCCGCAAGCCCTCCAGCACCCGCTGCGAAACGCCTTCAACTGCCGCGAAACGGCGCCACTCCGACACCACCGTCACGGTGTAACCCAGCCGCCGCAAGCCAATGGCCGTGGCTGCACCCGCAGGGCCGGCACCCAGCACTACAATGCGCGGCTCAAGCATGGCTGGGCCCCCGTCGCTCTGGGCCGATGAACGCCGCGTGATCGCGCAACCAGTCATGGACCTGCTGGCGATCCCTGCCCGGCTCGTCACGCAGCAAAGCCGCAATCCTTCCGCTCAAAGCCGCACAGCCCAAGCTCGCACCCGCTCGGCCGCCCGCCCCCACATAACCGCCAAAGTCCGCCTGCCGGGTGCCAAGCCAGGACCACTGGCCGGGCGCACAACGCGCATCACCGGTCAGCCGAATCACACCCGGGTAGCTGGCCGGGTATACCGGCCCACCCTGTGCCGGGCTGGATGCACACAACAGCACGCCAGCCGCCAGCGCCTCGGCACAAGCCTGATGCAGCACGGGCCGGTCCTGCTGCAAGCCCAGGCTGAGATTGACCAGCGTGGCCCCCGATTCCACCAGCCACAGCAATGCGGCAGCCACCTGCAACGCACTGGTGCTGGCCTGGGCGCTGAACACCTGGGCCACCAGCACCGACACCGGACCGGCCTCGTGTTGCAAGCTGGCGAGCACCGCACTGCCGTGCCCAAGTTGGTCGGGGAGCATTTCACCTTCGCGCAACTGGCCGTCCTCCAGCCAGAAACGGCGGGCGCCCAGCAAACCGTTGGCCTGCGCCGGCGAGCAGCCGCTGTCGATGATGCCAACACGTACGTCAGTGCCCATGTTTGATCACCTCCTGCGCCAGATTCTGCAACTGGCCGTCATGCAGTTGCAGGTGCAGGTCGGCATCGGCCAGGGTCGAAGCCCGGTGGCTGATCAGAATACGCGTGCGGCCAGCGAACAACTGGTCGATGGCCGCGATCACTTCACGCTCGGTGGCTTCGTCCACCGCCGAAGTGGCCTCGTCCAGCACCAGGATCGCCGGGGCCTGCAATACCGCGCGGGCGATGGCAATACGTTGCTTCTGCCCGCCAGACAACTGCTGGCCACGCTCGCCCAGCAGGCCGTCCAGGCCCAATGGCAGGCTGTCGACCAGGCTGTCCAGCCGCGCCAGGCGCACCACCCGCTCCAGTTCGTCACGGCTGGCCTCGGGCACGCCATAAGCCAGGTTCTGCGCCAGGGTGCCACGGAACAACACGATGTCCTGGCTGACCACAGCGATTTGCCTGCGCAATGCAACAAGGTCAAGGTCGCGCAGGTCGACGCCGTCCAGCAGGATGCGCCCCGCGTCCGGGTCGTAGAACCGCTGCAGCAGGTCGATCAGGGTTGACTTGCCCACCCCGGAGGCACCGCTGATGGCGACTTTCAGGCCACCCGGGATGCTCACCTGCACGTTTTTCAGTACCGCACCCTGGCGCCCCTCATGGGCAAAGCTCAGCGCCTCGAGGCGTAACTCGCCGGGGCCAACGGGGATGGGCTGCGGGTTGGCGGTCTGATGTACCGCTACCGCTTCCTGCTTCAATTCCATCACCCTTCCCAGGCTGACAGCCATGCGCTGCACCGCCACGTACAAGCCCAACAGGCTCTGCACCGGCCCAACCGCCATACCCATGTAAGTAGAAAAAGCGATCAGCGCGCCCAACTGCCAGGTGCCTTGGATAACCCACCAACCACCCACCAGGAACGCGCAGGCGCGGCACCACGAGGTCAATGTGCCGGGGATGGCCTGGGTGAAGAATTCGGTCACCTGCACCTTCAGCAACTGGCGCATGTAACCTTGCCCAAGCTGGTCCAGGCGCCCTGCTTCCCGGCCTTGCTGGCCGGCCGCCTGGATGAACTTCATCGCCGGCAGGGTCTCGACCAGAAAAGACGACACATCCGCCGAGCGCTCACGCAAGTTGCGCACTTCGCGCTCCACCTTGCGCCGCATCCAGCGCAGCCACAGCACCTCGATCGGCACCAGCAGCGCCAGCAACAGCGACAACTGCCACGACAGCATCAGCATCAACGCCACCGCACCCACCAGGCCGATCACCGCCGACACCGCCGAGAACAGCGAGTCCACGGCAAAGCGCTGGATCTCTGCCACATCGCCATCCAGCCGCGAAAGAATGTCGCCGATACGCCGCCGCCCGTAGAAGGTTGGCGACAACTGCTGCAGATGGCGGTAAAGATCGTCGCGCAGGGCGAACAGGATGCGCCCCGACAGGCGCGTATGCAGGTAGCGGTTGACGCCGGCCAGCACCGTGCCCAGCAGGCCCGCGCCGATCATGATTGCCGCCATGTGCCAAAGCGTTTGGTAATCCTTGGCCAGCAGCCCTTCGTCGATCAGAGTCTTGACCAGCCAGGGTTGCGCCAGCGCCAGCAGCGATGCACCCAGCGACAAACCGAGCAACAGGCCGATGGCACGCCGGTGTGGGCGCACGAAACCATACAGCCAGGCCAACGCCTGGCGCATGAGTACAGGGTCGCTGGAGTCCACCAGCCTTGCGAACAGGCCGCCCACGTCAGCCGCGCAACTGCTTGAGCTTGCGGTACAGCGTCGCCCGGCTGATACCCAGCGTCTCGGCGGCGGCCGAGACGTTGCCCTGGTGGCGTGCCAGAGCACCGCGGATCTGCTCCAGTTCATTGTCCTTGAGGCTGCCGGAGGGCGCTGTGCTGCTCGCCAGCTCGTCCAACAGGCAGTCGGTAAGGTGATCGAGGGTCAGCACCTGCTCGTCGTCCTCGCGCATGGCCAGGGCGGTGCGCACCACCATTTCCAGCTGGCGGATGTTGCCTGGCCAGTCGAAGCCTTCGAGCAACGCGGTCAACGCCGGGTCAAGGGTTACGCCACGCGCATCGGCCTTGTCCAGCAGGCCCTGGATGATCGCCGCCAGGTCATCACGTTCGCGCAGGGCCGGCAGGCGCAACGACACACCGTTCACCCGGTAGTAAAGGTCTTCACGGAAGTGTTGTTCCTGGACCAGGCGCTTGAGGTCGCGGTGGGTGGCGCAGATCAGCGCCACGTCAATGTCCTGCTCGTCGCCCGCCCCCAATGGTGCTACGCGGCGCTCCTGCAATACCCGCAGCAGGCGTGCTTGCAGGGCCAGCGGCATGTCGCCGATTTCGTCGAGAAACAGCGTGCCGCCATGGGCCTGCATCAGCCGTCCGACCATGCCACCCCGGCGCGAACCGGTGAAGGCGCCCTCACGGTAGCCGAACAGCTCGGACTCGATCAGCCCTTCGGGAATGGCCGCGCAGTTGACTGCCACAAACGGTTTGTCGGCACGCGGGCTGGCCTGGTGCAAGGCGCGAGCGACCACTTCCTTGCCGGTACCGGTCTCGCCCAGCAGCAGCACCGGCAGGCCATTGCCCAGCCCCTGGCGGGCCATGCGCAAGTTGCGCGCCAGCCGTGGATCACCACCGGCCAGGGCGTCGAGTGCCGGCGACTGCTTGCCCAGCACCGGCTTGCTTGCCGGCGTGCTGCCATTGACCCGGCCATGGCGTGGCAACTGCAAGGCACGGAAGTGGAACTCGCCCTTGGCCGTCTGCACACTGCTCACTCCGCCCTGCCACAGGCGCGCAATGAACGCAGGTGACCGTTCACCGAGCAGGTCAGTGCTGCGCCGGCCAATCAGCTCATGGCGCGGCACCTGCAACAACTGGCAGGCACTATCGTTGGCGGCCAGCACTTCACCGTCCAGGCTCAGGGCCAACAGGCCGTGCCAGGCACTGTTGAGGTACTGCGGGCGGCTGTGGAAGGCCAGCACCAGCTGCTCCGGGTGGCACAGGCCAAACAGGCGGCTTTCAATGTTGCCGGCCGCCAGCATCAGGGTCGACAGGCTGTCCTGCGGTTGCGCCATCACCCCTTCGCGGGTGATGTCGAGCACGCCGATCACCTCGCCGCGCGGGTCGCGCAAGGGCACGGAAGTACAAGAGAACGGGCTTAGGCGGTCAAGGTAATGTTCGCCGCAGTTGATCAGCGTCGGCCGGCCTTCGACCACGGCCGTGCCGATGGCGTTGGTGCCACGCAGCGATTCGCTCCAGCAACTGCCCGGGTGCAGATCGCGCAGGCCCTCGCGCTGCAGCACGTGCTTCTGGCCTTCGATGGCCAGCACGTTGGCCTGGGCGTCGCCGAGGATGACGATGCCAGCCTTGCCCTGGCGCGCGACCAGGTAGTCAAGTTCAGGGGTGACGGCATCGATCAGCAGGCGGTTGCGCTCCAGCAGCAGGCGCAGGTCATGGCCCTGTTCCAAACCCAGGCCGACCTGTTCGCCCTGCAGGCAGTCCAGGCCGTGGCCCAGGCTTCGGCGCCAGGAGGCGTCGATCTCATCACGCAGCATGCCCAGCGGTAGTTCGCCTTCGCTGGCCAGCTTCAACCGGGCCTCGCGGGATTCGTGCAGCGGGTCGTGGGCGTTTGTTATTAGTTGTCGCGCCATTTTCTACTCCGGCTGTGCCCCGCAATGTGACGGGGTACGGGCTTGGGAATTTTCCGCAGTGTGCGGGAGAAATGGCTGGCCGTCATCTGGTTGATGGTTCGAGGGGGGTGACCAGAATCTTGGGTAGGAGCAACTGTCTTGCTCAATTTCTAAAAGCTGGCGCCATCCCTGTGGGAGCGGGCTTGCCCGCGAACAAGGGCGAAGCCCGTGCCATCCACGACGGCGACGGCAGGAATACTGCGACGATGAAGGTGCTCCTCGCCAAGACCCCGCCTTTCCTGTTTTCGGACACGGATCTGAAAGACGTGGTAATCCAGCGTGTTTCCAACGGCCTGGAGCATCTGCGTGTGAAACGCCAATTTTACCCTTGGGCAGATTCGTGAAAGCCAGCCAGGGCCAGAAGCGGGCGCTACTGGCCGGTAACTGCTGATTAATGAAGCTCTGGAGGCTAATCGCTTACCAACTGGATAACCGTCTTGCCCCTGCCACGACCTTCCGCGACCTGTCGGAATGCGTCGTTGACCTCGTCCAGTGCAAACTGGTGCGGGTCCACCCGGATCGCCAGTTGCCCGGCATCGGCCAGAACAGCTGCCTCGCGCAGGATACTTCCGTGGTGTTCGCGCCCCTTCCCGGTTAGTAGCGGTGCCAGGGTGAATACACCCGAGTAGGTGGCACTTTTGAAGGATAAAGGCGCGAGACTGTGCTGGCCCCAACCGAGGCAGCTGAGTACGTGCCCGGTATACGGTTTTACTGCCTTGAATGACGCATCCAACGTGCTGCCGCCGACGGTGTCATAAACGATGTCGAAACCTTCTCCAGCCGTATATTGTTCGACATAGGCCTCTACACCCTGCGCCTGATAGTCAATCGCCGTGGCCCCCAGCGAGCGGATGAAGTCTAGACTGCTCGCGGAGCCGGTGGCGCAGACTTCGGCACCGCGAGCCTTGGCCAATTGCACCGCAACTTGGCCGACGCCACCTGCGCCGCCATGAATCAGCACCCGCTGACCACTATGAACATTGGCGCGATCAACCAGACCTTCCCAGGCGGTGATGAAAACCAACGGCAACGCGGCAGCCTCACGCATGCCGAGCGCATGCGGCTTTGATGCAATCAGCCTGGCATCCACGGCGATGTATTCGGCCAGGGTGCCTTGGGCGCCGCCGATGCCGCCGGCCATGCCGAAGACCTCCTGGCCAGGCGTGAAACCATCAACCGCCTCGCCCAGTTCAACGACCGTACCAGCGAGATCCAGGCCGAGCACGGCCGGCAGCGCCTGGCGGGCATGAGCGCCTGCACCGACAGCGATCTTGGTGTCGAGCGGGTTGACCCCTGCGGCGTGAATCCGCACCAGGACCTGCCCCTTGCCGGGCACAGGACGGGCGATGTGGCGCACGGCCAGCGGGGTCTGGGCGGATTCGGCGATAGCGGCAAGCATGGTCTGATTCATGACGGGAACCTCTGAATGAGTGGACGCTTACAGGTTGCACCGTCTTCCTCATTCCGATAAGAAACTAAATTTGCATATTACTTATTCCCCCAAGAGGCCCAATAGCGATGGATTTGTTCGACAGCATGCGCATCTTCGTGCGCGTCGTGGAGCGTGGCTCGTTTTCGGCAGTGGCTCGGGAGCTGAACATGGGGCAGCCGGCAGTCAGCAAGCAGGTCCGTGCGTTGGAGCAGTACCTGGGCGGAGCCGTGTTTGCCCGCAGCACCCGGCACCTCGCCCTCACCGATCAAGGGCAACGTTTCTACAGCCACTGCCAGGAAATTCTCAGCCAGCTAGAGCATGCCACGCGCAGCTTCGCCAGCGGCCAGGAGCAGATCGCCGGCCCCCTGCGAATTGCCGCACCGGTCAGCTATGGGAGGCTGTGCATAGCGCCCCTGATCGGGACTTTTCTACAGCGACATCCCGATGTGCAGATCGACCTGCGCCTGAACGATTACAACGAAGACCTGCTCATGGAAAACGTCGACCTGGCCATCCGTATTGGCGTGGTGAAGAGCGAGGGACTGGTGGCCGTGCCCCTGGGCACCAGCACACGGCGAGTCTACGCTGCACCGGCCTATCTCGATCGCCATGGCCGGCCACGCGAGCCCGCCGAACTGGCAGGCCACAACTGCATCGCCTTCACCTTGCTTGAGCATTACGACCGCTGGCACTTCACCCGTCGTGGCGAAGCACTTGAGGTTGCAATCAAAGGCAACGTCACCAGCAACAACAGCGAGGCCATTCGTGAAATGGTCCTCGCCGGCCTGGGCATCTCCCTGTCTCCGCAATGGCTGTTTGCTGCGGACTTCGAGCAGGGTGGCGTGTGTAGCCTGCTCGACGAATACCAGACGACCGCGCTGCCGGTCAGCGCCGTGTTCAGCTGTGAGCGGCGACGCTCGGCAAGGACGATGGCGTTCATCGATTTTCTTCGGGAGAACGTATAAGCCACCCTGTTGGGGCACGGGACCTCGCTCATTGCCTCGCGCGCAAATCTGTCGAGCAGGCGTTATACCGCATCCTGCTGCAGCCATTGCGTCGGGCTTGCGCCCACCTTGCGGCGAAAGGTTCGGGCCAGCGCAGAAGGGCTTTCGTAGCCGACCTCATCGGCGATCAGGGCAATGGGGCGCCCTTCGCGAAGGCGTTTCTGCGTCAGGCTGATGCGCCAGTTCGCCAGGTAGTCCGCGGGGGTGATACCCACGATCTCGCGAAAGTGCGCGGCAAAGCTCGCCCGCGACATGCCCGAAAGATTCGCCAGTTCCGCCACGGACCAATTGCGCTGCGGCTCATCGTGGATCCCCACAAGCGCGCGGGACAGCTGAGTGTTGGCCAACCCGGCCATCATTCCCGAGGCGATGCTGCGGGTGGCGATGAGGTGGCGAAGCAGTTGAATGATCATCAGCTCGAACAAGCGATTGAGAATGACATCACGACCACACTCATCTCCAAAGGCTTCTTCGAACAGCCAGTGAAGGGTGCCATCAAGGCCTTGCAATTCGCCGAGGGGCTTGATGATGAAGTCCGGCAAAGCCAGGGTCAGCGGGTTGTTGGCGCCGCCATCGAAATGCAGGGTGGCGCAAACCAATTCCGCCTCATCGGCTTCGGTGGCCAGCAAGTGGTGCTCCTGCGGGCGCACCGCCAGAATCAGGCTGGGTTCGGTCAACTCGATCAGCTGGCCACGCTTGCCCCTGAAGGCCAGACGCCCCGAGCGCAGCAGGTGGGCGTGGCCGACACTGTGTTGCCCATAAAGGTGGGTTGTTCCGCAGAACCCACCCTGGTGAAACGTGGATGCGTGCAGGTTGAAGTGCTTGAGCAGTGTCGATAGTCGGTCCATAGCGCGCTCAGATTTAGACGATCTGTTGCATACCTTCGACGATCTGAAGCCGAAAGAAAAGTCTGCCTCCCTAGTATGGACTCCAGGCTTGATAGACAAGCCGTTTGATCAACCTAGTGGAGAACTACCATGACTCGCATCGCTACTCTCTCGCTGGACCAGGCCCCTACTGGCTCGCGCGCAGCCCTCGAAGGCATTCAGAAAGGTCTCGGCTTCATCCCCAATGCATTCAAGACCCTGGCTCACTCTCCGGTCGCACTCAACGGTTACCTGGGCCTCGCCCAGGCCTTGGGTAAAGGCTCACTGAGCGCCGTCGAGCGTGAAGTCGTTGCCCTCGCCACCTCGCAAATCAACGGTTGCGACTACTGCCTGGCGGCACACACCTTCTTTGGCGCCAAGGCTGGGTTGAGCGATGAGGCCGTCAGGCAAGCCCGAGCCGGCACACTCAGCGCGGTTGCCGCGCTGGCCCAGCAGATCACCGCAAGTCGCGGCCAGTTGAGTGACGAGCAGATCGCTGCAGCGCGTGAGGCGGGCCTTACGGATAGCAAGATCGTGGAGGTAGTGGCGCAGGTCACGCTGTTAACCCTGACCAACTACCTGAACAACATCGCCGCTACCGATATCGACTTTCCGCCATCGGCAAGCTAGGAAGGTAACCACCATGAGCCACGTGACGATCTACACCACCCAGCACTGCCCTTACTGCGTGAGCGCCAAGCGACTGCTGTCGAGCAAGGGCATTACCCCTGACGAAATCGACGTTGAACAGTCACCCCGGCACTTGGCGGAAATGATGCAGCGATCCCAACGCCGAACCGTCCCACAGATATTTGTTGGCAAGGTGCATGTCGGCGGCTTCGATGACTTGGCGAGTCTGGATCGCAAGGGCCAGCTCGAAGCATTGCTTAGCGCTTGAAGTGTAAAGACAAGTCGTGGACGCCAAGCCTGACCCTGTTTGCCCTCCGCTCTTGCGTGTGCCTACGTGCCGATGCTGCTGGCAGTAACGCCACAGTGGCCAAGGCCTGGCCTGCCTCAGGGACAGGGCGCAACGGCAGATGACACCGGGTCAAGGAAGATCAGTTGCAAGGGCTCCGCCAACAACTGTTCGGCCTGCTCGGCAAACCGCTGGAAGTGAGCGGTGGTCAGGTGCGCGTCCAGGGCCTGCTGGTGGTCGAACGCCTCGCGCATGTAGAACGTCCCGGGCTCGTCGCTGCGTTCGAACAGCATGTAGTCGCGGTTGCCGGGCTCCGCCCGAGTCGGTTCGATCAAGGCCAGCAAGGCCGCTTTCAGCTTTGCTCTCTGGTCTGGCTTGGCCTTGAGGATGGCGAGGGAAACGAGGGGGTAATCTTGTTGGTTCATATCAAGCTCCTGGTCAGTTGCAAGGCGCAGGCGCGGTACTGCCTGCTTCAAGGTGTGCATGCGTTTTCACCGGGCGTGGCGCCGTGAGTAAGCGCGGCGCAGAAAAACACGGTTCGTTTAACCCTGCTTGTTCCTGACGGGCCGGATCGGCCGGTCCGCCGTTGTATGTCATACGGGTTTCAGAAGCCTTCCAGGACGATCTTGCCGCGCGCCTTGCCACTCTCGACCAGCTCATGGGCACGGCGCATGTTGCGCGGCATTGATGAGGCTGGCGACTCTGATCTCCGGGTTTGAACAGGGTCACCTGGGACCCGACCTCGCGGACGATTCCGGCCGCGTCCCAGCCGAGGATTTTCGGCTCTCCCGTGAAAGTTCCGGCGCGTACCTTAGTGTCGACAGGGTTGACCGACACGGCTTTGACCTCGACCAGAAGGTCCCGTGTCCCAGGGCTGGGTTTGGGCATAAAGATGTCTTGAAGAGACGCAGGGTCTTCGATAGGCAAGCCTTTTTGGATGTAACTGATCGCTCTCATAGGCACTCACTGCTGAATGTGGTTTGATTTGGCATTGAGTCTGGCGTGCCAGGCGGCCGGAAAAAACGGGCCCTGCCCGTCAACACTTTCATTGCAGGAGTGATAATGATCCGTCTCGACGACCTGGGCATCTTCGTTCGCAGTGCCGCGCTGGGCAGCTTTACCGCGGCGGCCCATGAGGCCGACCTGCTGCCCGGCCAGGCAGCCGAGGCAGTCAAGCGCCTGGAGCGTGAACTGGATGTGCGATTGTTTGCCCGCACCACACGCAGCTTGCGCCTGACAGCCGAGGGCGAGCAGTACCTTCCCTCGGCCCTTGTCGCCCTGGAAGCCCTCAGGCACGGGCGCGACAACCTGCGTCAGGAAAGCGCCCAGCTCAGCGGAACCTTGCAGGTGGCCGCGCCCTCCGATCTGGGACGCAACGTGTTGTTGCCCTGGCTCACGGCGTTTCGCCGAGAGCATCCACAGTTGAACCTGCGCTTGTTTCTCTCCGACCAGATCGCCGATCTTTTTCGCGATCCGGTAGATATCGCAATCCGCTATGGCCTGAACGCCGACGCCAACTATATAGCCCTGCCACTGGCGCCCTGGAACCGCAAGGTACTGGTGGCCTCGCCCGAGTACCTGGCGCAGCAAGGCAACCTGCAAGCCCCTGAAGACCTGCTCGAACACCAGTGCTTGCTGTACATGCAGCAGGGCCGGGTCTACGACAAATGGCAACTGGGAACGCAGACCGTCCAGGTGCGTGGCGCCCTGCTCTGCGATGACGCCGATATCGCCCGGCGCTGGGCCGTGGCCGGCGAAGGAATAACCTACAAGTCCTGGCTGGATGTGAGCGACGATGTACTGGCAGGAAGGCTTGTCGTGCTATTGCAGGATCACCCCGGGCCGGCCATGCCGCTGAGTCTGGTGTGCCCACACCGCAAGCAGTTGTCGCCTGCGGTGAGGCACCTTCACGCCTGGCTGTCCAGCCGCTTCGCCGAACTGGAGCGCGACTGATCAGCGGGAAGCCAACCCCCCCTGATCGAAAGCATTCCGGCGCCCCGCTTGCGCGCAATCGAATAATTTCAAGAGATGCTTGACCAGGGAGAACGGTCGTTCTACTCTGACTACATGGATAAGCCAATGACCGACACACGCGAAAAAATCCTGGCGACTGCCGAGAAGCTTATTTACGAAAACGGGATTCATGCCACGGGCATGGACCTCTTGGTAAAGACCTCTGGCGTAGCACGTAAAAGTATTTATCGTTATTTTGCGAATAAAGACGACGTAGCCGCAGCGGCACTCAATGCACGCGATATACGCTGGATGAAATGGTTTAGAAGTGAATGCGAAAAAGCGCAAACGCCAGAAGCGCGCATCCTTGGAATTTTTGATGTACTCAAAAGTTGGTTCGAGTCTGACGGTTTTCGCGGATGTGCGTTCATCAACACAGCCGGAGAGGTTGGTGACGCAGACGATCCTGTTCGGCAGATCGCAAAACTGCATAAACAAAAGCTGCTGGACTACACGCTAGAGCTGACCAGCGCATTACGGATTAACGATCCGGCTGGCTTGGCCAAGCAACTTTTTTTGATGATAGAGGGCACGATAACCGTGGCCCACGTCATGGGTGACTACACCGTTCTCGATAGTGCAAGAGAAATCGCAAAGATATTACTCAAGGACGTACAGCACGCAAGCGTTTGACGTTAAAGCAACACCCACTCAACTTAACCATCCAGAAGATTGGAGGCACCACCATGTCCAACGAACACACTCGTCCGCCACTTCCTCCTTTCACTCGCGAATCGGCGATTGAAAAAGTCCGACTCGCCGAGGATGGTTGGAATACTCGCGAACCCGAAAAGATTGCACTGGCCTATACGCCGAACACCCAATGGCGTAACCGTACCGAGTTTGCAAACAATCGTGAAGAAGCTCAGGGCTTCCTCACTCGCAAGTGGAAGAAAGAGCTGGACTACCGCTTGATCAAAGAGCTCTGGGCCTTCACCGACAACCGCATCGCCGTCCGTTACGCCTACGAGTGGCACGACGATTCGGGCAACTGGTTCCGCTCCTACGGCAACGAAAACTGGGAGTTTGAAGCCGATGGCTTGATGCACCGCCGTTTCGCCTGCATCAACGACATGCCCATCAAGGAAAGCGAGCGCAAGTTCCATTGGCCCCTGGGTCGCCGGCCGGATGATCACCCAGGCCTGACTGAACTGGGCCTGTAGGTCCTGCTAAACCTGATTCTTTTACATAGAGGATCAGGTTTTTTTGTTTGCCAGAAGCCCATCTTGCTCAGGCCGTCCTCAACCGCGACCTCAGCCCTGACCGCGCCGAGCGACGGTATCAGTTCCAGCACGAAGACCCATGGCCTCGACGATCACCGGGTTAATCGTAGTAGTGGAGATCGCGTTGTACCTACGCGGCCTCACGCCTAAAGATCGCTGGATACTTCTTTAACCAGCTCGATGAACACGCGCACGGCTGCGCTCAAAAAGGCCTCTTTTCGCCGCATGAGTACGGCCGTTCGCTGCAAGCGTTCTGGCTCCAGCGTGATGGCCACCAGATCGTCATGGGCCAAGGCAATTCTGGCAGGCAATAAAGTCGACAGCGTCGTCCGGCGAATGATTTCAATCACTGCGCCAAGGGCATTGACCTCCATCTGCACTTGCGGGCGAATTTCGTGTTTGCGGAAGTAGCGGTCAATTTGTTCGCGAGTGGCAAACTCTGGACTGAGCAGAACCATAGACTCAGCACTCAGCGCCTGCGATGCAATGGACCGCTCCTCGGCCAGGCGGTGTCTGCGGCTCACCACTAAAGCGAGGGTTTCGCTCAGTAAGGAAACGGCCTCGATGTCCGGAGAATTTATTTCATCGAACGCAATACCTACGTCCAGTTCTCCCGCCAAAAGCAGCTCCTCGATGCGCTCCTGAGAGATCTCTTTCAGGTTGAGGGTGATGTTTGGATACCGGAAGTGAAACGCCTCGATCAGCGGCCCCACCAGATAGGTCGTGAATGTCGGCGTGACGGCTACGCGCAATGAGCCGCGGCTGAGGTCGCTCACGTCATGGATGGCACTTTTACCTTCCCGCAGTTCCTGCTGAGCACGGCGCGCATAGTGAAGATAGACGTCTCCGGCATCCGTCAAACGTGTTGCGCGGCCTGAGCGGTCGAACAACTGGGCGCCAAGACTTTCTTCCAACTGCCTTACCTGCTGGGAAAGGGCTGGCTGAGATACGTGCAGCGCCGCTGCAGCCTTGGTGAAACTGAGGTGCTCCGCCACCGCAAGAAAGTACTGGATATGTCGAGCGAGCATGGCCTTACCCATAAGATTATCTGATTGCATGCATAATAAATGAGACTTTTACCTTATGTCATGCACTGCTTAATCTTTGTCTCACACCCAGCGACATCGAGACAGCCACCATGAAAGCGATCATCGACGGTTTTCTGAAATTTCAGCAAAACGCCTTCCCGGAGCGGGTCAAACTGTTCAAGGACCTGGCCACCCAACAAAGCCCAAAGGCACTGTTCATCTCTTGCTCGGACAGCCGGCTGGTGCCTGAACTGGTTACCCAGCGCGAGCCAGGCGATCTGTTTGTAATCCGCAACGCCGGCAACATCGTGCCCTCCTATGGCCCGGAACCGGGCGGCGTTTCGGCCTCGGTCGAATACGCGGTGGCTGGCCTCAACGTCGCAGACATCGTGATCTGCGGCCACTCGGACTGCGGCGCGATGACCGCCATTGCCACCTGCAAGTGCCTGGACCACATGCCTGCCGTATCCGGCTGGTTGCGGTACGCAGACTCGGCCAAGGTGGTCAACGAAGCCCGTCAGCACCCGGACGAGCCGAGCAAAATCGCTGCCATGGTGCGCGAAAACGTCATCGCGCAGTTGGCCAACATCCAGACCCACCCATCCGTGCGTCTGGCGCTCGAAGAAGGCCGCGTGACCCTGCATGGCTGGATTTATGACATCGAGACCGGATGCATCGACGCCTTTGATGGCAGTAGCGGGACCTTCGTGTCTCTCGCAGCAAACCCGGAAGTCCACGCCGTTTCCCAGCAAGCCAGGCACGTTGCCTGAAACCTTACCTGTACCTTTGCCTACCCAGGAGATTCACCATGATCCAGACTCAAGCTACCCGCACTGCTCGCCAGGAACTGACCGAGACCATCATTTTGGCCAAGGCCCGCAAAGACCTCTCCTTCGCCGAAATCGTTGACGGCACCGGCCTGTCCGAAGCTTTCGTTACAGCAGCACTGCTCGGCCAGCATCCGCTGCCTGAAAGCGCCGCGAAGGTCGTAGGCGAGAAACTCGGCCTCGATGCTGATCAAGTCGCGCTGCTGCAATCGATGCCTATCCGCGGCAGCTTCTTCGACGGCGTGCCGAGCGACCCGACCATCTACCGTTTCTACGAAATGATGTCGGTATACGGCACCACCCTCAAAGCACTGGTGCACGAGAAGTTCGGCGACGGCATCATCAGCGCCATCAACTTCAAGCTGGACATCAAGAAAGTCGAAGACCCGGACGGTGGCCACCGCGCTGTGATCACCCTGGACGGCAAGTACCTGCCTACCAAGCCTTTCTGATGCAATTCAGCCCGGCGTCAGACGGCGCCGGGCTACATCCAACCTTGTTTGACAGGGCATGACGCTGCGCTTAGGCATATTTCTTAGCCCCGTAAACGCAGATGACAGCACCCAGCGTCACGAGCAGCATCGTCCAGCTGACATGCTCGTGCAGAAGCAACGCTGCCAGCCCAAGCCCCATGAACGGCTGAAAGAGTTGCAGTTGGCCCACAGCCGCAATCCCCCCCTGGACGAGCCCTCGGTACCAGAACACAAACCCGATCAGCATGCTGAACAGTGAAACGTAGCCAAAGCTGAGCCACGCAGGGGCACTTACCCTGGCAAAGTCATCAGGGGCTGGAAGATTGACCACCGTCAGCAGCAGCATGAACGGTAACGCTACCAGCAATGCCCAGCTGATCACCTGCCATCCCCCCAATGTCCGCGACAGACGCGCGCCTTCGGCATAACCCAACCCACAGACCGCAACCGCAGCCAACATCAGCAGATCGCCCACCGCCGATGCCTCACCTCCGTTCATCAAGGCATAGCCAGCGACCAACCCGGCACCTGTCAACGAGAACAGCCAGAACAATGGCCGAGGTCGTTCACCGCCCCGCAGAACGGCAAAGCCTGCGGTACACAATGGCAGGAGCCCGACAAAGACAATGGAGTGAGCAGAACTGATGTGCTGAAGGGCAAATGCGGTCAGTAGCGGGAAACCGATAACAACGCCGAGCGCAGTTACGGCCAAGGGCGACAAGTCCTCCCGTTTGGGTCGAGGCTGGCGTAGCACGATCAGAAAAAGCGCGCCCAGCATGGCGGCAATGGTTGCCCGGGCACAGGTGAGGAACGTCGGTTCGAAGTCGGCCACTGCCACTCGGGTTGCCGGCAACGACCCCGCAAAGATGGCGACGCCTATGAAGCCGTTGATCCACCCGCTTGCTGATTTTTCCATCGGTAAGTCCTCGATAAGCCAAGGCTCAGTACATCACCGACAGGCTCACCCAGGCCATGTACAATCCAATACACTTAAACCAAACTGTTATGCATATGACTCCAGCACAGTTGAGGGTGCGATGAAACGGGACGGAACGCGAATTCGAGCTGTCATGGGTGAAATCCAGTCGCGGATCGCCTCTCGAACCTACACACCAGGCGCGAGAATTCCCTCGGTCCGCGCTATGGCGCAGACCATGCAAGTGTCGGTTTCTACGGTTCTTGAGGCCTATGAAAGGTTGATGGCAGAGGGTGTACTCAATTCTCGCCCTGGCTCCGGCTTTTACGTAGCCGGACCAGTGGCGCCCTTGGTACTCACCGAACTCGGCCCCAGGCTTGATCGTGAAGTGGACCCGCTGTGGATCTCCCGCCAGTCGCTTGAAACCGCTAGCGATGCGTTGAAACCGGGGTGCGGGTGGCTACCTCCCTCCTGGATGTTCGAAGCGGGCTTGCGGAAAGCGCTTCGAACCGTTGCCCGTTCTGACACGCTGAAACTGACTGAGTACGCCTCACCGCTTGGGCATCTGCCACTCAGGCAATTCTTGTCACGAAGGCTGACAGGCATCGGGATCGAAGCCCCTCTCGAGCAGATCATGCTCACGGAGTCCGGCACCCACGCCATCGACCTGATCTGCCGTTTTCTGCTGGAGCCGGGGGACACCGTGCTGGTCGACGACCCCTGCTATTTCAATTTTCACGCACTGCTCAAAGCGCACAGGGTGAACATCGTAGGCGTACCCTATACGGCAATGGGCCCGGACATCGATGCTTTTGGCGCCGCCCTGCTAGCGCATGCTCCCCGGTTGTACATAACAAATGCTGGCATCCATAACCCAACCGGCGCCACCCTGTCTCCGGTCACGGCGCACAGGCTGCTGAAGCTGGCCGACAACTCCAGCCTGGTGATTGTAGAGGACGACATCTTCGGGGATTTCGAGAATGCACCAGCGCCACGGCTGTCTGCCTTCGATGGTCTCTCTCGTGTCATCCAGATAGGCAGTTTTTCCAAAACCATCTCCGCGTCGATTCGATGCGGCTACATCGCGGCTCGCAGTGACTGGATCCAGAGCCTGGTCGATCTCAAGATTGCGACTACATTCGGGGGTGGCCGCCTGGCCGCGGACATCATCCATCTGGCGATTACCGATAGCGGGTACCGCAAACACATGGAAAGCGTTCGCCTCAGGCTGGCCGAGGCCATGGAGAGAACGGTAGCGAAACTAAGGGCCGTTGGTATCAAGCCCTGGATAACGCCCCATTCAGGCATGTATGTCTGGTGCCAACTCCCTCAAGGCACGGATGCAGCCACGCTGGCCCGGGCTTGCTTGAATGAAGGTGTAGTGCTGGCGCCCGGAAATGCGTTTAGCCAGTCCATGACTGCGGGTGATTTCATCCGTTTCAACGTTGCCCAATCGGCTGATGCCAGGATTTACGAAGTGTTGAAACGAGTGCTGAGCGCCTGATAGCGAGCCCCATGGACTTTCATGATGGGGCAAGCGGTAACCAGATGCAGACTTCAAACCCGTCCTGTCGACCTGTTGCCGGGGAGACCAATTTCATCCGCGCGTTTACTCCCTGCACGATGGTTTTGGCAATCGCCAAGCCCAACCCCGAACCACTGATCTCACTGTGACCACGTACAAAACGCTCGGTCAGGTGTTCTAATACAGGCTGCGGCACTGCCGGGCCGCTATTGACTACCCGCAGCTGTGCCTGCTCGGTGAGGCTGACTTCGACCGGCTGGTCCGTTGCACCATACTTCAGCGCATTCTCAATCAGGTTGCGCAGCAGGATGCCAAAGGCGTCCGGGTCAATGATCGAATACACGCTGGTCTGGCTTGGCAACTGCAACTTGATGCGCTGCCCGCTGCGTTGGTTCCACTCGTCCACGCCATGGGCAAGCAACGGGATCAGGTCTTGTGGCGTTTCGGACAACAGCCCGCCGCCCTCGGCTTTGGCCAACTGCATGAGCTTTTCTGAAAGCCTTGAAAGCTCGTGCAACGCGTGCTCGATCTTCTGCGCGCGCACCCGCAGCGGCCCCTCCGGCGCTTCGTGGTGTAACCGCTGGATCTGCGCCAGGGTCGAGGCCAATGGTGTGCGTAGTTCGTGGGCGCTGTTGGCGGTAAAGCTGCGCTCGGCCTCAAGGGCGTTGCGTAAGCGCTCCAGCAGGTGATTGACCGCCTCAGCCAACGGATCGATTTCTGCAGGCAGGTGCTCCACCTTGATCGGAGACAGGTCACCCACACCGCGCGCTTCAATAGCACGACGGTAAGCCAGCACGCTGCGCAGGCTGAAACGCACCAATAACCAGGTGCCCACCAGGCTGACAGGAATCAACACCATGAGGGGCAACAACAACGCAAACAAGGCCTCCCGCGCGGCTTCACGACGATGACCAAGCGGTTCGGCCACCTCGATGAACAGCGTCTGACGCAATGCGCTAGCGCCATACAATCGGTACTTTTCAGAAGTGGAGAAACCTTCAGTTGGTTGTCGGTTGAAAATCTGCGGGTTGGCGTCGTGAGATTGCATCAGAATCTTGCCCTTGGCATCGCGCACCAGGTAAGTCAGGTATTCCTTGTGCATCTTCAGTGTCGCGACGTGTTGGGCTGTGCTGGATTCTTCCCGGTTGCTGATTTCCAGCACGGCCAAGGGCAGAATGCGTTGTGCAGTTTCTTCCAACGCGCTATCGAACGCTTCGTTCAACTCATGCCGCACCACTAGCCAGGCACCCACTGTCGCCACCAGCCAGAGTAAAGTCATACCAAGCGTCAGCCCTAGACCGAGACGTATTTGCAGGCTCGAAGAAGGCTTCATGCGGACATTAACCGGTAACCCATGCCTCGCACGGTTTCGATCAGCTCGCGTCCGAGTTTTTTACGCAGACGGCTGATGTATACCTCGATGGTATTGCTCTCGATCTCGGCGCCAAAAGCATACAGCCGCTCTTCGAGCTGCGACTTGGACAGTAGCGCGCCGGGGCGTTGCACAAACGCCTCGAACAGCGCCCACTCCCGCGACGTGAGGTCCACCGTCGCACTGCCCCGTTGCACCGTGCGGGCACTCATGTCGACCTGCAAATCACCGAGTTTGATCTGTGGATTGGGATTGCCGCTATAACGCCGCCCCACCGCTGCCACGCGGGCCGAGAGTTCAAACAGGTCGAACGGTTTGACCAGGTAGTCATCGGCACCGGCGTTGAGGCCGGCGATACGATCGGAAATCTGATCCTGGGCGGTCAGGATAATCACCGGGGTCACGTGTCCTGCCGAGCGTTGTTGACGCAGAAAATCCAACCCGCGCCCGTCGGGGAGCATCAGGTCCAGCAAGATCAAGTCGTAAGGCGTGCTGCGGACGCTGTTGCGCGCGTGGTCCAAGCGCTGTACCCAATCGACGGCGTGGCCATCATCGGCAATCTGCTCGCGCACCGCTTCACCCAGGCCTGGAGCGTCCTCGACCAGTAGAACCCGCATCTGACACCTCCTGTGATGGTTGTCTTGCAGCACCTTAATCGCCTTGCCTGACGTGAATCTGAAAATTCAGCTGGCTGTCAGGAAGGCCCTTTAGGTTATGCCACAGACGCCGCCCTCGACAGGAGACAAGTCATGAAATCAGGTTTTATTGCCAATGCCACGCTGATGGGCTTGCTGCTCAGCGGTTACGCCCTGGCTGGTGACGACTGCAGCGACCCGGTAAGCGACTGGCAACCTCGTGAAACCCTGCGTCAGCAGGTAGAGCGCCAATACGGCTGGCGGGTGCAGCGCATCAAGGTCGACGATGGCTGTTACGAACTCAAGGGCCAGGACCGCAAAGGCAATGACATCGAAGCCAGCTACTCCCCGGCATCGCTGCACCTGAGGACACTCGAGGTCCATTTCCGCAATGACGGCGATGCCAGGGACTATCTCGGCAGCCCGCTCGCCGAATGACAACTCACCTGTCTATGAATTTTCCTGTCGTTCAGGTTGCTGTCAGCCGGCAGGTCCAGGCTCTCGACCTAACGATCAAGAGGACACGCTCATGAAAAAGATCATCGCAGCAACCTGCCTCATCGGCGCCATTACCCTGCCGGCGCTGGCCCAGGCCCGTGAAGTGACCTTGACCACGCAGCTCAAGGACTACAGCGGCAATGATGCCTACCTGGCGATCTACGTCACCGACGCCAATGGCCAGTACCAGAAAACCCTCTGGGTGGCCGGCAAGAAGGCCAAATATTACAAGCACCTGGCCGACTGGGCCCGTGGCAGCGGGATGAACCCGAGCGAGTTCGACGGGGTCAGCGGCGCCAGCGTCGGCAGTGGGCGCACGCTGAAAGTCAGCGTAGAACTGGCGGACACCCTGATTGATGCCGGGTATCAGATCCGCATCGACAGCGCCGTCGAGGACAAACGCGACGCCCGCGGCGATGTCAGCGTGCCGCTGACATCCAAGGGTGCAGGCAAGCCCGCGACGGGCAGTACCTACGTCGACTCCTTTACTTACGATCTGTAGCACCCGCCACCTCCGGAGGCTGAACATGCTTCGTCAGTTCCATTCCCTTCCTGGCCTGATCGCCGCCCTGTTGGTCATGGTATTGGCCATCAGCGGCGCGATCCTGTCTGTCGAGCCGGCGCTGGAACGTCTGCACAATACGTCCACTTCTGCCGGGCAACTGAACGTCGGCCAACTTGCCGGGCGCGTTGCCAGCCACTTTACGGGGGTGGAGCAGATCCAGCGCTCAGCGTCCGGCACGGTGATCGTCTACTACAACCAGAACGGCAAGGCCGGGGCGGAGAAGGTCGACCCACTGACCGGCCAAGGGCTCGCCCCTTACGAGCCATCCGCGTTCACCCGCTGGGTGAAAGACCTGCACCGCTCGCTGTTCCTTGGCACGCCGGGCCATGGCGTATCGGGTGTTGGTGCCCTGCTCATGCTGGCGCTGTCAGTGTCCGGCGCGCTATTGCTGGCCCGACGCCTGGGTGGCTGGCGCAACCTGCTGCGGCCGCTGCGGGGCACTTTCAGCCAGCGCTGGCATGCTGAAGTCGGGCGACTGGCCTTGCTCGGGCTGTTGTTGTCGGCACTGAGCGGGGCCTACATGTCCGCCACCACGTTTGGTTTTATCGCCGACGGCAGTCAAGGTGAACCCGCCTTCCCTGCGCACGTCAGCGCCGGTCCGGCCTTGCCGGTGGCGAAGCTGCAGGCCTTGCAGGCCACCGACTTGAACGACTTGCGCGAGCTGGTCTACCCGAGCCCCGGCAACCCCCGCGATGTGTTCTCCCTGCGCACAGCACAGGGCGACGGTTACGTGGATCAGGCCAGCGGCGCCTTGCTGTCCTATCAAGCTCACGACCCAATGCTCAACCTCTATGAATTGGTCTACCAGTTGCACACTGGCGAAGGCCTCTGGTGGCTGGGCCTGTTGCTCGGGCTCTGCGCCCTCTGCGTGCCGTTGATGAGCGTGACCGGCATTCTGTTATGGTGGCGCCGCCGCAAGGCTGGCCCGAGCCTCCGCCACAACAGCCCTGCGCATGCCGCCGACAGCGTGATTCTGGTGGGCAGTGAAAACAACAGCACCTGGGGTTTTGCCAAAACCTTGCATGACGCCTTGCACCAGAGCGGCCATCAGGTGCACAGCGCGGCGATGAATGACTGGTTGGGCGATTACCGTAGTGCCCAACGGGTGTTCATCCTCACCGCGACCCACGGTGACGGCGATGCGCCGGCCTCGGCTTCGCAGTTCCTGGCACGGCTGGCCAATACCGGCATCAAGCCCGGCCTACCCTTTGCGGTGCTGGGCCTGGGCGACCGCCAGTTTGCGCAGTTCTGTCAGTACGCCCATCAAGTGCAGGACGCCATGTTGCAGGCCGGTGGCTCGCCATTGCTGGGGCTGGAAACCGTCAACCGCCAGTCCCCTCAGGAGTTTGCGCGCTGGGGCCACGCGTTGGGCGACGTGTTGGGGCACGCGCTGGCGCTGGTTCATACCCCGCAGCGGCCGCGTACCCATTCACTAGAGCTGACAGAGCGGATTGCCTATGGCGAACAGGTAAATGCACCGACCCATGTCCTGCGCTTCAAAGCGCGCGGCGGACTGCCGAGCTTTCTGGCCGGCGACCTGGTCGGGATTCTGCCCCCGGGCAGCCCAATCCCGCGCTTCTACTCGCTGGCCAGCGGTTCCCAGGACGGCGTGCTGGAGATCTGTGTGCGTAAACACAACGGGGGCATGTGCTCGGAGTTTCTTCACGGCCTGGACATTGGCGCCCAGATTGACGCCTTCATTCAGCCCAACCCGCAATTTCGTCCGGCATCGGGCACGCACCCGGTAATCCTGATCGGCGCCGGTACCGGTATCGGTCCTTTGGCCGGCTTTATCCGCAACAACAAGGCCCGACACCCGATGCACTTGTATTGGGGCGGGCGCAACCCGGCCTCGGACTTTCTCTACGAACCGGAACTCAACCAATACTTGTCGGACCGCCGCCTTACGCAATTGCACGCCGCCTTTTCTCAGGTCCCGGAGCGCAGCTACGTACAAGACCGACTGATCAGTGATGCCCTCGCCTTGCGCCGGCTGATTGAAAAAGGTGCCCAAGTACTGGTGTGTGGCAGTCGCGAAATGGCCAAAGGCGTGATGCAGGCCCTGGATGAAGTCTTGGCGCCCCTCAACCTCAGCGTGCTGACCCTCAAGGCACAAGGACGCTACCGTGAAGATGTCTACTGAGTTGCAGCGTTACAGCCTGAACGGCGAAACCATGGGCACCCGCTACACTGCCCTGTTTTATGCCGGGGCCGGGCTTGATACCGACGAAATTGGCCAGCAACTGGCCCGCGCCGTGGCCCGGGTGGACCAGCAAATGTCCACCTGGAAACCCGACTCGGACCTTAACCGCCTCAATGCCGCCCCCGAGCAGCAATGGGTGTCGGTACCCAACGAACTGGCCACGGTGCTGTCTGCTGCATTGCGCGTCAGCCGGCAATCCGGCGGCGCCTTCGACATCGCTGTTGGTGACCTGGTGAACGCGTGGGGCTTCGGCCCAGCGGCGCGGCAGGTCACAGCGCAGGGGACCGGCACAATTGCGCCGCGCTCCCGGCTGTCAGCCGACGCCGCATTGGAGGTTGAGCCACAACGCAATCAGGTGCGCAAGCGCGCGCCGGCGAACCTTGACTTGAGTGGGATTGCCAAAGGTTTTGGCGTGGATGAACTGGCCCGTTGCCTGGAAGGTTCAGGTATCACTCGCTACCTGGTCGGTATCGATGGCGAAATGCGCGCCCGGGGCGTCAAACCTGACGGACAATGCTGGGTCGTGGCCCTGGAAAAGCCCAAAAGGGGCGTGCGTGAGGTCATGGGTGTGATGGAACTAAGCGATACCTCAATCGCGACCTCCGGGGACTACCGACAGTGGGTTGACGTGGCCGGTCAGTCCTATGCTCACACCATGAACCCGGCCACCGGCACGCCACTGCGCAACTCGCTCGCCGCCGTCACCGTGGTGGCGTCCTCGTGCATGCTCGCCGATGCCTGGGCCACGGCGCTGATGGTCCTGGGCGAAACCGAAGGCCCTCGTCTGGCTCAGGAGCGCGGGATGGACGCGCTGTTCGTGCTGCGCGAGGGCGAACAGTTCAAAGAAATATCCATTGTCGGCGGACAGTTGCAGGCGCAAATTGAAACCCGCTGACGCCGGCTGCAGGCGCGCTCGGCACCCGTGCAACTTGAACCGCCTGATGACAGGGAGCCCGTTAAACAGTGAAATTCATGCACAGACACACCGAGGCACACAGAAGCGATCGTATCGGCTGGCTGCGCGCCGCTGTCCTGGGTGCCAACGACGGCATTGTCTCTACCGCCAGCCTGCTGATAGGCGTCGCGGCCGCCGACGCCAGCCATGCCACGTTGCTGGTCACCGGAATGGCGGGGCTGATGGCCGGGGCCATGTCCATGGCCGCTGGCGAGTACATTTCGGTACATTCCCAGGCCGATACCGAACGGGCGGACTTGACCCGCGAACGGGCAGAACTGGCCAGCGACCCGAAAGCTGAGCACATCGAACTCGCCAACATCTACATACATCGCGGGGTAGCACCCGAGCTGGCGCATCAAGTGGCCGATCAACTGATGGCCCATGACGCACTGGGCGCCCACGCGCGGGACGAACTGGGCATCAGCGCCACGCTCGCCGCCAAACCCTTGCAAGCCGCCCTGGCGTCCGCCGCCAGTTTCGTGGTGGGCGCCGCCTTGCCACTGGCGGTGACGTTTGTCACGCCGGAGCACAGCGTGGTGCCTTGGATATCGGGCATGTCATTGGTATTTCTCGGGTCATTGGGGGCTATTGCCGCCAAGACTGGCGGGGCCAGCATCATGACGGGCGCCTGTCGGGTGACCGTCTGGGGGGCGTTGGCCATGGGCGCCACGGCTCTGGTGGGTCGCTTGTTTGGCGCGGTGGTCTAGCGTAAGAAGCGGACCTCAGGCCGTGCAGTCGGCGGCCTACGAATCGATCCGCCCTGGTGCAGTTCGGCCAGGGCGCTATACATCAGGTTTAAAGCGGTTTGAAAAGGCACATCATGCAACTGCATTTCCGACCTCTCAGCGACGCCTCCATCGCTGACATCATCGCGCTCAACAACAATCCCGATGTCTTACGCCAAATGCCCTTGGGTCGTCCCGACTTTGACGAAAGCAAGTGCAAGGTGTGGGTCGCCCAAAAAGAGGCCCAATGGGCACTGAATGGCTATGGTCCCTGGGCTTTTTTCGTTGAAGATGAATTCGCCGGCTGGGGTGGCCTGCAGCAGGAAGACGGTGACGCTGATCTTGCCTTGGTGCTTCATCCAGACTACTGGGGGCTTGGCAGAGTGATTTTCGATGAGATCGTACGGCGCGCTTTCCAGGAGATGGGGCTTGAGTCGATCACCCTGTTGCTTCCACCAACCAGAACACGAATCAAAGGTATTCTTCGCCTGGGGTTTCGCCTTGACGGAGAGGTGGATATCGACGGCACGCCCTTCTCGCGCTATCGGCTACTCGCCACGGCCAAGCATTGACTTGTTGGCTGGATCGCCGGGGCACGCCCCTGCCCTTTTTGGATTGCGGTATACCCATCCGTCAGCCGCATGACGCGCTGGGTGGCGATACACCCAAGCGCTATGCTTGCTCAGGCAGGAGGGCCGCGCATGTGTGGAAGGTTGAGCCAGTACCGAGGCATACACGATTTTGTCGAAACCCTGAGCCTGCCAGAGGCCTGGCGGAACAACGTCGGCGACCAGCCACTTGGCCGGTACAACGTCGCGCCGACCACGCCGGTGGCAGTGCTGCGAATGGATGAGGCGGGCCCGCGGGCGGACCTGGTGAGATGGGGATGGCGGCCCCATTGGGCGACCGACCGTGCTGCGCCGATCAACGCCAGGGTCGAAAAGGTGACACACGGCCCCTTCTTCCGGGCAATCTGGCCGCACCGAGGCATAACGCCGATCGACGGCTGGTATGAATGGGTCGATGAAGGCGGACCGAAGAAACAGCCGTACTACATCCGACGCTGCGACGGGCGCCCTTCCCTTTGCGCCAGCATCGGCCAGTTCGCTGGCGGCGAGCATGATGGGTTCGTCATCATTACGGCCGATGCCCAGGGCGGAATGGTAGATGTGCACGACCGCAGGCCAGTGGTTTTGGCCCCAGACCTTGCGCGTGAGTGGATGCAAACCACGACGCCGGGCGAACAGGCCGAGCAGATGGCGCTCAACCTGGGCGAGCCAGCCGAGGCCTTCGAGTGGTATCGAGTGAGCACAGCCATTGGCAATGTGCGCAACCAAGGTGCCGAACTGATACAGCCGCTTCAGTGATGCGGTAGTAAGTTCTTCCGGCTCGAGTACCGGCAGCGCAACATCACCGAACGGATGTTTGGCTGGCTGAAAGAGAGGCGCCCTGACGAAAACGCATCAGTTGGTTCGCGAATTGGTCCGAAGGGCTTCGCCCAGCGCCTATGCCGCTCCGGCATAACATGCTCCACGCAGGTGCATGCTCTGCCGGCAGATTGTAGCGTCAATCATCCAAAGACCTGGTTGAGCGCCTAAATCTCGAATGTGAAAACATGGGCGCTGTCATTGAATCAAGCTGGATACAATTGATCATCTATCGAGACTGTAAGTGGCGAACGTTCTCCGCCGGTATGGAGTGTGGTATCCGTTTCAATCAACATGACCGCACATTCATCTTCGGCGATCGGTTTGTGTCGCACCCGTTTGGGAATAATGCAAAACTCCCCTGCATTCAAGACAATGGTGCGATCTTCGAGCTGAATGCAAAGCGTGCCATAGATTACTGAAAACATCTCGTCTTCATGTTCGTGCGCATGCCAAACAAATTCTCCTTTCAGTTTTGCAATTTTGACGAACTGGTTATTGACGCGACTGAGGACTCGGGGCTTCCAGTATTCTGTGAGCGTATCCAGTTCATTTCGTAGGTTGATGCTATCCAAGGTGTTGATCATTCTTGCTCATGTCCATGTGTCAGTCTGTGCCTTGCAATCTAAAGAGGAGCGTGAACTTTGAGTAGCGACGAATTATAATGCCGGTATTAACACTGCTAATGGCTTGACATGAACAAAACTCACAACCTTGATCTGGCGCTGCTCAGAGCCTTCGTCGAGGTGGCGGATACTGGGAGCATGAGCGTTGCGTCAGTCAACCTGCACCTGACACAAGGTGCTGTTAGCCAGCGAATCAAGCGTCTGGAGGCATTCCTCGACTGCCAGTTATTGCTGCGTGATACACAGGGCAGTCGTCTGACGGCTAAGGAAACTCCGAACAAGTTGCTCATCAGTCGAAAATGGGCGGCTTAGGGATGCCGAAAAGCCCGCTTTTCAGTCGCTGATTATTGGATACCAAGGCAAAGCCTTGGTTATCTGGACTCACGGGCGCACCTCTCCCGCAGCAGGCAATAATTGCCGGCGCACCATCCACAGATTCGACAGGGCAAACAGCTTGGTCAGTTGCGCCGTGTTCTTGGCCAAGCCGCGAAAACGAGTCTTTACATAGCCGAACTGGCGTTTGATCACCCGGAACGGGTGCTCCACCTTCGCACGCACTTGCGCCTTGGCCTTTTCGATCTTGCGCTTGGCTTGGTAGAGCACGCTGCGTTTGCTCAAGTGCTTGTAGGTGCTGCGGCGGGCAGCGACCTGCCATATCACCTGCCGTCCCTCGTGTTCTGGCCGCTTTTCCACGCCTGTGTAACCCGCATCCGCACAAATGACATTCTCTTCGCCATGCAATAGCTGAGCGACCTCCGTCACGTCAGCTACGTTCGCGGCGGTGCCATGAACGTGATGCACCAGACCCGATTCAGCATCCGCGCCGATGTGGGCCTTCATGCCGAAATAGTACTGGTTGCCCTTCTTCGTTTGATGCATTTCAGGATCGCGCTTGCCTTCCTTGTTCTTGGTCGAACTGGGCGCGTGGATGATGGTAGCGTCGACAATGGTGCCCTGGCGCAACGACAGGCCCTTGTCTTGCAGGTAATTGTTGATGGTTTCCAGAATGCCGGCTGCCAACTGATGCTTCTCCAGCAGGTGCCGGAAGTTCATGATCGTCGTGTCTTCGGGGATCGGAGCGCTGAGCGTCAGACGAGCGAACTGGCGCATCGAAGTGATCTCATACAGCGCCTCTTCCATGGCGGGATCGCTCAAAGAGAACCAATTCTGCAGCAGGTGAATGCGCAGCATGGTTTCCAGAGGATAAGGCTTGCGGCCACCGCCAGCCTTTGGGTAGTGAGGCTCGATCAACGCCACCAGTCCACTCCACGGAACCACCTGTTCCATCTCGGCCAGGAAACGCTCGCGACGGGTTTGCTTGCGCTTGCCGGCGTACTCGAAATCGGAAAAGCTCATCTGACTCATGGGATGGCGGACTTGTAGAAGGCAGTTGGACGGAGGGCTATTTCAGCACAGGTCAGATGGCCTGTGCTGACTTGATCGGAGAATCCCTAGACGAAGCCATCAGGCTCGGCGAGGACATAAAAATAAACCGGCCAAGTGTATACCACAGCAATAGGGAGTTGGTTGCCGAGATCCAAGAATTCAAGAACGGCCCTTACTTTGACACGCTCAGTGCCCGCTCTTACGGAAAGCTGGACCTCACAGTAAAAGAATACATATCAAAACTGACTAAAGAAGAAAAAGCCAGCGACAGCACGCCCCTGTAACCTGCCTGCATCTCTACCAGCAGATCTCACAACAAGAGCCACGCGCTTTAATCTATTTAGAGCGCGCCCTTAGGCTGCCTCTCTCATTCCGGCTAACGCGCAATCAATCCAAGCAGCGCCCGTCCTAGCCAACTCTCTCGTTTTGCCTTCGCTAAGACCATAGTTTTTGCCCGCTCGGACCATAGACCATTTGGCGCCATAGTACAGCCAGATAATCTCTCCCATCTGCTGATCCCGGCATGTGAGCTTAGCGACAGCATTATCGACAGCAATTGCCCATTCATCAGTGATGCAGTAATTCTTACTACTATAAGCCTGCGGACAAGCCTGCCGAGAAGAAGCACCTCGCGGCCTAACCCTCCGGCGTTGCCCGCCAGCGACTAAACTGCTCCGGCATTGGCTTATCTGATCTCAGTTCCGTTTATCGTCATCCGTTGGAGGGCTGTACATCCCCCTATCCTCGCTGAGTCGGTGAAAAGGCGATCGCTTCAGCCAAGGGATTGCGAAATGGTAAACAATTAACAGCATTGCCCATCCAGCAAGGCAGAAAATCGAACACTCGCTTTTGCTCAATGCCAGGGCGAAAGAGATTGCCACTATCGCAAACATGATGCTGACGAAGAAGAATCCAGTCGCCAGGACATTGACGAGGAAATTAAGCCTGTGCCAACGATCTGGGATCAGTTCGAGGGGGCCTGTGGCGATCAGAGCAATTCCAAACGGCACGGAATAGCTGATCAACGACGCAGATGGCTTTCCCAGCCAAAGAAACGCTATCCAAATCGCGAGCCCTATGAATGATGCCGTTCGGGTCTTCATCGCGGCAGCTCCTGATCTTGGCGATCTTCCTCGATCTCGCAACCCCATTACCACCCTCCTTGTTTGGTGAGCGGCGAAGCATATCACTCGGCGCTGCCCGCCAGCGCCCTCCCCTATTAAACGATAACGCCTCCCCGGCGAGGGCGGCGCTTGCAATGGAGAAGCACATGAAAGTCGACACCGAAGTCATGGCGCTGCTTAGCGCTTCCCGCACCGAAGATAACAAGCTGTTCATCACCAGCGGCCAGCTGGATCGCAGCCTTTATGCCCGCCTGGACAAGACCCTGAAAGCTGCCGGCGGCAAGTGGAACACCAAGGCCAAAGCGCACCTGTTCGCTGATGACGCCGCCGAGGCGATCGAAAACAACATCCTCACCGGCGAGATCGCGGTACCGAAGGACTTCGGCTTCTTCCCAATGCCAGGTCCTGTGGTTGATCGGCTGCTGGAATTCGCCCAGCTGGATAATGGAATGTCAGCCCTGGAAGCCTTCGGCAGGACGCGGCGCAATTGCCAGCGCCCTGGCCATCGCCGGCTTGGAAGTCGATTGCGTCGAGCTGCTGCCGGACAACGCGAAGCACCTGGAGCAACTGCCTTTCCGCTCCGGGCGCTGCACCGACTTCCTCAGCATCGAGCCTGAGCCGATCTATGACCGCGTCGTGATGGACCCGCCGTTCGACAAGAAGCGCAGTGATATTCACCACGTAATGCACGCACTGAAATTCCTCAAGCCGCGTGGCCTGCTCTGGTGGCGATCATGCCAACCGGGGTGATCTTCCGCGAAGATGCCTTGTCACGTGACTTTCGCGGCATCATCTCATCGCGCAGCGGTAGCATCGTCAACCTACCCGACGCTTCGTTCAAAACCTCCGGCACCATGGTTAACACCTGCGTCGAGATCGTCTCAGCCTGACTACCCCGCGCCTGCCCCTCCGGCGCAGCCCGCCAGCGTATCACCCCTTCCGGTATACCTCAGGTGACCATGCGCTGCTGAAGACGATGACCCCGAAGATCAGCAGATAAAGCCAATGTTGGCTCGGGTACGAGAAAGACCCTACCTGGGCGACCACATACACAGCGCCACCCACAACTAGACGCTGGCGGCGCGTGAACCTCTGCCTTAGAGCTACCAGCTTTCCCTTCCATCCCATTACCACTCTCCTTTTTTGGTAAGCGGCGAAGCATACCAGCAAGAAGCACTGCGCGGCGCTGTGCTGAGATGAGAGATTCATCCGGACTGGTGGCAGAGCAAAATAGCCAAACCGATACAGAACCAGCATGAGGTTGTGGCCTAGATGTCTGTGGCCGTAGAGCAAGCAAGGGAAGAAACAATCCAGAACGAGCGGGCGTTCCGGGTCGCCTTTGGCCAGAAACGCTTCCTAGTCCAAGCTACCCACAGAAGCTCTGAATGCGATCGGGTGGAAGCTGTGTGACCTCTTGAGTATCGAGCGGGTCAATGACTAGATTGTGCTGAAGCGAATCCGAGAAGGCTCTGACTCACGTGATGAGGGTGATCGCGCCTGCTAGAAATCACATTGATACGATCGGGATTTGCGAATAGCGAGGCTAGCCCTTGCACTGATGATCGACCGTCCGCTATCGACCCAAAGCGGACATCTACATACTCTGATTGACTAAGCTATCGCCCACCGCACGATGGTGATCAACACTCGGACTTGAACGAATGACAGACAATCCTTTCCGTATTCCAACGGATGCTGAAATTGCTGACGCAGAGAGCAGGCTCAATTTTCGCTTTCCCGATGAATACATCCGCTTCCTGAAAGGTGGCAGCGATGTCGCAAACGCCGCATTTGAACCAGCGGTGATTTTGGGGGGATGCAGCCATCTGGATATCTTTGAAATTACCGAAGCCGCCTGGGCCCAAGGCGTTCCTCGAGATTGGTTGCCTTTCATTGAAGACAACAGCGACTACTTCTGCATATCGCGGGCTGGTGTTGTCCGGTACTGGTCACACAACGGAAGCACAAACGAAAGTTGGCCAACCTTTGCCGCCTGGTTCAAACAGGTCTGTATAGCCCTTGAGTAGCGTCTGTACGATATCTGCAACCCGTACCAAATGTTCGATTCTGGCCGAACACTGCCTTTCGTCCCCGGCAGCTATGGGTCGAAAGCTGCCAGTCGCGACTGACTGTTTTCGACCCATAGCGAACGTTTGAATGCTCGGTGATTGCTTCGGTGCTTTTCAATGAGCATCATCGGGGTTCGACAAGGAGACGTCTCTATGCCCAAACCAGTGCTGCATCTCATCTCAGGAAAAATTGCATCCGGTAAGTCAACGCTAGCCAAAAGCTTGGCAGTTGAAGGATCGACGGTTCTGCTGAGTGAGGATCATTGGCTCTCACGGCTATACCCTGAACAGATCAAGTCAGTAAACGACTATGTGCGTCTTGCGCGCCAGATTCGGCAGGTGCTGGGCCCGCTCGTCATCGATATCCTTCGGGCTGGAGTGACTGTCGTTTTGGATTTTCCTGCAAATACTCCCCAAGATCGACTATGGCTGCGCAACCTGGCTGACGCAGCCGAGGTTTCACATTGCGTCCACTACATCGAGGTGGACGATGACACCTGTCGAGACAGGTTGCATCTTCGCAACCACCGTGGTGAGCATGAGTTTGCGGCGACTGACGCGGAGTTCGATCTGATCACTAGCTACTTTCGAGCGCCGCATAAGGATGAAGGGCTTCAGATTAAAATTCACCGACATTGACGATCTCTAGTGCGGATTTGGGCCACTACCGACCCAGAGCGCACCATCACCTTCGTCTATTAGCGACCTCAAGCAACGCCGCAACAATGAACGGCCCCTTTTTCTCCAGATACTCAGCCATACCGCCGATATTGGTGGCTTCCAGTTCAATCTTGAGGTCTTGATATCGCTTCCGAAGGGAGGCGTCGTTCCTGAGCAGATCTCTGAACGTCAGCATCTGGATGACTGAGTGGTGACCACGGCTGCAAATGTGAATCTTGTGGGTCCGCAGCCCGCCAACATTGCGGCGGTAAAAGTGGTGCCCTTCCGACAAGTCACTGCCGCGCACATAATCCAGCGTCAGCAACACCTCGTCTCGCGCTGCCTCATTGCGATGCTCTGAAACCTCGACCAGCACATCGATCTCAGGCTTTGCTGCAAGTTGCGGTACAGCCGTGCTGCCTACATGGTGAATGGCGAGAAGCTCATCGCCTAATACCGAGGCCAGCAGCACTTTAACCGCCTCATACCGTTGCGGCCATGCGGAATCGTAAGCCGTGATCTTGCTGGTCAGCGCCATGGGGGCCTCCTTGGGCAAGTGAAAATGTCCTGATGCGCCTACACGGCAGGCGCCTGCCGCCACTCAAGCGCGATCTGGCATCTAATGACCTTGCGCAACCTGGTCAGGCTGCGTGCCCATACTCGCGAGAAAAACATCGGTATCCCGATTGGTCCGCAGGCAGACCACGCGACAGCCCGACGGGGCCGTCGCCACGAATCGCTTTATCGCCTCCCGAGACGAGGTTTTCGTCCGCCACATGAACCTGAAAAACTCCGGCAGGTTGGCCAGCAACTCCGGGCAGTTGTCCGGCAAGTCAGGCCGGGATCGGCCGCGGTTCAACACCGTTCTGAGGAGCACGCGCCAGAATCGAAGCGGAGCCGAGCGATCAATCCATATCAACATGTCAGCGCGGGCCAGCCGGTTGTTCCATGTGGTCGAATGCCCGCCTTCGAAGATCCAGCGCTCACGGGCCTCGACCTCATGACAAAGACGCGTCTTCTCGTCCCGGCTCCGCTCGACCCACCCTGGCTGCCAATGAATCGTGTCGATGTGCACGACCGGCAAGCCAGTGCGCTCGCCAAGCTTGCGCGCCAGGGTACTTTTCCCAGCCCCTGGCTGACCAATGATCATCACCCGCTGCATTCAAGCTCCCTCTCGCCATGCCTGCTGAATTTTGGGCGCGCGATTCTACGGCAATGGGCGACGCAGTCAACTGCAAGCGCACTCATGCTCTGGGCGTCCGCCACAAGTCGGCAGTGGATCACTCCTCAAGTGATGTAACTCATCATGGCGCTGGCCACTGAGTTCGCCGTTTGGGGGATTACGGCCGAAAGCTTGGCTTGAGGATTATCGCTGACCGCCTCGAAAGCCTCCAATTTCATGTAGCGCCTGTGTAGGCCCCACTCCTCGTCCTGCACGCGAATCGCCGCAGAGAGGGAAAGGGAGCAGTGATCGAAACACCGTTCCCGCCCCCGCCGTCGAGGAATGCCGAGTACCTGAAACAGACCTCCGATCTCCATAAACAGTGGGTGCCTGTGCTGATCGGTTTGGGGATCAGGCGTCGCCCCCATACAACTGTCGCTAACCGACCCATTGCGGTCGCTCAGTGAGTACTGCTGTAAACGCCGTGGCTTGCTAGGGCGCTGTACTCATGTGCTCTGTGAATCGAGATTCCGAAGGTCTGCTCAACCACCAGTGCATGATTGCCTAGGGTCAGGGCTACCTGGGGCCTGAGTAGTCGGCCCTGTCAGCCGCAAGTGAGCATGAAGGCCGTTGGTGTAACCAAAAGTCGGTATGGCGTTGGCAAGGGTTACGGCAAACGGTGGTTCAGAGGACTCTCTTGAACTTCAGCAGCCCTGATGTCAGTAGGAAGGGCTGCTACCGGGTCTGGGCGTAGGGAAACAAGCTCAATGTCATTGCTGGCGTGTTCCTTTCCGCACTCATTGCAGATCATCTTAAAAGCTCCCGTTGCATCTACCGGTTTAATGCCTTGTACAACGTTAGGTACAATGGCTGCGGTTGCCAGCGACGGCTGGATCCATCTGGACACCTTTGGCCTGTGGCTACTGGAATGACGATTCTGATCCAGATGAGAGAACACTGTGAGTCACTACGGAGCCGCTGTGCGGGCCGACTGGCTTCACTTTCTTAGTACTTTGGGCGTCGCCTGTGGCGGTCCAAAGAGCAACCCTTACCCGGGCAGAGCCCGGAGGATGGACAAATGCACGTACTGACTTTTAGCCAGGCTCGCGCCGAACTGAAGCAGACAATGGATGATGTTTGCCGGGACCATGAGCCCGCCGTAATCACGCGACAGCGTGGCGAACCCGTAGTGATGATGTCCCTGGAGGACTACAACGGGATGAACGAGACCATTCACCTGTTGGGATCGTCCAAAAACGCTTCGCGCTTGCGCTCATCCATCGATCAGCTCCGGGACGGCCAGGCCTTGACGAAGGAACTGGACCTCAATGAGCAAGAACCAGAAGCAGCGGAACAAGGATAAAGCCCGCGACAAGGTAAGCGTGAAGTTCACCAAAGAGGGCTGGGAGGATTACTGTCACTGGCAGAGTGCCGACCTCACCATACTTGGCAACGTCAACCGCCTGATTGACGTGTGTCTACGCACCCCCTTCACGGGTATTGGCAAGCCTGAGCCGCTGAAAGGCGATTTATCTGGCGTGTGGTCCCGCCGCATCACCCGTGAGCACCGTCTGGTCTACTTCTTCGAGGCCGGTATGCTCACCGTTCTGCAATGCCGCTACCACTAAGACGACTAAAGCGCTGTACTGTGCTGTGCGCGAGCTGCCTCCGCCACTGTTACAAGGGCGGTCGGTGAACGAAATCACACGCGCGGTCGTTTGGCGCTGGGTGTCCAGTTCTTAGGGATAGGCTATCCGCAGGCTCACGCAGAGGTGCACTACCGCGCTGCACGGGAATCGCCGTTCGTCTTGCCGCCCGGTAATAATGGGGAGCACGTCAAGCAGATGTCGGACCTGCACCACCAGTGGCGGCCAAACCTGAAAGGTTTGGGCATCAGGTACCGCCCCCGTATAACTGCCGCCACACCTATGCGACAATATGCTCAATGTCTGGTCTCAACCCCGCATTTATCGCCCAACAGCTCGGGCAAGGCGTGCAGATGCTCTTATCGACTTATGCGCGCTGGATTAACTCGTCTAACGACTGGCAGGAGCTGGATAAGCTCCAAATTGGTCCGTAGCTGCGAAGAAGCCACGTAAGTTATTGATAGGTAAGCTCCTTGATCTCCACCGCTAACATCACCATGCGATTATTTTCGCGGTTTTGAGCGGTCTGGAGTGCAATGTTTTCGGGGGTTTCAGCCTCTCAACAACGCACCAAAACGCATGCATTGGCCCAAGAATTGGCCCAAGCCTGCGCCCTCCTTCGGCGTTCTGCCGGCCTAATCCCCGCTAGTTTCAGATCCATCCAGCGCCCAAAGCCTGGCCGACTCGACGATCTCCAGCATGTCGACCAGGTCGCCGTCATCTACTTCCTGTCGCCGGTGAGCGGCATAGGCCATTTCACTGAGCACAGCCGCTCTCCCATCAGGGTCAGTTAGCAGGGCCGTCTGGTCGTCCTGTTCCGCCACCCAGGCCTGTGGTATCCCCTCCATCATTCTGCCCTGCACCACCAGGACTGCGCGTAGAGCACACCGTCGATCTCCTCTACCCCGTTGATGTTGATCCCGAGCTGGGCCATGCCGTTGACCTTGGCGTCGTGCAGCCGCGGGATGATGTCCGGCCCTGGCGACGGGTTGAACACCCAGGCCTGTGTCGATACCCGTCCCAGCGGCTCGCTGTGGTGGTCGCCAATGTGGATGTCGGCCCGAAGGGGCTGGACCTTCCTGAGCTGGTCGGAAGGGATAGCCACGCCATTCACGCGGCGGCGAACGAGGAGGAAGTACATAGGGCACCAATACTGTATGAATAAACAGTATCGTATAGGCGGGATCGGTCGCGGGCAATTGCCGATCAACGGATCAGTGAAGAGGTGGCAAATCCTTGCCTCGGGCCTTGGCGATGACGCGGAGCTGGTAATCGGACACCACCTGGAACAGCGACTCGGCCAGTAGGCGCAACCGTTCGATCTCTTCCGCCGGCGCACCGCGATCCTGGGCCTGGTGATACTCCCGCAGGGCGTCGACAGCTTGCTGGATCAGCGGCTCACCGGCCTCAACCATCCCTATGAAGGTGCGCTTGTCCACTTCCCTGCTCCGATCAGTTGACTAGCGTCATCATACTCTCGCAACCCGAGTGGCGCCGGTTTGAGGGCACCAGTGCGGCTCGAAAACCTGTTATTTGAGGAGCATCTTCTTTGCCGCCAGGATGGCCGCAGCCCCCGCAAGACCAATAGGCCCTCCGATGATAGTCGCTGCGCCGATGACTGCAGCACTACTCATTGCCTCCTTCGCCGCGACCTTGACCGCCGTCTGAACCGGCTCATCAGATTGTGAGGCTGCAGTTATGACAGCAGCTATGCCCGGGACGATAGTGGTTCCAGGAATACCGGCGGCGCGGAGTACGTTTCGAATTTGCTGGCTGGTCGAAGCTCCGTAAATACACCAGCTCACAAAATGCTCGCAATTGTTGGTGACGAGGTTATAGGAGTTCTCACCTAAGCGTGAATATCCACGGGCAATTCGCTCCTCGGCATCGTAGACAGCGGCAGGGTGAGACAAAACAGTTGTGGGATTTCCGCTGCTGAACCGATCCAAGCTGACCCTGCAGATAGGTCCCGAAACACTGTCTCCGAAGCCGGAATAGTGAAGGACCTCCCCACATCCAATGTAGATACCATGATGCGTGTAACCTGCCCGCAAGCTGACGAGATGGTCTCCTCGACGCATTTGGATTCTCCTTAAAAACGGAAACCAATCATGGCACCGCGCCATCTTTAGAACAATGGTTCCAGGAAACATGTTATCTCGGGTCGCTGAATGCTCCACTGTTTCTGATTTTGTGGTGGATGGCTTCGCATGTAATTCCTGCTATTCGACTTCGCTCAAGCGCTTTCGCGAGGTCTCCCGCCATTCGGTCAGACTCTTCAAGCAATCCCCCGAGCACCACGACGGCAGAGGTTCCTGCCTGGCGCTGCTGGGCAGCGATGGCGCCGCAGAACGTTTCACAACCTGAGTCAAGGCAGTATGTGGCGCGTTGTATGTCAGCTCCGTAATTCAGGCACAGCCCCACGATCGTGCCAGACCAAAAGTTCATACCGATTTTCAGCGACGCGTCAGCACCAACCTATTCCGCTGGAAGCTTTATACTTGTAAAGCAAATAGTGCTCATCCCCATTGAAGTTAAACTTCTCGTTACCCGACTCAAAATTCGCAAGCGATTCATTCCAATGCTTGGAGCCACTCCAGGCTGGTAATCCTCGGGAATTGCACCAAGCGAGAACAACCACATAAATCGGAGGCAACTCTTCAAGCCCCCATCGCTCTCTACAGTACGAGGGTATACGTCTATCAATTAGACGCCTAACCCCTCCATCTTCACCATGGATGCGATCAACCTGACTATTCAAGGAGGCAATCAAAGCTTTAGCCCCTGAATGGAAAGTCGTCTTCCCCTCAACAATCAGAATTGCATCCGGCGACACAATTAGAAGGTCTATCCTTCCACAATCTATTTTCACTTCATAAAAGGCAGTCGCATCTTTCCACTCTTGCGCCGCCGCCGCAGCGAAGCGCACCAGTACATTCATCTCATTCGGCGCCGACCTTTCGTTGTACCAGTCGATCACTGTAGGGTAGCCCCAAGCATCGGAAAGCTGTTTAGCAGTTCTAGTCAAAATCCCCTGAAGCATAGGGCTGCGGTCCTTTTACGAATTCAGTTCTGACACCCGGCTCCACGCCTGGTCTGCCAGGCAGGATTGTATATCTGTTAGTTCGTAGTTAAAGCATCATATTCGCGCTCGCACTGGCGGCCGGCTGCACGAGCAGCGTCATAAGCTTTCGCCAGCTCTCCCGCTCTTTCATCAGACCGTGCGAGCAGGTCGGAGAGCACCATGGCGGCGCGGGTGGCTGCTTGGCCTCGGGCGATAGCGGCGGTATCCGCGCCGGGGCAACTGATGGTGGCGGCGAGCTTTCCTGCTTCGTCGCGCAGCCGCTGGCCAGCAGCATCGGCACTAGCAGCGCCAGCATCAGCAACCTTTCTTTCTTCATGCCCTTTTACCCTCGCCTCTTGCTGCGCATCTGCGCTCCGGTGTTCTTCCTGGCGCGCCGATCGCTCACCAATCACTTCGGCGAGTCGATCGCCGCTGTCCCGCTTCGCTGATTGCTGACCGGCCTTGGCAAGCTCTACTGAACGGCCGTGCTCATAGGCTGTCCAGTGGGAGACCAACAGAACCAGCACTGCAGCGCACCCAATCCAAGGGCTCATGAAGCCAGGGCTCGCCGCACGCCCTCGTCGATCACCTTGGCCTTGTAGGGGTTACCACCGTTCTCGTGGACGATGATGCCCACCACAGCCTCACGCAGCACCTGCGGCTTGGAAATGTCGATGGAGTCGCGCACGCCCACACCCAAGCGCTGGGCAATGGCCTGGGCATACGCCAAAGTGTTGTTCTCGCTGGACGGCGCCCATCGGCTGATGAACTCCAGCGGGGTGTCGATACCGGGCCGCCCGACGCCGGGCATACCGTCCTTGCCTCGGTAGTTGAGCAGCAGCTTGCCCAGGGCGCGGATGCCGTTCTCGGCTTGGTCGAACCGGGCAAAGCGCGGCTTGCCCACGCCCACCTCAATTCCCAGCTGGCCCTGCCAAGCATTACGCGGGTTGAAATCGATGTTGCCGGGGTTGTTGTTGCGAATGCCGCGTGCGGTCATGGGTTTTCTCCAGGCAAAAAAATACCGCCAGATGGCGGTTGGTGTTTTCGGTGCAGATCAGGCCGGCGGTGCAGGCCAATCAATCTCGCTGGGGTAGCCTTCCTGCTCAGGCAGGCGGCTGAGTGCAACGCGGTAGCGCTTCCATTCGATCAGTAGGGTGGCCTCAGCCTCGGTTGCCTCTTCGAGCTCGACAGCATCCTGCAACGGCGCGATGGCAGCATCGGCGACAGCGCGGCGCTGGGCGAGATCGGCAGACACCGTGACAAGCAACTGCTCGGCAGCCTCCTGTGCCTTTGCTTCAGCAGTGATGACCTGCGACCAGTCGATCACCCCGGCAGCTGCAGTCAGACGCTCGCCCAGATCTAGGCCCGGCAACTGCACCTGGCCATCAGCTGGGTAGAGGTCGACCGGGAAGCGCGCTCCCTGCGGCGCATCGGCGGCGTGCGGCAGCATCAGGGTGAGCACCAGGTCACCGTTAATACGCTCGACTGGGGAGATCACAAAATTGCAGCCCACGGCCTCGGCCGGCAAGGTCGCCCCATCGGGCAAACGGGAAAAATCCAACGCTACGCCGTTGACCTCCAACGTATCGCCCGATTTGGATACAGACAGGCTCACATCAGAGCGAACTGGTGAAAGTTTGATGATCATGGGTTGAACCACCTTCCTATGGCCACAAGACGAGCCTGGATTTGCGAGGATACGGAGTAGGACGTTAACCCCTGCCAGTAACCCGTACCGGCCGTGGAGCCGTTGGGGTGACCGGCAATGAGCGCATGAGCCAGCGTGGCGTTACCCAATGGCACCACAGGAGCAGAAAATGCCGCAGGGTAAATCCATGGATTGGCACCCGTGGTGAATAGCGAGCCAAGAGAAGTCGTCGCCGGGCTGGCTGATGTAACCAGGGCTGTGCAAATCATAAATCCGCAGGCGAACTTCCACGCCTCACCATTGGCGTTCGACACGTACTCCATCAGCGCGCCTGTCGGGACGCCGCCGGCCTGGCTTACCGTTCCGACAATGTCAGCCACAGCCGCCTTCTTCAGCCCCAGTCCGGTGCGCGCATCTGCCTGGTTCGTGCCGCCTGTCCCGCCCTTGGAAACCGGCACCACGTTTTCGGTCGAGACCGAACCCAGCCCGGCCAACGTCGAACCCCAGGTGTTGGCAATGTCGTTGAACTTGTCGGCCAGGGTCTTGGTGTAGCCCTGCACCGGCGCGATTGCATAGGTGCCGCCGGCTACGGTTGCCCCCTTATATGCCGGCAGGATGCTGATCACCGTGCCGCTGGCAATGTTGGTCACCTCGTACCAGTTGCCGTCCGGCCCCAGCAGAGCATCGCCCACCCGGGCATTCGCGGAAAAGTTGGTGCCGGTACCGGTCACCGTTGTTTGGCCAGCCGTGATCGCGACCGTGCCTGTCCTGTACCAGGGCATAGGATGCTCCGATTAGTTGAATGGGAATGGCAGGTTGTCCGTCTTGATGACGAGCGCCTGCGGGTATCGATCGGTGGGAATGTCGAAATAGGAATTGGCAGCAGTAGTGCTGTAAATCATCGTGGTGCGCGCAGCGTCGCAGGCCATGAAGTAGATGCCTCCTGTTGCACCATATGCGCCATCCATGTGTGCTTGCATGCTCGCGTAAGCCGGGAATGGCGTGCCCGGGAAAGACATTCCATCCATGATCCCTTGCCCGAACGAGCGTGAAAACGTTGTGCTGGCAGCGTACTCACCCGCCCCGATCGCGATAAAGATCCTCGCCACGCAGTAGTAGGGGCCGCTGCTGATAAACCTGGTAGCCTGCTTGGTCGCGCCGGCGAAAGGAACGCCGTACATGGCAATACCGTTGATTACCGTCGGTGTTGGGGGTGGTGGCGCGTTTATCCTGGCGACGATGTTGAGCGGATACTGCAGAGAGTTGAAGGTGAGCGCGCCGGATTCGTCGTAGCACTTTAGGCCGGCCCCATTCAGCGTGTTCCGCATGGTGTCGAAGTAGTAGAACTTCGTTGAGGGGCTGGCCCCGATGAAGTAGAACGTCGTGGTGTCACCTGACTTTGAGGATCCGCAAGAGATCCCCGAACCCGTGATGAATACGATCGGCGCTACTGCCCCCGTAACGCTGAAACCGTGGACTGCATCGGTAATCGACGACTCTGCATAACTGCTCCCTTCATTGGGTGGCAACTGGGCTGAGCGATGATAGAGGCGTGGCCAATTGACCTGGAACGAGAGATAGCCGCTTTTAAGAAGACCGTAAGTAATCTTCTCGGTATCGAACAGTAACTGCCCGTTCTCCTTGTAAACCTTCAGACCTGCTGACATTAGTAGTAGCCATAGTGAATGCGGCAGTTGAGTGAGTAGAAGCCCCAGCCGCCGGCGTATGAGTACTGCCAAGCCAGGGTGGCGGCGGAGGCCCCCACGGCTAGGGTCACCCCCGGCCGCTTGCCGAGATACTTGTTCTGGGCGGAAAGTTCGGTGATGGCGTAGAACAGCGTTCTCCCAGCCGGCGGCAGGGGAATCGAGAGCGACCCATTGGCCGCCCCCGTATCCACGTACCCCATCATCTGGCTGATCGTGCTGGTCATATCCAGCAGCGCCAGGCCGCTCGGGTCGTAGACCTTCAGGCCTGCCGTCATACGTTTACTCCCAGGTCGATCGCCAGGTTGCCGTTGGCGTGGTAGATGCGCAGGCGCTGGTTGTTGATCAACAAGCGGCCCTGCCCTGCCACCGTGCCGTTGATTTCGAACGTCCCGCTCTTGTTCAGGATCCAGCCCTGCTGGCCGGCCACGTAGTTGGTCGAGCTGATGTAACTGCCGATCTTGGCGTTGGTAATGGTGCCGTCTTGGATGAAGGCCTCATTCATGAACACCTGGCCGCCCTGCACCGCGAATGGTGAGGAAAGCGTGCCGTTGATGCCGTTGACCACCGCGAACCGGTCGGCCGAGACCAGGAACTGGCTTTGCAGGCCGGCCGGCCCGTTCTCGATGCCAAGACCAATGCCCGCAGCAACGTACTGCCCCTGGGCGTTGACCTGCATCTTGACCGACCACATCGTGCTGGCCTTGTTATCGAGCGCGGCCAAAGCCTGGCTGGTGACCTGTACCGATGCGCTGGTTTTCTGTATTTCGCCGTTGGTTTTATCCAACGCCGAATTAAACGACACCTCCAGCGTCTCGGTGCGCCGCGCCTGGACCTCAATCTCGGACGCCCGAACCTTCGACTCGTCAGCGATCTTGGCAGTGTTCTCCCAGCCCTTCAGCGCCCCAGCCAGCTCGCCCTCGCCATTGTCGTCACGCTCACCCTGCGGCACCGTGAACGACGCCTCCATGTAACCGATGCGTGTGCCGAGCGCCTGGTCGGCATCCGCGCGGGTGGTGGCCTCGTCGCTGATGGATGCCTCGCGCAGCGCACGCTCCCCGGCGACAGCATCAGCACGGTCAGCCTTCTCCTGATCGAGCGCCGAATTCGTCGCGTCTACCCTCGAGTTGACGGTCTGCAGTCGCGACGCCGTCGACGACTCGTTGTCGGTGACCGTCTTCTCCAGCGCTGAGATGCTGGCCGAGTTGGTCCCGACCTTGGTGTTCACGTCGATGAACCTGCTGGCCGTGGCCTGCTCGTTCGTGACCACCGTCTGCTCAAGGCTGCGGATGCTGCCCGTGTTGCCGTCAACGCGCGCTTCGACCGTGGTCACCCGGCTGGCCATGGCCTCGTTCTGGGTCGCTCGGGTGCGAGCCTCTTCGGAAACCTTGGCCAGGGTGTCCCAACCGCGCAGCGCGTCGTTTAGATCCCCCTCCCCGCTATCGTCACGGTACGCCGACTGAACAGCCTGGAGCATCGCGGCAGTGACCTCGATTTTGCCCTCGACTGTCTTGATGTCTGTGGTGTTCTTGGCCACTGCCTGCGCCAGCCCATTAGCCGTCTCGGCAATGCTGCCGATATCTACCCAGTAAGTCGGGTTCGGCGGGGCGCTGCTGCCATCCGCCGCCGCCGGCACATCAGCGATGGCCATGTACAAACGCCGACCGCTGCGCACCGCATCATTCGTGGCGTAAGCGGCGGTGGGCACGTACTCCAGCGGGTCGGTCAGATCGGTGATCAGGTCCTCCAGCTCCTGCTTCGCCTCGTTGATCCGGTCGTTGACGGAACCTGGGAAGTCGCCGGAAATCTTCTGGATCTCCGTCAGCAACTCCTGTCCCAGCTCACTGTTGGTGACCTGCCCGCTAATCAGCTCCAGTACTGGGCTGGCGTCCGACCCCGACTGGCCAAGCACGCCACTACCTGCCGGATACCATGGGCCGATATTGCCGGTCCGGTCCACCAGGCGCGCCCAGAAGAAGAACGACACACCGGCCTTCAGGCCTTGCATTACGTGCTCGGTCTGCGGGTAGGCCAGGTCGGCGAGCTTCGTTGCTGCCTCCAGGCTGTTCGTTGGGCCGTACCAGATCTCCGTCCGCTGGGTGTCCTCGGCGCCTGGTGGGATTCCCCACTTGAGCGATATCCCGAAGATCAGCGGATCGGCCGCCAAGTAAGTGACCGCCGGCGGCAACCCCTCCTTGCCCTTCAGCTCAGTGAGCGTCGAGTCCCGCCAGGTTGACGTTATGTCGAACGAGCTGACGGCGCGCACCCTGGCCAGGTAAGCGCCAGCGTAGATCCCAACAACGTCGACCGACGTAGTACCGGTGCGCTGCAGGCGGATCCAGTTGCCGTTGTCCTTGCGCCATTCCACATCGTAAGCAGCTGCCCCCTGGACCGCCGGCCAGCTGATGGTCATGGTGCTGACCGCGATACCCTGATCCACCGCATAGGCCGAAGTCAGCGAAACGCTGGCAGGCGGCGACACGGTAGTGACCGGAATGACGCTGATCGGGCGCTCGTCCAGCTTGGCGCCGGTGTCGATTGCTGCGAACTTGCTTGGGTTGAATTCGAGCGCAGTGATCTCGTACTCACCTTCCTGGGTGCGCACTGTCTTCAGCACGCGGAAGAGCTGCACCGCCAGGTCGTCGTAGTCGATTGCCCACTGCAGCTCGGGTTCTGGCTGCACGCTGTAGGCCACGGTAACCGTGACGGCACGCCCGTTGACCGACTGGACCGTCCTGGCCTGCGCAGTGCCGTTGGGCAGGTTCAGGATCAGGCGGTCCCCTGGCTTGATCGGTGTGTCACGGTCGAGCGTCACGACGCGCCCGGCAGCCGCCGAGATCCGGCCACCGTTGGGACGCCCCGCCCCCAGTTCGTCCGCCACCGGGATGACGAACCCAGGCAGCGGAATACGGCCCTCCATGCCAGTCTTGAAGGTGACAGTCCGGTCCTGGCTGTTGCTCAACAGCGCCCATTTTCCGCGACGCTGGGCTTCGGAGGCGCGCGTGCAGCCGATGGCTGAAATCTCAATTGGCCGGTCCCGGTACCGGCGCTGAAGCGCCAGGTCGGTCACCGGGATAACGTCGGTGTCGTAGTTGTTGGCCGGGTTGTCGTAGCTGACCAGGGCGCGGCTGTAGTGGGTGTTGCGCTCGGCCCCGCCATACACGAACTCGCCGTCGATGACGTTGGCCCGGGTGAACACGTAGTCGATGTCCTGCGCGCGCGGCATGTCTGCCTGCATGAACAGCGAGCCGTGGGCCCAGTACACCATGCCCCGGTAGATGGCCGACAGGTCGCGGAGCAAGCTCCAGGCCTCGGCGCGGCCCTGCAGGTTCATGTCGCACAAGTAACGCGGCTCCTGACCACCTACTCCATCCGGCACCAACTGGTCGCAATACTGAGCGATGCGGTACATCTCCCACTTGTCGACCATCCACGATTTGATGCGCTTGCCCAGGCCAAAACGGTCTTCAACGCACAAACCGTAGGTGACGAACGCCGGATTGTTGGTCCAGGCCTGCTTGAAAGTGCCATCCCACACGCCCGTATAGGTGCGGGTTTCGGGGTCGTAGTTACTTGGTACCGGCCAGCGCTTGGCCTTGCAATCGACAGTTACAGCCGGGATGTTCTGGAACTGCTGGGCGTCGAACTCGATGTACAGCAGCGCGGTGTTTGGGTAACGCAGCTTCTCGTCGATGATCTCGGTGTAGCCGGCAATGGTCATCGTGTCGGCTACGGTGCCGCTGTTGGCGTTCGGCGTGATGCGGCGGACACGCAGCATCCAGCCGGAAATGGCCGGGGGCAGATTCACGCGAACAGAGCGCTGGTAGCCGTTGGTGGTTTTACCGTCAACGGCGCCGCGGTGAGCCTCCACGTATGCCCCGCCGTCGGTTGCAATGTCGATCGCATATTCGATGCGGTAACCATTGGTGTTGCCGCTACTGTCCTGCTTGACCAGGCGAGGCCAGGACATGCGCACGCGCACCGCCGACAGCTGCGTATTGCTCAGCGACCGGGTGAATGGGCTGTCGCTGCGCAGCTCGACGTTGACGGTGGTTTCGCTCTCCACCGACGGGATGCCCTGAATGTAGTCCTGTTCAACGGTGCCACGCCGCCACTCCCACCTCACCCCCGGAAAGTTGACGTTGCCGCTGGCGTCCATGATAGGGGTGTTGTCGAGGTAGATGTCCCGATCGGTCGGCGTGCCATCGAACTCTCCCTCTCCAACCGCCAAGAGGATCTTCGCGATGTTCGTGGACTGAAGGCTGTCCGGTGCCTCTACCGGCGTCTTCGGCTTGCTCTCGCCGCCCTTGGCGCCGCCGATATCCAGGTGAGTTGCTGCGCCCATGCTTTCCTCCAGGCATTAAAAAACCGCCCGGAGGCGGTTTGTAAGGTGAACTGGTCCTAAGTCTTGTCTTGCGCTTCGATGGACACGGAGATAATCGCCCCGCCCCAGCGACGTTTGCCGATACAGATCGGCACGGGGTTGCCGCTGGCTGTTGTGTTCCTGGCACTACCAAAGGCATAGGACGGCTTGTTCTCAGCCGCAGCGCTCAGTGATAGACCTTGAGCCTGAGGGCTGAGCAGTTGGATTACGCCGCCGATGGCCATGGATGCCCCCACCGCGGCTGCAACCCCCCAACCACCAGCGCCAGCACCAAAGGCCGCACCAAGCCCGCCAGTCGCGAAGGTTGCTGCAGCAATCAGGGCTATCCCAACGACGGTCTGCAGTAAGCCGCCGCGCTTGCTCCCGCCGATTACCGGAACAATACGCAGCTCGCGAACACCACCGCGGTCAAACGCATCTGCGCCGACGTTCTGCCGGTTCCGGAAAACCGCGAACCGTAGGCCCAGGCCATCGAGGCGGCGGATTTCGTCTTCGAATCCTACCAGTGTGGCTTTCAAGGCCTGGAACGCCTCCCAAGTGTCGCAACTATCGAGCTGCCGGCGGTGGGTACGGCCAAACTTCTGAGCCAATGAGCCGGACAACTTAATGGTTGTCATGGGGGTGTAGTGGATTGCTGAACTAGACATACCGGCCTCCAGGCAATAAAAAACCGCCCGAGGGCGGTTTGATCAAAGGCAGCTTTCGACTGCCTCGATTCGTCGATTTTTTCTCCAGTCCATCAAGCCAGTTTGGAAATAAAGGCGCACCTGGGTTTTGCCTTTCGCAGCCTGAAAATCCACGAATTCGACCTCTCCGGCGCTTATTACCGTTTTCCCTCCACCAGCCAATGGCTGTAATGCGGCAGCGTAATGAGCCCCCATCAAAGACTGGTTCTGCCATGCGAACAAAACACACTCTGCGACTTGGTCCACGGATTTCGAACTGTTGGCGGTAAAGGCTGGCCCCTCAGCACGCTTCTCATTCATCGAAGCGCATCCGCCCAAGAGCGCAAGGCTTAGTATCGTGACCGCTACTCGCATGTGATCCCTCCCTGAAAAGCAAGACTGTACCAGCCGGCCTGGCCAGGTATCCAGCGTGGATGAAATGCCAGTACCGCGCCAGCATTTCGCCATAGTAGCTTTGCACCTCCAACGAACCGCCCCGGTCCGCTGCCGGAAAGCCCATGGACTGGGGCATGATGACCTAGGAGGTCGATGTGAGCCACGAGCATGAACCAATGACCGAAGACACAATTGCTGGATCCCACAATTATGGGGTCTTGAGTGTTTTGCAGGTATTAGCGGGAGTCGTTTATGAGTCGGGGAGCCCTGCACTAAGAGCGCACCTTAAAGAGCAGATCGCGAACGCGAAAAAGAATCCGATTAAGGCATGGAACCGCAAGGAAGAGATTGACGCATTCGAAACCCCATTTGAATCCGTTGAGATAGCTTTTAAGACGGTCGACGCGGCTGCCAAGTAAAAGACTTGACAGCCTCTTTTATGGTAGCCATAGCAGCGACCCTGCTCCGCAGATCAAGTTGATCTGCGGTTTTCGCTTTTACAACGCTTCCTGAAAGCATAATCACTCCTGCGGCCTGGCCGCTCACTTCGCGTCTCGATGACGCAACACAAGACGCGTTCGGTCGAGCCATGGCCCGCCGAACACGACGATTTCAGATAGCCGCCCCAGCAGGTGGTGCAGCATGAACGGGCCAGGCCCGAAGACCTCCACCGCTTCCTCCGGCAGCCGAGCGTCAGCGCCGAGGTAGATGCCAGCATGGTTCGGGTGAGCCGTTCGGCCAGCGGCCATGACGATCATGTCGCCGCGCTGCGGCTGGCTGACCTGATAGAACCCGGCGGACTCGTAGGCCTGCTCGTAAAGGCTCGGGCCATCCGCCTGCTCCCACCATCCCTCCTCCCGGGCATAGTCCGGAAACTCCAGGCCCCACTCCCGCTTGTACCAGTCCGCGCAGACCTGCCAGCAGTCCCATGCTCCGTGCACGAACGGCCGCCCGAGCAGCGGTGCGTGACCAGTTGGCGTGACGGTGCGCAGATCACCCTCCGGCCAGGACAGGATGTACCAGGGCAGCTCAGTGGCCTCGCACATGGCCAGGTCACGGGGCGACGGCCTGCTGGTGGCATCTGGATGCGAGTGCACGATGCCGATCACCTCACCCTGATCTTCGGCCGCGGCGTACTGCTCCGGCGAGATACGGAACTCCTCCGCTGGATCGGTTGCAGTGTTCTCGCACGGGACGTACCGCTGGGCGCGGCCCACGGAGATGAGCAGCCCGCAGCACTCCCGCGGGTACTCCGCCGCAGCATGCGCTTGCACGGCGGCGAGGATGTGTTTTCGCATGGTCAGCTCCGTGCGATGAGGGAAACAGCCGGGAAGCCGCCAAATGGCAGTTGGTTGCCCTGACCAAACCTAACGGTGCAGCCTGAGTCCAGGCAGCCGTTGCATTGGTCCTTGGCCGGATCATCCGTGGGGTTGCCGTCAAGGTCGAAGTAAGGGCCGGTGTATCCGCAGTTGGGGCCGCGGTAGCCGGCGGTCATCGCCCAGTGGCAAAGCTGGGTCATCTGCCGGCCGATCGTCTCCCCGCCAACGTCGCCAGGGCTGGCCAGCTCCCAGGCCACCGTCTTGCCGTTTTCCGACACCTTCTGATCGATGTACCAGACCTCGATGGCTTCCTCGGTTGGGTCGGCCTCCGGGTTGCCTGCCTGAAAATTCACCGCATCCAGATAACGCGCCATCGTATGGCGCATGGTCAATTTGAACTCGAGCAGGTTGTCGAAGGCCACGCACAGCGCCGTGATTCTACCGTTGACGTTCCCAACCGTCAGCGTTGGGCGCACGGCGGTACCGTCCGAGTTCGCTTCGATGCCCTCGATCTGCATGGGCCAGGCGCCGTACTCGTTGCCCTGCCACCAGATCGACTTGGCCGGCAGCTGGTCGGCGTTCGCGCCAACCGCTGCAAGCTCCTGAGGCGTGTGTGGAATCGCATGCCCGTGGAAACGCAGCGTGTCGGCACCAAAGTCCGAGCCATCCAGCTCGAACAGCAGTACTTCGCTGCCAGGCTCCAGGGTCTGGATGTCCTTGATCAGTGACATGGACGTTCCTTACGGGTGGAAAGCCCGCTCAAAGGTGGCTGATATTTTGAACCGACCTCCACCCACAGGGGTGGGCTTAGGGTCTGCGCAGGTGAACAGGCCCAGATCACCGAGCGGCGTAGACCAAAGGAAAGCCTTGGCGCCGCCGTGCCGATCGAAGAACTCCATGATCTTGCGGACCTGGACCTTCGTGCCGGTTACGGTGATTGGGTAGCTGTCCTCCTTGTTATTGGGGCCGTCGCCCACCACCTGACGGTACCCGCCGCCAAACCTGGACTCGCGGACCCGGTAGGTGATGTCTGGTGCTTCGCCGCGATGCGTCGGCCAGTTGAACGTCTCGATGGCCATCAGCGCCCTCCTTTAGTGTTCCGGTAGCTCACTCCGCCGGGTCGCCAAGAATCTGCGACAGCCTTCTCGGCAGCGAGCTGCATCTGCTTCTGCATGTTTTGCTGAAGCAGCGTCTGGTCGAGCTCCATGCCTTCTTCACTTCGATCAGCCACGGCCACGTTGACCGGTGCCGACACGCTGATCATCGTGCCTGAAGCGTTCGTGGTAGTGAGGGCTGGAGCGGGCCCAGTGCCGAGCGGGGTGATGGTGCCGCCCTGCTCCCCCATCATCAGATAGGTCTTACCCCCCTGGCTCAGCAGTTCTGGCCCAAGCTCGTTGACCTGGTAGAGCGAGTTTGCTGCTACCGGGCCGCCACCTGCGCGCTGGCCGGAGACGAAGTTATCCATGATGTCCGGGCTGTATCCGGCCTGGGTCGATCCTGCGGAAGTCGTTCCGCTGCCGAACCACGCAGAGGCTGCCGTAGCCCCCCAGCCGGCCAAACTGCTGAGCAAGCCAGACGCTGCGCGCTGTGTTTCGATTCTCACCATGTCCGCCAGTATCGACTTGGTGAAGTCAGCGAACGAGAACTTGCCGGTCATGGCGAAGTTCACGACAGCATCTTCCATAGAGCTGAAGGCGTTGCTGAACAGAGTTTTCGTCTGCCCCGCAACATCCCGCGCTTGCTCCAGGTAGTTCTGGAAGGCCGACGACGCCCCCTTGCGCCAATCCCCCTGCGCGGCGGTCATCTGGTCGTAGTTGGCGATGGTGGTTTCCTGCAGGTCCTTTTCGGTCTTGCTCAGGGCCGCAAGCTTCTGGTTGTACTCATCGAGGCTCATGCCGCGGGAACCGTCGCCATACTGGTTGGCAAGGTCAAGCCGCTGCTGGTTCATCCGGTCGGTGATGCCGCTCTGCTGATCCTGCAAGCCGCGCTGTCGATCGCCGAGGCCAAGGCCTTCAGCGGAGCGCTTCCCCTGTAGCCTCAGCGCCTGGACCTGCTGGTCGAGTGCGTCGGTGTAGGTCTGCACGGCCCTGGCCTGCTTGGCCAGACGGCCCTGCTCGTTGGTCGCGAGCACCGCCAGTTCGGTGTCGGCATCCTTCTGGGCCTTTACCATAGCAGCTCGGGCATCGGCGATCTTTTGGTCCAGCTGGATGCGCTGCGCGGCGCTGGTGCTGCTGCGGGCCTTGGCATCCTCCAGGGCCTTGATCTCAAGCTCGTAGGCGTTCGTGACCTCAGCCTTCTGCTGTTCGATGATCGCTGCGCGCTGGGATGCATACGGCTCTTGGGAGATCAGCCCGGCCTTCTGCGCCGCGTCCAGCTCCTTCTGGTGGTTCTTGTATTCGGCCAGAATGGCGCTCAGCGCGTTCTTCTGGTCGTTGAACCCGGAGAGGTCGACTGGCGTAGTGCGGCCAGTAGCGTCCTTGTACTGCTTGTCGATGTCCGCTTTGACGCGGGCGATACTCTCCGGCTTGAGGCGCTCGTCATTGGGGCTAACCTTGCGGATCGCATCCAGTGATTTTGCGTATTCCTTCTGCGCATCAGCTCGCTTCTCGGCGTTAGTCCTGGCCGACTTTTCCAGCGCATCGATCTTGCCTGTAGCGATGATTGCCGCCTGTTGCTGTTGGGCATCCAGGGCGCGCGCCTTGGCGATTGCGTCGAGGGTGTCCCGCTGCTGAATGAGACCCTTCAGCTCAAGGTTGGCGTTGGTCAGCTTTTTCTGAGCATCGCTGTCATCTTTGTCGGCATTGACGGCGCTTTGTGCTGCCGCTACCTGGCGCTGAAGATCGACGATACGACTTGCGATATCCTGATCCCGGCCAATGTTCTTGACCGAATCGACCGTGGCAGCAACCTCACCACGCAGAGTCTTCCATCCGCGCTCCCAGATGGACAGGTTCTCGGTGACTTCCTTGCTGCGGTTTTTGATGGTATCGACGTAGGTGTCGGTGAGCAGCTTTGCAGCCCCAATAGTGTCGCCCTGCTCCTTCAAGGCAACGATCTGCGAGTAGGTCGCAGCAGTCAGGAAGTTGTACTGCTCGTTGAGGTCCTTGGCGGCAGCCACTGGATCCTTCCCGATCTTCACGAACTCGGCCACGGTCTCCTCGACCGCTGTACCGGTCGCCGAGCGCCACTCCAGTGCGGCCTCGGTGATTTCGACGAAGCTATCGGAGGCGATCTTCCCGCTACCGGCCAGCTGGGTGAGAACCTCAGCCGCGGCACCAGTGGTGCCGACGGTCGCCGCGACCTGCCGAGCCATTCCGGACATCTGATCCGCCGTTGTGCCGGCGGCATTACCGGTCTTGATCAGCTCCTTCTGGAAGCCGACCGCCTCCTCGCTGCCCGAGTAGTAGGCGTACCCGAGCACGCCCACTGCTGCAGCCGCGACGGTGAACGGGTTCACCAGGCCCATGACATAGCCGCCGAGCGCCTGAATGGCCGGACCCACACCGCCAAACATATCCTTGAGCTGCCCGCCCTGCTGCAGCAGTACAGTGAGCGGCGCCTGTCCGCCCTGCAGGGATACCACGATGTCGGTGAACTGTGCCGGAACGCCCCGCAGTGCAGCAGCGGTGGCCTTTGCCGACATCCCGGTCTTGTTCAGCGCAGCATCGGCACCGCCCAACGCTGTGCGCGCCTGGTCGATCTTCGTCTGATACTCGCCGAATGTCTCCGCATCAAGCGCGCCACTGGTGCGGAAGCCCTTCAGCTTCTGCTCCATCTGATCCAGGCGGCTCATGGCTGCGACGGCCGGGTCAATCTTGCCCAGCAGCTCTTCCAGCGCCTGGCCTTCTTCCCGATGCGCGCCGGCGGCCTTCTTCGCCGCCTCCGCTTGGCGCTCTTCCGTGGCGATGAGGGCCTGGGCCCGGCTGTTGATGGACGCCTGACGGCTGGCACTGTCCGACAGCACGGCGTTCGCCTGGGCGGTGACCTCGGCGCTCTGCTCGGTCGCCCGGTTCAGCGACTGAACGTATTGGCTGGCCTCCAGCGAGGCCTTGGCCACGGCCAAAATCCTGGCCTGCTGCTCGTCTGCTGATTCGGCAGCGCGCCGACCAGCTTGGGCGCCGGCATCCGTGGCGCTGGTGAGCGCCTCCTGAACCTTGCCCGCCTGCGCGGCCTCAGTCCGAAACGCGCCCATGTTCGCTGCGGCGGTGCTGAAGGCCGTAGAGGCGCTGGTGACAGCGCGGCCCACGGTGGCCATCTGCTGCGCCAGTTCAGTCTGCTTGGCGTTGAGCGCCTGCAGCTCCTGCACTATCTGCCGGGTGTCGCCCTGCAGGCTGCCCAAGGCAGTCTCCCAGGCACGCCCAGTTCGTCCAGCCGACTCCTCGCTGCGTTTGCCGGCGTCCGTCAGCTGGTCGAGGTTGTCCTTAGCCTCGACGGCATCACCGGAGTCGATCTGAAGACCGAGGGAGGCAATGGTGGTCATGATCTACTCCATCGATTCGGCCATGACGGCCAAGGCCTCAACCTCCATGACTCGGAGATCGGGGAAAATATCAGTGAGGTCTCGGCGCTTGATGCCGAGCATTGAGGCAGTTGCGGGGATGGCGGTGTAGTCCAGGCCCGAAGCCCCGCCCTGCCCAACCCGCCACTGCGTGCCCATCGCATCGAACAGGCGGAAGGCTGGCCATGCATCTGGCCAGACCTCTACCACCTCCTCCTCGATGTCATCGAGGGTCAGCCCCAGCGCCGCCAGTTGCTCGGCGGACGGGCCGCGCTCGTAGCAGGCCCGTGCCGCCGCCCTCAGTTTCCCAGGCGGGCCGGGCTGTAGGCGGACTGGAAGGCGTCGATGACCGCCTTCGGAGCGCCGGTGCAGGTGCGCACCAGGTCGGCGATGGCCTCGGCGCTGAACTCGTCCTCGAGATCCCAGCCAGTGACGATCTCGCCCAGTTGCTCGGCCTGCAGAGCGATTTCACCGGTGGTGACCTCCTCCCACGTCGCCCCGTCCTTCTGTGCCTTCTCCGCCCAGGCATCACGCGCCTTGTTCCAGCGGTCGAACATTGCGGACAGGGCCACGCGGTCCATGTAGCGGAACTGGAATACCACCGACGCCGGCTCGGCGCCAATGCGCGGAACCTGCACCACGGCGGTGAACGTTGGGTTCTGCGCGATCTTGATCTTCGCCATGAGAACTCCTTACGCGCCGGCCAGGATGCGAACAGGACGACCCGACAGCGCGATGCTGATGGTTCGCGTCATGAGGCTGTTCCGGTCCATGGTCGGGGTAGTGGTGATGCTCACGTAGCCTGGGTAGAGGATCTGGTCGCCCCCTGGCAGCTTGAGGCGCACCACCGCGAGCTCCTTGCTGTCACCGTAGTTTTCGACCAGAGCCACGTAGGCTGCGGTCGGCTGATCCTCAACGGTGATCGACAGCGTGATCGGGTTGCGGTTGGTCGGGAACTGGCGGTCGTCGTCATCCTCCAGGTAACCCACGGTGAGGTACTGCTGCTCACCGCCAGCCGAGGTGAACGCGGTCACCTTGGAAATCTGCGCCCAGGCGGTCACAGGCAGAACCGAGCCTACGCCAGCACCAGGGGTGTACTTGTCCACGTTGGTGGTGTTGAGGCCTTTCAAGGCGAACGTGTCGGCGGCCACGCTTGCGGCACTGACGGCGCGGTCGGCGATGAGCGCCCAACCGGAGCTGACCAGCAGGACATCGCCATTCTCGATGTCGTGACCGGCAGAGGTGGCCACCGGTGGCGCGGCGTTGGTCAGGGCGGTAAAGGCGACGGCGGCGCCAAAAACGCTGGCGATTTCCAGCACAGAACCGTTCGGCAGCGGGAATTTTGCGGCCATGAAGTGTTTCCTCGTTATTGCCCGCCGGGCGGCGGTTGGTTATGCCCCAGCGGGCGGTTGGTCCGCGACACCGCGGTAGGTGAAGCTGGCCGGGACCGTGTAGGTCGCCGACTCGGGGATTGTTGGGCCCTGGTCAACCGGTTCGGTCACCAGGCCCTCGAAGCCGTCGCGGCTGAGTTCCGAATCAACCCGGAAGAGGCTCGAAAGCTCGCCGACCAAGGCCTCGGCAGTAGCTAGTGGCTGGCCAGCCGGGCAAACGATGCTCACCTGGTAAACTCCGGTGTACTCGTAGGCATCGCTGCCCAGGTAGCGGCAGGTGGTGCCCGCAGGTAGCTGGAACGCCTGCAGGTAGGTTTCGTCGGGACCGGCCTCGAATCCTTGCTCGAAGTTCGCGACCCGTATCGGGCGCGCCGTGGCCCAGGCCATCAGCTTGATCTCGATGGCCTGTCTGGCACGTGCTTGGCTCATACTCGATGCGTCCTGATGGCTTCTTCGACGATGCGCTGGAAGTCTGCGACGGTGACGCGCACCATGCCGCCAGGCGCCTGTGAACTGTGGCCGTACTCCAAGGGGATGGCATACGGCAGGTTGTTGACGATAAAGGCGACCTCGCCGGCGGAGAGATCACCGGCAGCCAGAAGAAGCCTGTCCAGCGTCTCTCCGGCGCTCTCGATATCCTCGATCTCGCCAGCTGCTGGGGCGTCAGTGGTGAGCTGCCAGTTGCTGCGGAAGCGCCCGCCCACATAGCCCTGGCCAACCCGCCGAACGCCGAACCCGAAGTTCTCGCGCTGCTCGCGCTTGGTCAGCGGCTTACGCAGCCGCAGGCCGCCCTTCAGGTTTCCGCTCTTGGTGTAGTTGGATTGATCGGATGTGATACCGGCATTGATGGCCGCCGCCTTGGCGTTGTAAGCCGCGATCTGCTCCGCAGCGCTGCCTTGGGCCTCGACGTTTACCTTCCAGAGATCCGGGTTGCCGACCGGCGACATGGTCACCAGCCTGCGGCCAACCATGATGACGACCTCACGGAAGGTCAGGTCCATCGCCTCCTTGGCTGCCTCTGCGAACTGTTCCAGCTGCGCGGCAAAGCCTCCATCCAGCCCGCCGTAGCGGCTGGTCATGTATGAGCCGCGGGGCATGTTCACTTCCTCAGTTGGATGGTCCAGGTGGCCTTGGCCGCGTCCTGTCCGACGTTCATGACTCGGTAGCCGCTGATGCGATCACCGATCGCTGGGGTGGCAAGGCTATCCGTGACCACGCCGCCTTCATTCATCAGCAGCTCGTTCTGCAGCGCCTTGAGGCGGACGTCGGACGCCAGAATGCGTGTGCCGTCGATCTCCCTGGCCTTGTACTGGCCGAAGACTCCCCGACCGGTGTAGTGCAACGTTGTCGCTGGCGTATTCCCGCCCTTTTCGGGGTCATACGCCCCCGGCACCGTCCGGCTACCATCGACCGCCGCCACCGCATCGGCCAGATCCATATCGAAGGCCCGGCCCAGGTCGGCCTGCAACTCGCTTCGAAGCCCCATGTCACCCCCTGACGATCTTGACCTGACCAGTGCCCAGATACCGAGCCAGCAGGGCCAGAGCGAAGGATTCGCCCGCACTGATGGCCTTTGAAGTGGCCGAGTAGGTCTTGCTGCTCGACACACCGTCAGCATCCACGGACTTGCTCAGCACGCCAGTTTCCTTCGCCTGGTACAGGTTGCCTGCTGCAGCCTCCACCGCCACCTCTGCGCCGGCCTGCGCGACGCCGGCGGGAACCGTGTCGAACTCAGGCAGGCCCTGATTGGTGAGCCAGGTGTTGGCCATCAGCACCGCTCGCGCCTTCTTTTCATCCGGCGCCCAGGTCTGGCCCAGCAGCGCGTCGACCTGCTCGATGCTGATGTAGGTCGTCATTACGCGGCCCCGTCCAGCAGCTTCTGCAGGTCTTCCAGGCTGGCATCAGGCGCGAACTGCACGCCCTTCTCAGTCAATGCAGCCTGAAGCTTTGCCTTCAGTTCAGCCTCTTCAGCGGCTTTCGTTTCAGCTGCGGACTTGCCGCCCTTTGAGGTTTTACCCTCTTTGACCGGCTCGGGATGCTCATAACCATCCGGCGCGAACTTGGCGTCGACGATCTTGTAGCCTTTGCGGCGCAGGTAGGCCTTGCGCTCCGCCGAGACGGGGTGTTGCTCGTAAATGATGGTCTCGCTCATGGCGATCTCCTGAGAAATGCGCCCCGGAGGGCGCGAACCGGTTACTTGGTGGCGTCGCCTATGGTCAGGACGCCGGCCGAGCCCTTGATGCTGTTCGCCACCAGGTCCCAGTTGGTACCGGTGGACAGCTCGGAGTTGGTCGGCGACTTGCCGCCGTTGGCGGTGTCCCAGGTGTAGCCCTTGAGGCCCAGGCCGAAGGTGTAGTCGGCCTGCATGGTGGTCTCGATGCGCTCCTTGCCGTTGGAGGTCTGGATGTTGGTGATCAGGTCGGAACCGTCCATCACCATTGCGGCGCCGTCGGCAAGGCTCAGCACCTTCTGCTTGTTCGGGGTGCCGGCTTCGAACAGCGCTGGGGCGTCGGTGACAATGACCGATTTACCCAGCACATCTACGACCAGAACACCGCCGGCCTGGAACAGTTGCTCGTTGTTCGCCAGGTTCTTGCCGATCAGGGCGTGGTACTGGGCACCGGTCATGACCTGGGCGATGAGGCGGGCAGATGCGTCGCCGAAGAGTGCGTGCGCGCCGTTGATGGCGATGTAATCGACACCGGCGGTAGCGGATACGTCGTTGATCGCGCCTGGTTGATTGCCGATGGCGGCGACCAGAGCGGCGATGGCGGTGTTCAGCTGATCCGAGACGATCGCCTCGGACAGGTTGCGGCTGATAACTTCCAGCGCTTCCTCGGGGTTCTTCTGAACCCAGGACAGCTGTGCAGGCTCCCACAGGATCGGCCCAAAACCGCCGGCGATCTTCACCGAGTCGTACTGCTTCTGCGACAGCGGGGTCGCGGACTGGTTGCCGTTGGCGGCGTAGCGATCGACGCGACGCTGAGCGCCGTGCAGGCCCGCCCAGAACGATTCCTGCAGGAAGTCACCGTCGATGCCCTGAGTGGTCAGACGGATCGCACCGGCCGAGGCCGCGTTGAACTTGTCGACGTCCTGGGTCAGGGTTTCGATGGTGGCGTGGCGAAGGTATTCGTTAAACACCTTCATGTTCGAAAGGGCCATTGGGCCTCCTTATTCGCTTGCGATCAGGCCCTTCATGGCTTCCAGGCGCTCTGCCTTGGTGCCGCCGAAGTTGCCCTTTGTGGTTTTGGTGCTGCCACCGCCGTTCGGAGCGCCGCCGCCATTGGCACCGGAGCTCTTCAGGATGTGGTCGCGATGGGGGTACTGCGAGACGAGGGTTTCGAGCGCTTCGTTGAAGTCGGCCAGCTCACCAGGGCGGCTGCGGCTGAAGATTTTCTGGCCTTGGGCGTCGTAGGCGACGACCTTGCCTTCCTCGATCTTGAAGCTGTTGCCGAAGGTGGCCTGGACCATGTCAGCCGGTACCGCCATCTTCTCGGCGATGAACTGGGATCGGGCGAAGCTGCCACCGATCTTCTCGGCGTACAGCTGCTGCTCGAAGCCCTGCGCCTTGGTGTTGGCTTCGTCCAGCTGGGTCTGGAAGGCCTTGCTGATTTCACCCTTCACCTTCTCGATCTCGCCGGCATCCACCAGTTTCTTGGCGTCGAGGTTGGCGACGATCTCCAGCGCCTTCTTGGCGGCCGCGGCATCTTCGATGCCTTCGAACGCCTTGGCGGTCTTCTCAAAGCCGTCGGCGCGCTCGCGGTGCGACTTGGCTTCGGCATTCAGCCGGGTGATGGTGTTACGGGTGCCCACAGCATCGAAGGCGACTTCCTTGCCATCGTCCTCGACGTAGACCGGCTTGCCATCTTCGATCACGGCGTACTGCTTGCCATCCACTTCAACGGTCTTGAGTTTCATGTCGTCTCTCTGGGCCATCCGGCCAGTTGATGAGCCATCCGGCTCCAGTTGCGCCCCGTCCATCCGAACCGCAGGCATAAAAAAGCCCCGGCATTGGCCAGGGCTGTTGGTTGCAAAGTCAGAAGCTAGAGGTAGGATCCGAGGCTCGCTTACCTGAGAACCTTGGAGCTTCAAATGGAATTAGGCGCATCCACAACCGCGCGATGGACGATTGCAATTGGATTTCTTGGAGTCGTTGCCAGCGTGTGCGCGGCGGCGCTGACGTATTACGCCAGCTACCTCTCCACCCACCAGGCCGCCATTGAAACGTGCATGCGGCGAGTCGACAAGCAGGAAGCAGTCATCAGAGAAAAATCCGAAGCTGTGCTGGGCTCAATCGCGGCATTTGGCAGTAAAATCCAGGCGCCCGACAGTACTAAAGACAAGCAAGCCCTTTTCCACGTTCTCGGTCAGGCCGTGGTCGAAAGTTCAATGCGCCTCGTTGCATATGCGCCCGCAGAGCTAGTCGTTCCGACGCTCAAGCTTGCAGCTACCGTCCAAATAGGGCTTATGGCAGAGACGACCGAAGAGAAGCTCGAATCGCTATCGATGGCCCCTACAGCAATGAAGGATTGGCCAAAGCAGTATTTTTCCCTGATGGATAAATTTGAAAGCCGGAGAAAAGACTGTTTCAAATAAACTCGCGCCACAGATTGGAAGCTCTCTATTTCGTGGCGCGGGATTAGTTAAGCCGATGCTTTAACTCATCGAGAGTCAAAAGCTTCCCCTTGTCATTGTAAAACGCGCCGAGCTTCAACCCGCCCTGGCGCATCAGCCGGGCGCGCTCAGGTCCGAGTATCTCGTCCTGACGTGCTGCTGACTGCTTCCTGAGCCATTCGGCATAGGTGGTCGACTCCGGCACTTGGCCATCCATGCTCGCCCGCGTAGCTCCGTCGCTGAAGCCCAGGGCCTTGGCGCTCTTGAGCACCGGAACCTTGGAGGAACGGCAGCAGAAGTGGATACGCCCAGGCCCGGCCAGCCACGGGATCGTATGGCCGATGGGCTTGTAGTTGCCCAGCGTGTACGGCAGTCGGTCACGCATCCGGCAGTCGCTTGATGTGTGGTTGTCCAGCGTACTCAGCCACTCAACGTGGCTGATGATGTCGCTGTTTGCCTCGTACGCTGCGTCGCTGGCTGTTTCAGCCGTGTGGGATACCGCAGACCGCACTACCGCCTCTACGTCACGCCTGGACTTCTGGAGGGCACCGTCGGCGTATTGCTGAGCCCGGCTGCCCATGACCGTGCGCACGATCTCGGCAGTGGTACGCCCATCGACCAAGCCCGAGCGTACAGCGTCGCGCACTGCAGCAGCACGGCCGGACTCGATACCGACCATCCACTCCCTCAGCAGGCGACCCTGGAACGGTCGCGCCTGTGCGATCGCCTTCACTACACTGAACGCCGGGGAGACTACCGGGTATGCCTCCTGCACCAGCGCCGGGAGGACGGCCCGCAGCGCGCTCTGCTGGAACGTCAACTCGTAGCTGATCAGCCCGTCGGTCACCTGGTCCATGGCCAGGCGGATTTCGACGAAGGTCTGCTGGTTGATCCGTAGCACCGCCGACAGCGCGACATCGACAGCTGCGGCCGATAGGTCGGTGCCAAGGTTGTCGATGGCCCCGATCAGCGCGGCGCGCAGGTCGGCGTCTTTGCTGTTGAGGATCTTGATGATTGTCACAACCTGGCTGTTGCTCAGTCTGGATAGATCAACCTCATGGCCGATCAGTTCGTCCAGAAGCCTTTCGTTGGCCGTCTTCATCACAGCGTACCGAGAGCCGGGCCCTGGGCCTCAATCTTCGCCAGTTCCTCGTCCCAGTCGTATTCATCACTGATTACGCCCCGGCGCTGCATCTCGGTGAACAGCGTTTCCTTGCTGATCATCCCGGCATTGGCCATAGACACCAGCGTCGGCAGCGACACCTCAGGCATGTAGTCGACATCGAAGTTGCCGCGCATCTCGACCGTACCGCCGTCGCCCAGGCCGCGATAATCGGCCATGAACTGGAGCAGCTGGGCCAGGCAGTCGGCGAAGTGGTGCGCCATGCGTGCCAGTGGCGACAACTCCTGCGCTGCCTCCTCCTCCGCCTGGGTGGCGGTCTTGGTAGCCGTTCTGTCCGGCGTCAGCAGCTTGGCCCCGGCCATGCGCATCTCGTTGATCAGATCCTGCAGCGCGGTGCGACCCGCATCGACGGCCTGGCCGGTGTGCTCGACGTACTTGAGGTCGCCGTCCTTGGGCAGATCGGTCAGCTGGCCAGTGCCCACCTTGAACTCTGGTGGGACCACCCTCCCCTGATTGTCGTACTGGGTCTGGATGCCGATGCGCACCAGGATCGGGACGCGGATAACGTGCAGGATGTTGTCCTGGTCGCTCTGGCTCTGCCAGTGCTTCACGTTTAGGTGCGCCAGTTCGATCAGTGGTGGCTTGGCCGTCATGAAACCGGTGCGGCCGGTGTAGAAGGTCACCCAAGGGATAGCGGTCAGGCTATTGGTGCCCTCGTCGTACAGCTTCCAGGTTCCGCCAGATGCAGCCTGCTTGCCCCGTACGGCCTTGGCTGACCTGCGATAGGTCCGCCAGGATCCCGGCTCCAGCACGCGAATCTGCTCGACGCACTCGGAGCCGAACTCTCCGTCCTCCTCCTCGACCACCTCGATGTAGCGAATCATGGTCAGGACGCCGGCCTTCGAACGCCAGCCCAGCACTTGCTCGGGCCTCACCATCACAACGTATGGGCGCACACCGGCTGCCTGCTCGTCGGCCTGGGTCTTCAATTCGGCCGCGGGCGGGTGATCGACGAAGGCGTGGCATAGGCCGTGACTCAGGCCCTCCGTGAAGAACCCCACCGCCCACGAGTTAAGGTCGTTGCCAGCGTGGTCAATGTCCGCGGTCATCTCGACAATGGCCCCTGGCACATCGTCACCCACCTGCAGCGGCTCGGCGAACACACGGGACGTCATGTTGCCGACTGTTTCGGAGTAAGCAGGCAGCAGGGTCGAGAGACGCAGGCGTTCCTTGTAGGCCTCGTCGTCTTCGGCTGGATACTGCGGCAGCAGGGCCTTGCCCGCCGCGCGCATCGCCATCGTCCCGCCCATGAGCGGCGAGATCACGGCCCAGTAGGCGCGCATCGCGTCGACAGCGGGCAGCGTGATGCTCGGGTTATCGCTCATGGTCACATTCTCAGGGATTGGGTCGTGAAGACCGGTCGCTCAATTGGGTAGTCGTGGTGGATGAAGTAGCCACCCGCGTCGTTCGCGTGGTCCACGCCGGACTTCTTGTCGGGCTCACCGTTTGGCGCCCACACCTGCTGCTCCAGGCCATCCGCATAGGTCGGGCAGCGCAGCGGGTTGATCAAGTAGCGGCGCTCGCCATTGGCGTTGCAGAACATCGCGTTCATGGCGTTGATCCGGTCCTTTACAGGCGGGTTGGCGTCGGGCGCGATCACGCTGAAGCCGGCCTGGCGCAGGATGGCGATATCCGTCTCGCTGGCATTGACCGACTTGCGCGACCCGCCCGACGCATCCGGATAGATCCTGATCTCGCAGGTCTTCTCGTAGTCCCTGCCGTTGTGCCGCCAGTAGCGCTCCTTGATGCGCCGGATCATGTCCGGAGTGTCGAACCCATCGATCAGCTCATCCACGGCCCGAGGCCTGCCGTCTGCGCGCTTGACGTGCGTGATAGCCGCCATTTTGCCGACGTTGAAGTCCATCCCGATGAATAGGGGCTCTCCAGGCTCTACAGTGTCGAAGCAGGAATTCAGCTTCCGGTCGTAGGCGTGGTAGATCGACCCGGCGTTCAGGTTGACGAACTGGCCGTTCAGGTACGCCAGGATCAGTTGGGCCGGGTAGGATTCCATCAGTGATGGTATGTAGTCCGGGGGCAGGTTCAGCTCGTTGTCGAACGTGCTGGCCTGCACCAAGCCGTACATGCCCTGCAGGGCCGGCTTCTCGCGCAACTGCCTCACGAACTGCTGATAGACGAACTTGAACCCCTCCGGGGTCGTCGTCACATCCACGCCGTTCTTCAGCCCAGGGACGTTGTAGCGCATCCGGGCAATGATCTTGCGCCAGGCGTGCTCAGCCTTCAGCGCGGGCAGAACATCGAGTTCGTCGACCAGGGCGTGGCCGATCTTGAAGCCCACGATGGTCTGCGGCTTCTCCATCGAGCGGCAGATGGTCGTGCTGCGATACTGGCCGCCACTGTAGAACTCGACCTCCTTGTCGCTCTCCTTCGTCTTGACCTTCAGGCCCCAGTCGAAGGCGACCTCCTCGATGGTCGGAAAGAAGATGTCACGGATCTGCGGGTAAGTCGGGGCGAAGTAGCCGGAGTCGATCCGAGGCCACTCCCAGACGTGCTTGCATAGCGCTGCACAGCCTACCCAGGTCTTGCCGGAGCCGAAACCGGCCACGAACCCGCGAAACTTGTTCTCCATGCGCAGGAAGCTGGCCTGGGGCACGTTAAGTGACGGCATCAGGCTTCCTCGCATCCACCACATCGACCTGCACCCGGGTGGGCGGCACGTTGTCGTGGGGATTCTCGTTCTTGGTCTGGCGGTTCACGTAGACATCGCCGACCTCTTTGGCCGCCTGTTCCAGAAGCTGGGCAGTCAGGGCCATGTTCTTCATCGACTCGGCCTTTTCCGCCATCCTGGCAAGCGCACGTAGGCGATAGGCACGGTGCGCGATAGGAATATCGGCCGTCTCGGTAGTGAACCGCTCTCGGCATGCATGGAACATTTCCACCCAGCGCTTTGCCAGGCCGCGCCCGGCGTACTTGGTTGGGTCATGCCCTTCGCACACTTGGCGACTGACATCTACCCCGAATTCTTTCTTGACGGCCTCCACCACCTGGGTCGGTGTATCGAAGCAGGCCAGAGCCTGAACAATGAAGGCTTTGACCTCGCTTCGTAGTGCTGCCATGTGAATGTCATCCGTCAGGACCTGTCAGGATTCAGGCCGACTTGAGTAGGCAGGTTCCGCAGGCCCTCGAAATGTTGATCTTGGCCACCTCTGGCGGCCGACTTGCAGCGTCGATCAGTTGCTGGACTTCTTCGCTGGCACCGTAGCGCCTCACCACGCCGACGAACTCTTCTACGTCATGTCCGCGCATCTTGAGCTTCGGCATGCCTTCCTCTGTGAAGGCCGGGGCGCCATACTTATCGGTCGCCTGTGCAATGTGATAGAGCTCATGCTCGACCAGAGCGCTGAACTCGAGATCTGAGCATTGGGAGCAGTAATCGGCAGCCAAGGTGATGAGGTAGGCTGGCACACGGCCGAACCACTCCACCATCTGCTGCTCCATCCGGGCCTTCTGCCATCCGCCAGCGCGGAAAGCGACCTGCTCGGCTTGGCCAAGAACAGTTCGCCCCTGCTTCTCGAAGTGTGAACTTGCCCAGAGGACTCCAATGTCAGCATCGATCAGGTGAGCATGGTCGGGATTATGGATGTCCCCGGTTTCGACCAGCACTTGAGCCTCTATCCACTCCCATATTTCAGTGGCTGGCTCCAGGCGGATATTCAGTTCAGCGAACTCTGAAAGCTCAAGCAGCGCAGCTGGCGGGAATGGTCGCTTCATCTCCACCCTCAAATCTGCCAGTTGATTAACTTGTCCAGCCAAACCGCCAAATTAGGTATGCCACCAACAATGCAACCGGTATCCCGAGTATGACCGGCACCAAATGCTCAGTCAGGAGACTCAGAAAGGTTCGTTTGGGTGACTCTACCGACTTGGCAGGAGGAGTGACAGCAAAGGAGTCCTTGACCTCAATTCGCTTCAAGGCTTCCCCCTCGACTAATGTCGATGAGTTGGTCTTACACCCATCAATTTTGATGTCTTCCGAGTCCTTGAGATTAAACATTGCCATGAATGACTCTCCAGACGGCCATTGCGAGTGGCGAAACTCTTGGAGCCCAACCGGCATCACTGTGCTGAACATTTTTGGCGGCAAGCCTTCGCACACGCTCACCAGTTACAGCTGTTCGGGTTGAGTGAAGCTGAACGTCATTCAATCGGATGTCTTCGGAGTCGTAAATTTCAAATGCAGTGTCCAACCCCTCCATCGAAACGTTATTAATTCTCACATCCGTGCAGTTTCGCATCACAATTCCAGTAACCATTAACTACTTCCTGCCAATCCCGACACAAATAGATGGCACAACAATAGCACTGCCAGTTACTTTGCGCTGCCTCACGCATGCTTGCGCCACAAAACGGCGCCTCTCGAATTTGTGGCGCCCTACCCCGGCTGGAACACATGGCCGCGCCGGGCGACGGCATACAGGACGATGCCGAGCTTCATGATCACGCCGTACAGGGTGGGCACATGGCCGCCCATGGCCAGGACGAACGAGCCGAAGGCGCCGATGGCCACCAGGTAGAACGCGACCGCCAGCAGCGGGTGATCCATTGGCCTGATCCGGCGCAGGTAGTCGCACGCGGCGATCACCACCAACACGCTCAGGAAAGCATTCGCGCCGATCAGAACTGAAATCAGGGTCGAGCTCATCAGGTAGCTCCCTTGGCTCCGAACTGACCCACGAGCGACTTCAGCACCGGGATGATGTTCATTGCCAGAAGGCCTATCAGAAAGGCCACGCCGTATTGGGTTTCTCCGCTTGTGCCAAGGCTGAAGTAGCTGATGGCGAGCGGGGTGCAGAAGACTGCTGAAGCGAAGCCGGTGAAGAAGGCGGCGACCGCCTGGCCCCGGGTGAGGCCTCGCAGGAAGGTCAGCGAGAGGATCGCTCCTGCGAAGCCGCCAATGATCACGCCGTACTTCACCAGCAGGACGCCGGCAGTCGTGCTTGCTGGTTCGGCCATGAGTGGTTCCTAGAATAAAAGGCCCGATTGAGGCCCTTTAAAGAGCCAGGGCAAGGGCGGAGCAGCACAAACGAAAAAGCCCCGGCAACGCCAGGGCTTAGAAATGCAAATCAATATTGAAAAGGGGCAACTCTTTTAGGCATCACCAACCGGCGCGCGAACTCGGCGTCGCAGATCTTTAGGAGCAAGCACATCACCAGCTACGGAAAATATGCCGACTCCTCCGGCTAGAGCCATGGAACCTTTAGTAGTCATTGCCAGCTCAAGAAAATCAGGGCTGAAGGCCGAAGAGACCAGAACCGCGAATGGAACAATTGTTGCGCCATTGAGGAATGCGACTACGCACTCATCTTTCTTGATGCTGAAGCCTTGCATCAGGTACCGAAGCACCACCGCAACGAAGCCAACAACAACAGTCCAGGCATCCAGCCCTAAGTCGAGTGGCATATCAGATGATGGCCACGAACTTCAAAGCAGCGACGGTGCCGCCTGCACCGATAAGAGAAGCAACACCTGCCGCCCCGAATGACGAAGTATCGAAGCCGAGTAGACCGGCGATAGCTACGCCAACGATCGCGCCGGAAAACACCAAGCGTAACGTTCTGAAATCCAGAGTCATATTCATCTCCTTGGCCTTGGCCGACTATTCGAAAGCGGGCGCATTCTGCGTCACACGTTTACGTTATGCAACGTTTCGACAGCCAAATCTAGAGGGAGATCCACACGATTTCGTGGGAATTCCTATTAATTTTGGCGGAGATTCGATGACATAGTGTCACTATGCCCCCAAATTTATCTCTAATCGTCGATGATCGCGCCACAATTTCAATTTTCATGATTTCGTGGCGCGCGCTTCAAAATCACAACAAATTTCGACGGACGGATCATTTTCTCGGGCGCGAAAAAAACCCAGCGCTATGGCTGGGCTTTCGTAATCACTCCTCAACACGCGCAGGAATGACAGGATGCAAGAATTTTGTTGCACCGTTGCAGAGTTGTCAAGCGGCATCTGCCATCAAAACGCCTTCCTCCTCCAAGATCTTGCTGGAGGCAGCCAAAGCCTCGGCGACCATATCGTCCAGCACCTTCTCAATCCCCTTCTTCCAGCGCCAGTACGTGGTCCGATTCAGGCCCTGGCCATCCCAGGTGTTGATGTCGTAGAACTCGGCCGGCAGCACGATCATGTCGGTTGAGCGCTTCACGTACTGCTCACGGCGCGCCTGGCCGGCATCCTCTGGCATCTCGCCTCCCTCCAGGTGCTTGACCACGCCTGCATGCAGCGAGTCGAATTCTGCACGCTCACGGGCAGCGCGGCTGGCCACCTCATGCCCCGAATGCGCTTGCACTCCTTTCACGGGAGGGATCGCCCAGGCGGTGACCGCCTTGTACCGGAACAGGTTCGGCGCCTGCGTGGCAATCAGCGGCACCAGCTTGCCGATCGCCTCCACCTTCTTGGCCTTGTGGGTCGAGAACCTAGCTGTCAGGGCATTCCAGTGCCGAGGGATCAACTTGCTGTGCAGGCGGGCGTGCACCCAGCAGTCCACCAGCATCGCTGCATCCTTCCCGGTGATCTCGCCCTTCAGCCTCGAAGCCTGGACCTTTGGCTCGAAGTCCCCACCACCCACGCCGCTCACGGTATCTGCCGCCAGGGCGCGCACTACCGCTGCCAACACGCTTTGGTATTTCATCGGCCCTGCTCCTTTTTCATTCGATCTTGGATTTTCATAGCCCGCCATACGCACCAGTTCGAGAGCAGGATGATGGCCAGGGCAAACACGTGGATCAGCTCGCTCCATGTCCAGATCATGCTGCAGCCCTCCTCAGGTCTTTGAGCTTCTGCCTGTACAGGGCCTTGATGGCCTGCAGGTCTTCGATGGTCAGGCGCTGGGGCTTATGAGGCCCTTCGAGCCATTCAACCTGGTCGGCGCCGATGCGCTTCACCAACCGGATGCGGTACTCGATCGCGTTACCAGACAGGTTCCGGTTGCACTTCACGCACTGGCGGTGGACGTTGAGCGGTTCAAACCGCAACTCAGGGCATGCACCCACCGACCGGTAATGCCCGGCGTCCCAGCGGCTGCCGGTGATGAGGTCGTGGTCGCTTGGGTTCGAATCGCAGCTGATGCACGGCAGACCGGCATCGCGCTCGCGGATGTAGGCATTGAACGCGGTCTGTGCCTCGGCCATGTGCTCGCGGCGGGTCTTCAGCTTCTCCCGGCGCTCCTTGAGGTCCTCCCGGGCCTGCTTGGTGATTGCCCTGGCCGCAACCTTCTGCAGCTTCGGATCTTTGGCCATGGCCTTGGCACAGGCGATGCTGCATACCTTCTGCGTGGTCATGGTCGGCTTGAAGGGCTTGCCGCAACCTGGCGCCTTGCACTTCTTCGGTTTGATCTCGGCTACGCGCATGGCTCGGCCTCCTTGGCTTTCTGCTGCTCGGGTTCAAAGTCGCCGCGCAGACGCATAAGGAACTGCTCTCTGCATGGCCCTTCGGAGGTCGTCACGCCGCGCTTGTCGGTGTACTGGCCATCGGTCAGCCGAACGAGCCAGATACGGTTCTCCTCGACGTTGTCTACCCAGCCGCCAGCCTCAAGGAAAATCACCCGGCCATTCCCAAGGTATTCAATCAGCTCCACCGTTCTGCCCAGCGTCTCGTATGCCGTGAGGGTGCCGACGATCAGCGCAAGGTCACCAGCCTTGAATTGATGCCTCATGCCGCTTCCTCCCCCAGCAGGTCAGCGAAGTGCACGCCCCGCGGCGTGAACTCCTCGACGATCCGGTCGGTGTACTGGCAGCCCTGTGCACGGTCGAACAACCGGGTGACCGGGAACCCATCCGGCCCGAACATGGCACACGGCCCCATGAGGCGCAGCTTCACGTCGTAATCCAGGTGGATGAATGACTCAGCCCAGCCGTTGCGGAACTCGGCGCAGCCGGCGCGCATGATCGGCACGCCAAGGTGCAGCTTGCAGTAGCGGCGCACGTCCTCGATGTCGCCCATCTCGGTGCTCTTGGCGATGCGTTCGTACATGGCGAACCACAGGGCGTTCTGATCCAGGGTGCGGTCCTTGCCCGGGCGCATGGTGACCACGACGAACTTCTTGTCGCGGAACAGGCGGGTGAGCATGGTGATGGCTTCGGACAGCTTGGCCTGGCTGTTGACGCTGATTTTCTCTGTCATGCCGCCTCTCCCTTGCCAAGTTTGAAGGCGTAACGCTCCATCAGGTACGCGCGATCAACGAATGCGTCGATGACGAAGCCGTTGAGCTTGACCTCGGCAAACGCGCCATCACGGACGGCGGCCACGTAGTACTTGCAGCCCTGGCGCCCCATGGCAGGGTCGTGCACGACCATCATCCCTTCGAAGCACTCGACGATGACCTGGTGCATGCCACCCTCCAAATTCAGTGAAGGCACGCCAACCAAGTAGGCGCCGTCGCGATCAAGCTTGGGCAGGTCAGCGGTATCGAACGACTTGAATGGTATGGCCTGCTGTTCCAGCGCCTCGCGGGTGCTCATATCCCCGGCGAAGTAGCGTTCGTGCAGTTGGGCAACCACCACGCCAACTGGCTCGGCTTTGATCATCGCCAAGCAGGTCGAGAAACAGGTGTTGTGCGTCGGCTGGGTTTGGTGCGAGATCAAGTAGCTCATGGCGCCACCTTCAGGCCTTGGGCCTCGATCAGCTCACGCACAGACTCGGCATCGCAGTAGTCGCGGCCCTCAAGGCGGTAAGTGACTGGCATCTCCACTTCGGTGACCGGAGAATCCTGCTCGCGAAGGATCTGAAGCAGCTGGTCATGCGCAGCGTGGAGTTCGGCGAGGCTTTCAAAACTGATCCGGATGCACTGTTTGCCATTTCCAGACTCGGTGATGATCAAACCTTTCTTGAGTGCTTCGACGCTTATGGTGTTGTCGCGCATCTTGTTGGTGTCCATCAGTGCTTCTCCCAAGGCAGGAAAATCGCTTCGCAGGCGCGGGCAATCTCAGAAAAGTCGCGACGGTTCTGCCAGAGCACGGCCCCGGCAAACAAAACCGGCATCACTGGCAGCAGCACCAGCAGGTAGATTCGGGCCAGCCACGGGCAGCGGATCATCCACGGCTTGATGCCGCGCGGATTGAACTTGCGCATCACACCCCCTCCCCGGCCGGCTGCCCGGCGCGCTTGATGTTCAATTGAGCAATGGCGACGCGTGTCTGCCGCTTGCGTAGGTAGGTGTCGACCCGGCGGCGCTGGGATTCCTTGGCGCGCTCGCGGTCTTTCTTGGCTTTCGAGGCGGTCAGGATGCAGCGCACCTCGGCCAGCTTTTCGCGCACCTTAGGGCTGGCCTCGGCTCGCACCTCGCCAGTGATCAGTCCTGCGATGGCGCGGCCATCCTCGGAGGTAGGAGCAATGCACAGGTGAGCCAGATGCTTTGCTCCAGTCTCTTGAGTGATCAGCTTCGAACGCACGGCGGATTCGATTGCGGCAACACGCCGTGCAGGGTCGTAACCCAAGGAGACTTCCCACTTGGCCGGGGAAGCCTCTGCCCTGGCAGCGATGACTAGGCGCTCGTAGGCGCTCATGAAGGCCATACGGGCGCCCACCTTGTCGCCAACCTCAAGCACGGGGCAGGATGCAGTCATTGCCTGGCGAATCTCGGCGGTCATCACCACTGTCTCGCTTTCGTCGCTGGCAGACAGGGCGATGGCCCAGGCCTCGTCCTTGCCGGGGTGCCCATCAGCGGCCTGAGCGTGTCGGAGGACTGCGGCTACGGTCAGGCGACCACCTTCACGGCGGCAAGTGCGAAGCGCATCAGCCAGCACGCCCTCGCTGTACTCGCGCAGATCCTCGACCATCAGCAGCGCAGCGCCCTGGGTGAGCTGCTGACCCATCACCTCGGCGGTGGCGAACAGGGAGAGCAGCAATTGATCTTGCTGGGTGTCATTCAGCATGGGTTGCAGCCCTCTTGGCTCGGAGCGCTTCCAGGGCCTGCTCAGCGGCGCTGACGTTGGCTTGGGTTTGCTCGATCTGGCGGGCAGTGGTGCCCGTCATCTGGCGATTTGTGACCCACTGGGTGTGGTAGGCCTCGGCCTTGGCCAGCAGGTCGCCCAGGTTGTGGCAGCCGTTGATCAGCTTGGCGTCGTTGATCCGCAGGTAGAACGCGGCCACGTGGTGGGCAACCTCTATCCCGAGGCGATCAATCAGCTGGCCCATCTGCCCACCGGCCTTGGCATTCCAGACCGGCCAGGTGTGGTAGCGCTTGCGGTAGGCCATCGCGTAGTTGGCCCAGGCCTTGAAGGTTTTGCAGGATTGGTCCTTTGGCCCTGGCATGTCTGCCGGGATTTCGCAGCGCGGCTCTTCGCCCCCAACGGGGATCAGTGCAACCACTTTTCCGGCAGGCTGGTTCGGCTCGTCCGAACCTTCCTGCGAACACTGACTCGTACCCTGATTGGTATCCTGATTATTGGTATCCTGATTTGTCGGATTTTTTTCCGACCTTGGCTCGGATTTTTTTCCGACCATGCTCGGATTTTTTTCCGAGGTAGATCGGATTTTTTTCCGACCTTTGGTGCCAGTTGGTGGGGTCGGATATTTTTCCGACCCATCCAGTTTCTGATTCCACTCGGTGGCCTTCTCCGTCAGGCGGAACAGGGTGATGCTGGAGGTGCTGGAAAGCTCGATCAGGCCGACCTCTTCCAGGGCTTTCAGCATACGGTAGGCGGTGTCGGGCTTGCCGGTCAGCAGTGGCAACTCGTCGGTGATCTTGGCCTTGCTCAGAGCGAAGTAGATGCCGTCAGGCGTCTGCATAGGCTTTGCCCAGCTTGGGCAGCCGTAGACGAACGAGAACAGCAGCGCCTGCTGGGAGTTGAGCCCCCATTCCAGAGCTTTTACCTGGTTGATGGTGAGGGTGAACTGCATATCAAATACCCCCCTGGGCTTTTTCGGCGCGGCGCTTGTCGCGGTAGGCATACACCTCTTCAAGGCCTTCCTCGATCTTCGCCACCTCACGGTCGAAGTAGGCTTGGGCCTGCGTTTCTTCTTCCGGAGGCAGCTCGCCTGGGCCGGCCAGGCCATTCCAGATCCACTGCATCGCGGCGTCGGCACCCTTCCCTTTCTTCCACTCGACCACAGAGGCGCGCATACCTAGCAGGTAGCGCCCGAACGTTAGGTCGAGTTCCTTGACTTGCATGCGCAGCGCCTCGTTCTCTGCGAGCAGTTCCAGGATCGAAGCTGGGCTGGCGGCGGCGATGAACGCGGCATCGGGCATAGAGCGGCATTGGGCAACGCGATAATCTTCGACATCGTCGTTATGAACTTCGAAGCCGTCCTGGTCCCAATGGCCTTGGCTTGCAGCCCGAGCCATCGCCTTGAGTTGATCCTTGTCGATAGTCATGACGGCTCATTCCCCGCACGCATGGCGCGCAGCTTGTCGCGCCTGATGATTCCGGTGCAGGCTTCCACGCCGTGGTAGCACTGATCTGGCATGCCTTCGTTGAACGTGTAACAGCAATCGGCGCATACCCATGGGCACTCACCGCGAGCTGCCTTATCGGTCCAATCGCGCATCATCCTGTTCATGCCTTCGAGATATTCAGGGAATTCACTCGCTGGCATCTCGGTGACCTTCACGAAGTCGCTCATGCCGCACCCCGCACTGCCTTGTCGTGGGTGTGCAGGCCGTCCCAGTTCTTCTTCATGGGCAGCTCGCCGGCCAGGTACAGCTCGTACAGGCGTACGGCGCCCTTGCGCAGCAGGATCGGCGTGTAGCTGATGAACGCCTCTTTCCCGTGCGGGGTGATCTCCTGCTGGTGCTCGGTCATGTACTTGTCGCGGGCGTAGGCGGCGACGCGGTAGCGGGTACCGGACTTGCTCTCGTTGTAGAGCCAGTTGCGGCCTTCAAGGAAGTGGCCCACCTGCATGACGTTGACCCCATTGAGGCCCTTGCAGAACTGGACCGGGCTCATGCCCTCCTTGAACAGGTTCTCCAGGTGATCGATCTTCTTGGCCTGGGCCTGAACCTCGACGGTCAGCAGCAGCCGCGCCTTCTCGGCGGCCTCCTTCTGCTCGACCTGGTCAGCCCATGCGCGCGCGGCGGCAGCCGGGTTGGTGAAGTCTGGCAGCGCGACGGCGACCTGGGACTCCAGCTCTTGCCAGCGGTCGATAACCCGAGCGCGGTGCTCATCGCTGTAACCGGCTACCACCAGGTGGGTATCCCGCTCAATCAGGTCGTAGACATCGACTGGGCGCCCGCCAGTAGCCTCGCGGCGGCTTTTACGACTTGATCGTAAAAGGTTTTTGGCGAAGAGCCGCTCGATGGTGGCGACCACATCGTTGTGGCGAGCCTCCACCAATTCTGCGATTTCACGCGACGACATCGTGCGCGCCACGAAATCGTGGTTCGCATTTTGTGGCGCGGGCCGGATGAGGGCCTGTACACTTGGGGTCTGTGGATGCATAATTGGTCTCACTTTTATGCGTTGCAGAGAGCCGGGCCGCTATCCCGGCTTTTTTGTGCCCGTGATTCGGGCTTATCAGGGCCTGTTCAGGCCTTGCGCTGGAACGGAAGTACCGTTCCCCTCGCGTTTCGAGGTTTCGTTCGGCTGGCCAGCTCTCGATCAATCAGCTCGGCTGCTAGCGCTTCCGGGGTGATCCCCCGCTTTCGCGCCTCTCGCTCAAGCAACTCCATCGATCCCTGGTCCAGACCGAATTGTTCGGTCGGCATAGGGCCTCCTCGCGGCCTTCAGGCTGCGGTTTGATCGCCGGTATTCTCCGAAGCCAGCGCAGCCAACTGCGCCTCCAGCAGTTCGCGGCACAGCACGGCACGCTGAGTGCGGTGATACGCGGCCAATGCCTGGATCAGGTTGAATGTGTCCTCATCGACCCGGACCTTGATCTCACGGTCATGCAGGTGCTTGGGGTTGGCGTACATGCGGGGATAGCTCCTTGCAGTTGGAAATGGTTAAGCGGCGGATTTCTTGAGCGAGTTGGCCGGGTCGTCCTCGCGTTTCGCGATCAGCGCCCCGCTTGACTCTTTCTCCAAAACGCATTGCATTGGGTAGGAGAACCCGCCTGTCGTACGGCACTGAGAAACGCGGCTGCCGGTAACGCCCAGGGCGTCTCCGATTGCGCGGCCGGTGCCGAAATATTTCAGGGCTTCGTCGTAGGTCATGGGTGTTTCTCCGATGTCTGTTACCGAGTTTAGAGTTCTAAACTGAACAAGGCAAGTTATCTAAACAATGAAGTGTTTAGAATCCTTAATATGGAATTCAAAGACCGCGTCGTAGCGCGCATGAAGGAGCTAAATCTCAGCTCCACCGACCTCGTCAAACTGACTGGCGTGTCCAAGGGAACCGTGAGCTTCTGGATCAACGGAACGAACGGCGCCAAGGGCAAGAACCTGCTCGCCCTGGCGAAAGCACTTGAATGCTCAGCCGAATGGCTGTCGGACGGCACCGGCCAGGCTACTGATCAGTTCTCATCTGCCGGTGCTGCGTCGACTACTGCAGAGTTGGTTGCGCAGATGCTGGCCTCCAAGGCCGGGAAGAACCTCTCCGAAAAAGCGCGCGAGGTGATGATGGCCGCCGCGGCTGAGGCTGACAGTCCGGACCATGGGCAGGAGTATCTGCCTTCCGCCTACTCGAGCCTGAAGCCCACCCAGGAAGAGATCCTGATCCCCCAGTACGACGTTCGGGCAGCCATGGGCCACGGTCAGGTGCCGGCCGACTACAACGAGGCGGTACGCAACCTGGTGGTACGCGAGGAGATCCTGCGCGAAAAAGGCGTCACCTATACCGCCCCCTCGGCACTGGCGATGATCACCGGCTGGGGCCAGAGCATGGAAGGCACGATCAACGACAAGGACCTGGTCATTGTCGATCGCGGGATCAGCGAGTTCATTGGCGAAGGGATCTACGTCATCACCTGGCACCAGGAGCTGTACATCAAGCGCCTGATGCGCCTCGATGAGGACCACTTCCGCCTGATCTCGGACAACAAGCACTACGAGAACCAGACCGCGCGGATCGATGACGTTACGGTGCACGCTAAGGTGCTGCTGATCTGGAACGCAAAGAAGGCGTAGCCATGCCCCTAACCAAGCCCAACCAGCAGTTGCGCCGGGACCTGAAGGATGCTGCCTTCGCCTTGGAGAGCGCCGCACTGGAGATCTTCCACAAGGCCCAAGGTGGTGAGGAAGCCCAGTTCCTGGAGGCGATGAAGCGTGTCGGCGTGCTGCATGAGCTAGCCGATCGGTTGGTGGGGTATGGGGACGAGGTGAAGGCGGGAAGGATTGAGCGAGCTTAGGTAAGGTGGTCACGCGCCGCGAACAACGCAGAAGCCAGGAAAACAAAGACAAGGATTTCACATGCAGGTTGACGCATTCATTGAGCACGACTTCACGCTGCCGTTTGAGATTAGGTACGAAGGCCGTGATGCCGAGCACCACCTGATCGACATGGCGGCTCTCGCTGAATCCCTAGACGGGTTCAGTAGAATTTACGCGGTTGTTGGTCATTTCGTTTCCACTGGCCAATACGCAAAGCAGATGCAGGCCCTGAACGTCAGGGCCTATGCTCAAGAGTCGGAAGCAAAGTGCTTCAATGTCAGCGCGATACTTGATTTCGCTTCATCGGCAGGACTGTTTCAAGGGGTGATGGGAGCAGCGCTTACAGCTATAGTGGCTTACGTGATCCATCGGAGCAGCGGAAACAAGGAAGAGATGAAGCACCTCAAAGACCTGCTTGAGCAGCAGCTAGGTTTCAGCAAGCAAGTCACCGAGCGCATGATGGATACCATTGATCGCTTGGCTGATGGCCTCCGGCCGTCTGTCAAAAAGGCCGTGTCACCAGTAGGTGATACCTGCTCCCGAATCGACCTCTACATGGGCGGTGAGAAACACCAAACTATGGATCAGAGCCTAAAGGATTCTCTTGAGTGCGACGGCGAGAGCCAAGTTCTTCCGGAAAAAATATACGTTGTTGTAATCAGTGAGATGGACCGGATCAAGCGAACTTGCAAAGTTCACCTGGTCGGACACGATACCGAGGAGTCTACCGATGAAGATGGCTCCCCTCGTAGGATTAACGCTGACATTACCGATCCTGCGGCGCTGATCGAGCCAAATGTCTACATGGAGGCGTGGTTCAAATCCTCCAAACTGAACGTGAAGGCTAAGGCGCTTCTCAGAAATGGTCTTATCTCGAAAATGTATATTTCCGACACGGCTTGACGATGTCTCACAAGCTCTGCCTAGCCCGCTCCGGCGGGCTTTTTCATGCCTTCACGCTTTTTTCACGCCCTACCCTGCACAGTGAAGGCTCATCCGATTCCCTACGTTAGCCCGCATAGCAGTGCGGGCTTTTCTTTGCCTGCGCGCTGAAGGAACCCGAATGAAGGCAGCCATATCGTTTCTCGTCCTGAGTGTTCTCCTCGGATACGCCGCTCTAGTTCCTGCGGCGGTCATACCCAAACCATACGGCCTATGGATTTCGATCCCCCTCCTCTTTGCTAGCACCTTTGCCGCTATTGGCCTAACCATGAGAATCGACGAAGGACGGCTGCGCCGCCTGGCTGATGTCGCCGCCGCACTGAACGATGGGAAAGACCTTTTCTTGTCATGGGCGATCTACATGGGGTCGATTACCATCGTTGGTGCAGTCATCGCTCTACTAGCTTGCGCGTGATGATTGAGTGATGGCTCAGGGCCAGAGTGGTAGGATGGCGGCTTAGTTCACAGGGAGGTCGTCATGCTTCGCAAAATCCACCGTTTCCTTCTAGTTGCCGTAGTCGTAGCCCTCGCCGGCTGCGCAGGAACACCATTTACCTTTGGCCAGGCCAGCCAGGTCAAAGTCGGAATGACCGAAGACCAGCTCTACGAGATCATGGGTAACCCCTACATGGTGGTATCCAAGGAAGACGGCCAGTCCTGGGTCTACAGTCATGCAACAGCCTTCAGCGGCGCTAAATCCATTTCTTTCGTGACCAAGGATGGGGTAGTCACTCAAGTCCCGTACATCCCGAAGGACTTCATCGCAAAGCCAAGCCCTGATGAATGACGCCTTATCTCGAAAGCCCGCATACAGCGGGCTTTTTGTTCCGCGCTAGAACGGCGCCGGCTCCTCGATCGCCACGAACTCATCCTGGTTCTGCGCCTGCGGGTCATCATCCGAGAATGCCTCCCAACGCAGCGTAACCGAGGCATCCTCCTCGTTGAACTCCATTTCTATCCCGTCAGTTTCCTTGAGAACCCCCATCACCTCTTCCCACTCCCGGTCACCATCGGTGTCCAGGCGGTGAATCAAGACCCACCTTTGCTGCTGCGCGATCGGGTGGTTGATCATCGATGACACTCGAAGGCCAAGGCGCTCCACGCCCGACATAACCGCTCTCTCCTGCCGCTTCTGGGGCTTTGCCATCTGTCACTCCAATAACTGTATATCCATACAGTGATAGCACAAGATTAGCCGATCTCCTACAGAGCAGGAAGTCTTGACATTGCGTCGCCTGTAATAGCTTCCGTTCGTCTTGACTGTTTAGATATCTAAAATAATTCTTGACGTGATCTGTTTAGTTTTCTAAATTGACCTCAAGCAGTCACTCACCAGGGACTGCGGAGGCCCTCAAGCCTCACCGCTCTTTCACATTGATGGGAACCTCGCGGATCGATCCCGGCAACGGTACAGCGCGAGCAATAAATTCGATCCCCATGCCAGCTCTGGAACTGGTGAACAGACCGCATTGCCTCTACCGGCGACCGGCGATCAGACAGCCCCGAAAGGCTGCCCACGACAGGGACAACCCTGTACGGCTGACGAAGGTGAAACGCCTAAACCGAGAGAACGACCCGGGCATGCAATGCGCCCCGCCACCCCGGCGGTAATGGGACAGAACGATTCACTGAAGCACCTGGGCGACCGGGTGCTTTGGGAATCCACTGGAGGAACACGAAATGGGCTTGGACGTTTCTGCATTTAGCAAACTGGTCGAGGCGCCTGACGCCGAGCGTGATGAACACGGCGACCTGGTCGACTACGACAACTACCGCGACTTCTACTTCAACAAGGACTTCCCAGGCCGCGCCGAGGGCCTGAAAGAGGGCATGACCTACAAGCTTGGCGAGGAAGGCTCTGGCTTGAGCACTGGCTACGGTCGCTACAGCGCATGGCGCGATGAGCTGGCGAAGCTTGCCGGCTACACCCCGGATGCCAGCCCAAGCGACGAATACGAAAAGCGCTTCCCCTACTTCGGAGGCGCGAACAAGGCAGGTGAAGGCCCGTTCTACGAGCAGATCCTGTTCTCGGACTGTGACGGCACCATCGGCCCTGTAGTCAGCACGAAGCTGGCCAAGGACTACGCCGACTTTGCCGAGAAAGCTGAGGCTGTTGGCGGCTACTTCTGGGAAAAGTACCAAGAGTGGAAAGTTGCCTTCGAGGTTGCGGCCGACGGCGGCGCCGTCGTCTTCCACTGAAAATCCGTCAGCCTGACGTTAACTGCCCGATGCCCTGCTCCCCATCGCAGGCTGCATTGGAGTGCAAGTTCGCAGGAAGCATCTGCGCGCGGGGACAGAAGTCGCGGGAGTAGCTGCCCAAGACTACCTGGCCGTGGCCTGCCTGATCACCAGGCCGAGAAAGTCCGACGCAGATAGCGGTTCGATTCCGCTGAGCTTGCACCCCGATGCATCCCGCATCCCCTTCCCTTCACATACGACCGCATCGACAGGTGCCGGGCTTGGCTTTTCACGCCCAGCTTGGTCCCTGGTGCCCGGCACCTGATCAATGCGGTTGGCTACCGAGGATCACCAAATGAGCGGAATGAGCATTTCCGGCCAGATCATGATTCAAGAACCTTCGAGCAGCGGGTTCTCGGCCCATGTCTACCCGACGCGCCTTGATGCGGCCATTCAGTTGCTGCGCGTGGTGATTCGCCGCGCCCCTGACGAGCAGCAGGCCATGTCTCAAATCGAAAATGCCGTAGCCAAGCTGATCAGCGAGGAGCGACATGATTTGGATATGGAAATGGCAACCGAGCGCCGGCGCCGTGGAGAAGAGCCATGAGCAGCTGGATTAAGTGCAGCGACAGACTGCCGGTCAGCGGTTACGTGCTGGCCTACCGACCGTCAGCACCCCATGACAACAAGGTGGCCACGCTGCAGTACGAGTCTCATCGAGAGCGCTTCGGCGGCCAGTATCAGGTAACCCACTGGCAGCCCCTGCCTCCCCCACCCACCAAGTAAACCACCACCTGGAGGCGACCATGGGCGCACTTCAAGCAGCACAACGGCACTACGACAACCAGTTGCCTCCTCCGGTGAGCGAAACGCCGCAGGAGCGCACAGAGCGCCACTGGATCGAGGAAGGCGTCGACCAGCTCATGCGCGGCTCGGACTACCTGTTCCAGCGCCGCATGCGTCCCCAGCAGGGCGTGACCTACGAGCGGTTCGCCTTGGCCGTGGATGAGTTCGCAATGGATCGGCTTGCCCAGTCTCGCAGCAACTCTGCCTTGGGCCACCTGGTGCTGGACGGTCACCGCCGAAATGGCGCAGACGCTCAGATAAGCACGCACAAGCTGCTTTCAGTAGCCGATCCTGACGCCGCATTGCGCCAAATCGCTGCAGAGCTGCTGGCTCCCTTTGCTGAGCAAGGAGTTCTGGCCCAGGCCGAGGAGGCGCAATGAAAAGCCCTCACGTCCTGATCGACGAAGAGCTTGAGGCCATGGCTCACCCTGAGACACCACTGTCCTGGCAGGCCATGGTCCTCAAGCTCCTCACCGAAATGCTGGCCGACCAGCGCATCACCATCGAAGAGTTCAACCACTACTGCGGGCGCCTCAACAAGATCGTTGATGGGCGCAAGGAGGTTGCATGACAACTCCAATCGTGAAAACGCTCATTGACGAGCAGGTCGAAGGCCTGGGAGACGTACTCAAGCTACCGCGCGAAACCCTCGTTTGCGAGCTGGAATGCCCCGTCAAAGGCAGCTGGCAACAACCACCTCGCGACACCAGCGCGCTCATGGAGGGCGACTGGGGCGTTGATCCCCGCGGTCGTTTGGTGGAGCTATGACCAGCTACCAGAAAGCAAAGCGCCTTTACATCTGGCGCGGCTCCTTCTCCATGCTCTTCGCCTGCACCTTCTTCATGCTTGCCAGCGCCCTGGCCGGCAGCATCACTTCCTGAATCACACGCACCCGAGCCCGGCGGGCCCTTAGGGGATAACCGGACCTACCCGGAGCGTAAGCGGCGAGAGCGCGCAACCATCCACCGCAGCCAGGGCCTGGAGCGTACCTCCGTGCCTGGGTGACCTGGCATTTCTCTATTCCAACTGACGGCGCCGGCCTGGCGCGAGGTTTTCTAATGTCCGCAGAACAGAAACTGATCGCGATCGATGAGATCAGCGAGGCGAACGCCCCGGCCATCTACGTGGCCGGCGGCCTGCAGCAATTCATCGACCTGGTGAAGAGTGAGGTACTGGGCGAAGTGCCTGACCTGAAAACCCGCAAGGGCCGCGAGCGCATCGCCAGCCTTGCCGCCAAAGTCAGCAAGTCGAAGACCGCTGTCGAGAAGCCGGGCCGCGACTACCTGCGCCGGCTCAAGGAAATGCCGAAGGTGGTCGAGGCCGAGCTGCGCGAGTTCGTGACCAAAATGGACGCGCTACGGGACGAGACCCGCCGGCCGCTCACCGAGTGGGAAGCTGCCGAGGATGCTCGGATCGACCGCCACAACGACGCAATCAACCGTATGAAGGACCTGGCCGCCGAGCTGGGCGCCTTGGACGCCGAGCAGCTGCAGGCGCGCATTACCGAACTGTCTGCTTTCGTCCTGGGCGATACCTGGGAGGAATTCGAGGCAGAAGCTGCCCGGGCCAAAGAGACTTCGCTGAATGCTGTGCAGGCCGCCCTCGCAGTTCGCCAGAAGTACGACGCCGAACAGGCCGAGCTGGCCCGCCTGCGCCGCGAGGCAGACGAGCGCGCCGAGCAAGACCGCATCCGGGCAGCGCAGGAAGCCGCAGTCGAGCTGGAGCGACAGCGTGTGGCCCAAGAGCAGCAGGCAGCGCGTGAAGCCGCAGCCCGCCGCGAGCAGGAACTGCTTGACCAGGCTGCCGCACAAGAGCGCGAAGCCGAGAACCAGCGCCTGCAGCTCAAGCTGCAAGCCGAACAAGCCGAGCGCGCCCGGATTCAGGCCGAGGCCGACCGCGTTGCGGCCGAGCAGCGAATGGAGCAGGAGCGCCAGGACGCTGCCCGCCGGCAAGAGGAGGCAGCCGAGCAGGCGCGCCAGGACGAACGCCGCCGTGCTGATGCAGCAGCAGCCGAGATCCTCCGGCAGCAAGAGGCCCGCGAACGCGACAAGGCGCACCGGGCCAGCATCAACCGCGCCGCATTGGAGGCCTTCGTTGCCGGCGGCATGACCGAGGAATGCGCCAAGCAGGCAATTACCCTGATCGCCCAGCGCAAGATCCCGAACATCGTTATCACCTACTGAGGAACCGACCATGACCAGCGCAATCATTGTGCCGGAACAGCGCCGCCAGGCAGTGGCTGCGCCTGGCCCCGTCGACAACAGCATCATGGCGGTCATCAGCCGGGCAGCCGCCGATCCAACCTGCGACATCGAGAAGATGGAGCGCCTTCTGGCCATGCATGAGCGCATGCAGGCCAAGACAGCAGAAGCCGCCTTCAACGCCGGCATGGCGCAGATGCAATGCGAAATCCCGACCGTGTTCGAAGCGGCGGTGAATCTGCACACCGGCAACGCCTACGCCACGCTCGACGACATCACCCGGGTGGTCAAGCCGATCATGCAGCGGCACGGCTTCGCGATCACCTTCAAGGTGGAGAACCAGGACAAGTCGATCAGCGTCACCGGCATCCTGATGCACCGCGACGGCCACCGCGAGCAGACAACCATGACCCTGCCGGCCGACATCGGCAAAGGCCGGAACGATGTTCAAGCCGTCGGCTCGTCCACCACCTACGGCAAGCGCTACGTGATGTGCGCCTTGCTGAACATCACAACCGGCGACGTCAGGGACGACGACGCGCAATCGTCGGATGGCTCCGATACGGCGGAAATGCGGGCCCAGGCGCTAAACGACATCCTTGCCCAAGTCGAAGCGGCCGCCACGCCAGAAGAGCTCAAGGATGTATGGCAGGCATCCGTGAAGGTCATGCAGGCGAGCGGTGACAAAGCCGGATACGACGCGGTGAAGATCGCCGTGACTAAGCGGAAAACTGCAATGGAGACTCCCCAATGATCATCGTCAATTGCGCTCAGGGCTCCGCAGAGTGGCACGCAGCGCGTGCAGGCGTCATTACCGCCAGTATGTTTGGCGACGCCAGGGCCCGGCTGAAATCTGGTCCCAACAAAGGCGAGCCCACCGCAAAAGCTCTCGACTACGCATTCAGGCTGGCAGTCGAGCGGATCAGCGGAAAACCGCTGGATAACGGGTTCGAGACCTGGCAAATGAGGCGAGGCCACGAACTCGAACCCGAAGCTCGTATGGAGCATGAAATTCAAACGGGCCTGATCGTCACTCAAGTCGGCCTGGTCAAGACTGACGACGGCGCGTTTGGCGCCAGCGCGGACGGTTTTATCGGCGAGGATGGCGGCAGCGAGTACAAGTGCTTTCTAGCACCCGAGAAGCTGCGGTCCTTCCACATCGACAACGATGCCAGCGAGATCATGGACCAAGTCCAAGGCTGTATGTGGATCACGGGCAGGAAGTGGTGGCACATCGGCCTCTATTGCCCGGATCTGCGCCCCGTCGGCCGCCAGCTCTGGTGGCAGGAATTCAAACGTGACGACAACTACATCGAGAAGCTGGAGGAAGACCTCTGGCAGTTCAAGCTGCTCGTTGACGAATACGAGATCAAGCTGAGGAGCAAAGCAGCATGAGAGGCGTCAACAAAGTCATCCTGGTCGGCACCTGCGGCCAGGATCCCGAGGTCCGCTACCTGCCCAACGGCAACGCGGTCACGAATCTAAGCCTGGCCACCAGCGAATCGTGGAACGACAGGCAAACCGGCCAGAGGGTCGAGAAGACCGAATGGCACCGCGTGGTGCTGTTCGGCAAGGTCGCTGAGATTGCCGGCGAGTACCTGCGCAAGGGCTCCCAGTGTTACATCGAGGGCAAGCTGAAAACCCGCGAATGGGAGAAAGACGGGATCAAACGCTACGCCACAGAGGTGCACGTCGACATCAACGGCACCCTGCAGTTGCTCGGGGGGCGGCCTGACAACCAAGGCGGCGGCCAGCAGCAACAGCAACAACGCCAGCCTCAGCAGCAACGACAGCAACAACGTCAGCAGCCGCAGCGCCAGCAGTACCAACAGCAGCGCCAGGCGCCGCAGCAACAGAACCAGCAAGCAGGGTATGGGCCGGACCCCGAAAGCTTCGACGACGACATCCCGTTCGCCCCGCTCCACCACCTGGCGGGCGCATGATCGCCACCATGTCTCAGCCTGTGCCCGCCGTGAAGTACGCGGCGGCCATGGCCAGGTCCACTGGTCAGCCTTGGGGCGTATACCGAGGAAACAAGCGTCTACTGGTGGTTATGCCGTCTGGCTCGACGAAGAAAACGCCCATTGAGGTGTGCCACCCATGAGACGCATCCAGAAACTCACGCAGCAGCGTCGCCGCCAGCTGCACATACACATGCCGCCCAGCGGAATCATGGAGGTGCCGTATGGCGATGTCACCCAAGGAGCGCGACGCGAAACGCCGCGCCAAAGCCGCCCGGTTGCAGGAAGAAGACCTGCGCTTGAAGGTTCGACCAGGGACTAAACAGGCCCTGCTGGACCTGATGGAGTGGGCCGGGATTGAGGAACAGGGCGAGGCGATGACGCTGATGATTCATCACATCGAAGCGCTCGGGCATCACGCGCTGTTCAGGATCGCGCGCCACGAAATCGAAGCTCACCGATCTGTGGCGCGGACTGAGCCGCTGCGGCTGTCGGCCAGGACGCGAACCGGCCAGCACCTGCGGGCGATTTGCGACTGGGCCGATGCTACATACAGCCAGATGATCGAGGGGCTGATCCATGGCATACACGCCTTGGGCAGGCTGCACGCGGCGAAATTTCTCACCCCGCCGCGCCACGAGATCAGTATATCGCCGCGCCTGGCCCTGGCGTTCGACCGGAAGAGCATGCTGATGATTCAGCAAGACTCCGGTGACGAGATCCTACCGCCTGCCGCTCTTTGCTAGCGACGGTTCTGATGCCAGGTGGCGATAAGGCCGCTAGCGAACTTTCTGCCTTCTTTTTCCGCCCCGTCGACGTCTTCCCAGTTCTTTGGAAGAGGCTGACTGGACTGGCTGAAATTGTCAGGCTTCGCAATTTCGGCGACGTGAACTTTTACGCCTGTCGGAACTACACCGGGCTCAGCCCAAGAGAAAATCAGGGAAACCTGATAATCACCATCTTTGTAGAAAATGTTGCGAGGACGATCTTCACCCATCTTGATTTCTTCCATTTCATATACCCCTGGCCCTATGCCAGTCACCCGTAATACCCCATCCCAAACCAAATTGCCACCATGCCAAAGGTCAGTTGGGTGAGTTCTTTTGAGAGTGGAACGGCGCGAAGATCATGCCGAAAAACCAACCTGCGATCATCGCCAGCCATATTGACTGGTACCCATCGACGCTATAGGCGAGCCAATAGTTGACAGCGGTCACCACGACGAACGCTGAGAAAAATTGCTTACGGGAATACCTGCTCAGGTAAAGGGTTGCTGAGGCATTGAGGTCTTTGAGCTTCTTCACTGCGGTTCATCCTTGAAAAGACCCTGCAATCCTACCCTATCGCCCCATTTTGACACCAGGCCGCATCCGGCTCCTCGGAGGCATGACGCTGCCAACACAAATCAGGAGATCGCGATGAGCAAAGCTCTGAAGCTGGTTTATGGTGTCGGAGCAAACGATGCCGACTACCAGGTCTGCCTTACCGAAACGGTAGGCGGACGTCGACGATCCATATGGACCTGCCCGTTCTACAAGGCATGGACTGGAATGCTGGAGCGCTGCTACAGCGAGAAGTTTCAGATCAGAAACCCCACCTATCACGACTGCTCGGCGTCCAGCGACTGGTTCATCTTTTCGTCATTCAAGGCATGGATGTCCACGCAAGATCATGAAGGCAAGCACCTGGACAAAGATCTGCTTGTGCCAGGCAACAAGGTGTATTCACCGAACACTTGTGCATTTATCCCGCCTGACCTGAACCGATTCATGGTCGATAGCCAGGCGATACGGGGCGACCTGCCAATCGGAGTTTCCTGGCACAAGGCGCGGCAGAGGTTCGTGGCTCAGTGCAGGAACCCCTTCACCGGTCGTCACGAGTTTCTCGGCTATCACGCCAGCGCCTCCGAAGCGCACCAGGCGTGGCGAGAGCACAAGCACCGGATTGCAATTGCCTACGCCGAGACGCAGTCGGATCCTCGTATCGCCGCCGCACTACGGACTCGATACGCCGCCTGACCCTCCGGCGCTGCCCGCCAGTGCCTTCCCCTATTCAACGATAACGCCTCCCCGGCGAGGGCGGCGATTGCGCGCGTTATGCGAATAGCGGTTTGATCAAACCAACTACCCAATCGCCGAATCCGTTTACCATTGTCCCAAGTATCAGAAGGCTGATCTCAACATTCCGTACACGCTCGACCCTGCGCTGAATGTATGTCCGGAAAACCTCTTCAGTTTTGTTTCTGACGCCCTGTAGGAGTCGCTCTTTGAATGATGCATCTAAAGGCCCTCCCCAGAATTTCTCCCAAGCATCCTCAAGTTGCTTCAATTGCTCAGGCTCATGCTTCTTCCTGAAGTCTTCAATTTGCTGCTGAAGAATATCCTTCAGCTTGAAGGCTGCGACTGCCACGCCAACAACGATGATCAATGAGCCGCACCGATTGAGCCAGACGGCCTCCTTGGTGAAGCCGGCCCAGACACCTACTCCCAAAACGGTGGCCGACAGCCCCACTGAGATCCTTTCTAGCCAAGTAGTTCGCAACACTTACCCCCTCATGAACGAGCCGTAGCTCAAAAGCCGGCATTACATCATCACGCGGTGCATTGAGGTATCCCCATGCCCACAGAAAACCGATCCAGCAACACAGAGATGGTCAGCTTCCCCCGCGAGCTGTCCGATGAACTAGCGGAACTGATCGCCACCCGCGCCCGTGTATGCGGAGGCGGTGCCTTCGATATCTGGGAGGCCATTTGCGAGGGTTTCGCAGCGCCATCCCCGCAGCCCCACCCCGAGCCTATAGCCTGGATGGTTGGTACTGCCTTCTGGTGGACCAAAGAAGAGGCAGAACGGGATGCGGCGGCGACTGGGCTGCCGATTGTTGGCCTGGGGCCGATGACCGGCGCTGCGCCTGCAGAGCAGCACCAGGGCGAGCCGGTGGCGTGGAGAGGGCTAAATGAGCTTGGCGAGGTCGTCACCGACTGGATTGACGGATTTCCGCCATCGAGCATGGTGGACTTGTGCGGAAATCCGGCCAGCTTTGCCAGTATCGAGCTGGCCTACACCCACACCGCCCCTGGCGAGGTTGAGCGGCTGCGCACGATGCTTGATCAAACCGATGCAGACCTGCGCTCAGTTACGGCAGATCGCGACACTCTGCGCGCTGAGACTGATCGGCTGCGCCAAGAGGTTGCATCGATAGACAAGAAGCTCAGGGGAAATGTGAGTGATCCAGATCCGCTCAAACCCATCATGCCAGGCGCCCTGAGCATAACGACGACCTACGGCCTTGTGGCCGGCATCGTCCGCGAGCGTGACCAGTTGAAGAAGGCCTTGGAGCGCCAGCCTTCCTAAGAAAGAGCACATTTGTACTCCTTGCTGTAACCCCTCTCCCCTCTATTCACTGCCGCGATATGGCGGCCAAGGAGCAACCGTGCGCCTCAAGAAAGCTGAGCGTGAGCAGGTCCGCATGAAGTACGGCGGCCGCTGCGCCTACTGCGGCAACGAACTCGGCCAGCGCTGGCACGCCGACCACCTCGCCCCGGTGATTCGCCTACCTGACGACCGGGTGGCCGAGCAGCTGCAGAACCACAACCTGGCCAACATGATGCCTGCCTGCGCCCCCTGCAACCTGAGCAAGCACCGTATGCAGCTGGAGGACTGGCGCCGCTGGCTGGCCGGGCACGTCAACAGCCTCAACCAATACCACCCCATCTACCGCCTGGCCAAAGCCTACGGCTTGATCGCCGAGACTGGTGCCGAGGTCGTTTTCCACTTCGAAAAGGTGCAAAGAGATGCCATCGAAAACCTATCCGCTTGAGGTGCAAAGCGTCGGTAGCGACACCTACATCGCAATGAGCAAGGGTCACCACGACCTCGAAGTGTTCATGGCTGAAGCCGTGAAGGAGTGCCCGGGATGGTTCTTGGGCGGGCCGCAGCACAAATGGTGCAAGACGGTACCGGATCGTTCGGGTGAGTTTGCGCACCGCTACGTGTTCGTCGACGAAGGCACGCCAGGCGCATGGCCAGCGACCTACTGCTGGGAGTTCGGCGAGGACTACAAGCGCTACAACGCCGAGGTGCAGCCATGACCCGCCTCGCCCTCTGCCTCCTGCTGCTGGCCACTGGCGCCAGCGCAGACCCACGCGAAACAAGAGGAATGCCCTACGTGTTCCAGGTGTTTCACGACGACCAGCGTGCAGTGACGTGCTGGTCCTACTCGGGCGGCCTGAGCTGCATCCCCGACAGCCAGCTGCAGGCCGGCAACCAGCGCCAGCTCTCCCCGCACGAAACACAACCCGAACCTACACCCGCACTGGCGCCTGGGCGCTGGATTGATGAGAGGTATCAGCTGTGAGCGAAGCGAAGACAGTGCAGCAGCAGTTCGAGGCTTGGCACCGAAACACCTTGAGGGTACTTCAAGGAACCGGGCAGGTCAGCGCGGCACGGAAGATGATCGACCACAAGGACCTGATGCAAGTCGTCTGGGAGGAGTCCCGGGCCGAAGCGGTCGTGCAGTTCCCGATGCGCACGCCATATGTGGAGTACCCCGTTGACGTTGAAGGGGGTGAGTTCAACTACATCCGATACTTGGATGACCTCAAGAAGAACATCACGGCTCTCGGCCTGGGTATTGAGGTGTCGACATGACCGACATGATCGAAGTGAAGACGGCAGACTTGACCGGCGAGGCGCTGGGGTGGGCCGTCGGCAAGGCGGAGGGCCTGGACGTGTTCCTGGCCCCGCCAGAGTACGGCAACCCATGGCGCGTGTTCGCTCGCTACAGCTACACGGTGACCGAGCACACCAAGCGGTACAACCCTTGGGAAAACTGGGCGCTGGGTGGACCGCTGATTGATCGTCTCCGAATAGACCTATCTGCGCCTCCGGCCATTGACCTCAACAACGAAATTGGATGGCAGGCCAGGCCTGATGACGGGATGACGTTCTGGCATTCAGGAACCACAGCACTGATCGCCACCTGTCGCGCCATCGTTGCCGCAAAGCTCGGCGATACCGTCCAGGTGCCGAAGGAGCTGAGGCCATGTTCTTGATCCCGCTCGCAGCACCACTACTCATGGCCTACCTGATCTACAGGGGGCCGCGATGACCGAGATGAGCAAGATCTACCCGCATATGACAGAGAAGGAGGAACAGGAGTACTTCCGGAAATTGCTCGAAGAGGACGAGCGCCAGCGTATCGCCCAGTTCGCCTTGCTCAAGGCTGAAGATCACCACACCCACTGCCGCGACTGCGGACGGTTCGTCGACAAGGGCCGCTGGCTGCTCAAGGCCTCGGCATGGGCGCAGCGCGGCCAGCGCCCACTGTGCGCGCCCTGCTTCGCCGAATACGACTTCGACTACTAACCCCTCCCCCTACAACTCAAGCCCGCCGACATGCGCGGGCGAGGATGACCTATGTCCGCAACAGAACGATTCCACCACACCGCGAATGACTGCCTTGAGCGCCTGGCGGCAGATCTCTGGCCTGACGCCAAGCTGGCCCTGGTCATCTACACCCCGAACAAGCCTGAGCTCGACATCGTGCTCAAGGACAGCGGCCTGAACGTCGACGAGGTGATCAATACGCTGCGCCGGCGCGGCGGCCTCAGTCTTGACGGCGAGAACGTCTACAAGCGCTCGGTCTGTGACGTCATCATCGGCGCCCTCGCCACGGGCAAGCAGAACAGCAACCCACCGCCAGTCGGCCACTGGGGTCAGGAATTTTGGGATATCGGCCGGGCCGAGGGAGCGCTGCAGGAAGAACTGGTTCAGGCCCTCCGCCTAGCTCGCAAAGAGCTGGACGCCTGCCAGAGGGTGATCCACTACGCCGGCGGCTTCGATCCAGCTTACGTGGATGATGCCCGGGCCGCGATCAAGATCACCGACGCAGTGTTGGCCAAGACCCCAGCCTGACCACCAACCTGCCGCCACCGGCGGCGTGGAGACCATCATGCATTTAAAAAGGAAGAAGCCAGGCGATGAACACGCCAGGCTCGGAGAGGCAGTTGCCCAGGAAATGGACAAGGTAACGGAGGAAAAGATGGCCGAACTGCTGGGGATCACGCTGCGAGCGCTTCAGACCCGGCGCCAGCGCGGGAAAATCCCTGAAGGCGTCTGGAACAAGAACGGCCGCAACATCATGTACAGCAGATGGAGATATGAGGAATGGCTCGAAAGCCTGTGGGTCTGCCCCCTGGAATTGAAATCCGAGGAGACTCGCTCCGAATCCGTTTCACTTGGAACGGTGAGCGTCGCGGGGAAACCCTCGCCCATCCCCCGACGGCGCAGGGCATCCGCGCAGCCAGCCGTGTACGTGATCAAGTAGTAAACCTGATCCGCCACGGCCTGCTGGACGACGAGAAGTATGCCGAGCTATTCCCGGGCTCGGAGGTGGCCCGCCGGACGGCGGAGTCCATCCCGAGCCTGGGCGCCTACACCCAGATGTGGCTGGATAGCCGCCACATCGTCGAAGGCACCCGTAACAACTACAAGAGCGTGTTCAACATCTACTGGATGCCATACCTCGGCCTACGCCGGATAGACATGATCACGCCGACCATGCTTCGTGGGGTCATTTCGCAGATCCAGTGGACCTCAGTTGGCGTCAAGCGGAATGCGATCATCAAGCTGTCCAGCGTTTTCAAAACAGCGGTCCTCGATGGTTTGATCGCCAAGAACCCCACCACCTCGCTCGATAAGCCAAAGGCCGTCAAGAAAGTCGTAGACCCTTACACCAGGGCGGAAGCAGAGGCGATAATCTCCCACCTGTATGCGACGCTTCAGAAATACTCGCAGATCTACGCAGCGTTCTTCGAGTTTTGCTTCTTCACTGGGGTCCGCCCTGGCGAAGCAATGGGTCTGAAATGGGAGGATATCGACGTTGATCAGCGCTCCGCGACGGTTCGCCGGATCATCGTCAACCGTGCGCCCCAGGAACGTACGAAAACCAAGCATCATCGGGTGGTCCTGTTGAACGAGCGCGCATTGAACGCCATCAACCAGGCCCAGCGAATGGCTACCCTTCGTCGAATGGCGTCCAAGTCGGCCCACCCGACTAGTCCCTTCGTGTTCCAACCTAGCAAAGGTGGGCTGTGGATCAACGAGCCAAGTGTTACAATCCGCCACTTCAAATCGGCGCTGAAGGCGCTGAACATCCGTGAACGCCGTCAGTACGACACCCGCCACACCTACGCAACCATGTGCCTGATGTCTGGGATGAACCCCGCGTTCATCGCGAGCCAGCTTGGCCACAGCGTCGAGATGTTGCTCTCTACCTACGCGAAATGGATCAGCTCCTCCTCGGACTGGAGGGAGCTGGAGAAGCTGCCGCCCCGAGTCGAATTGGCCCAAAATTGGCCCAAAACTGACGAGAGGGCCTAAATACACCTCTGGAACCCCCGCAGGACAAGCACTTGATTTCTACCGCTAACATCACCATGCAGTTCGGCTCCAAGCCACTGTTCGAAAACGTTTCCGTCAAATTCAACAACGGCAACCGCTACGGCCTGATCGGCGCCAACGGTTGCGGCAAGTCGACCTTCATGAAAATCCTCGGCGGTGACCTGGAGCCGTCCGCAGGCCAGGTCATGCTCGAGCCGAATACCCGCCTGGGCAAGCTGCGCCAGGACCAGTTCGCCTACGAGGAATTCACCGTGATCGACACGGTGATCATGGGCCACGGCCAGCTGTGGAAAGTCAAAGCCGAGCGTGACCGTATCTACTCGCTGCCGGAAATGACCGAAGAAGACGGCATGGCCGTCGCCGAGCTGGAAACCGAATTCGCCGAAATGGACGGCTACACCGCCGAGTCCCGCGCCGGTGAACTGCTGCTGGGCCTGGGTATTCCGCTGGACCAGCACTTCGGCCCGATGAGCGAAGTGGCACCGGGCTGGAAGCTGCGTGTACTGCTGGCCCAGGCGCTGTTCTCGGACCCGGACGTGTTGCTGCTCGACGAACCGACCAACCACCTGGACATCAACACCATCCGCTGGCTCGAAACGATCCTCACGGCGCGTAACAGCACCATGATCATCATTTCCCACGACCGGCACTTCCTCAACAGCGTCTGCACCCACATGGCTGACCTGGATTACGGTGAGCTGCGCCTGTTCCCGGGCAACTATGACGAGTACATGACCGCAGCCACCCAGTCGCGTGAGCAGCTGCTGTCGGACAACGCCAAGAAGAAAGCCCAGATCGCCGAGCTGCAAACCTTCGTCAGCCGCTTCTCGGCCAACGCCTCCAAAGCCAAGCAGGCCACTTCACGTGCCAAGCAGATCGACAAGATCCAGCTGGCCGAGGTCAAGCCGTCCAGCCGCGTCAGCCCGTTCATTCGCTTCGAACAGACGAAAAAACTGCACCGCCAGGCCGTAGTCGTCGAGAAAATGGCCAAAGCCTTCGACGACAAGGTGCTGTTCAAGAACTTCGACATCACCGTCGAAGCGGGCGAGCGCGTTGCGATCATCGGCCCCAACGGTATTGGCAAGACCACCCTGCTGCGCACCCTGGTCGGCGAGATGACCCCGGATGCCGGTTCGGTAAAGTGGACCGACAGCGCCGAAGTGGGCTACTACGCCCAGGACCACGCCCACGACTTCGAAGACGACATGAGCCTGTTCGACTGGATGGGCCAGTGGACCTCTGGGGAGCAGGTGATCCGCGGCACCCTGGGGCGCATGCTGTTCTCCAACGACGAGATCCTCAAGTCGGTGAAGGTGATTTCCGGTGGTGAACAAGGTCGCATGCTGTTCGGCAAGCTGATCCTGCAGAAGCCGAACGTGCTGGTGATGGACGAGCCGACCAACCACCTGGACATGGAATCGATCGAAGCGCTGAACCTGGCGCTGGAAAACTACCCGGGTACCCTGCTGTTCGTCAGCCACGACCGTGAGTTCGTGTCGTCGCTGGCCACGCGCATCATCGAGCTGTCGGCCGATGGTGTGGTGGACTTCAGCGGTACTTACGATGACTACCTGCGTAGCCAGGGTGTGCTGGTCTGATTGAAGGCCAAGGCCTGGCCACCTTGTGTGGCTGGGCCTCTTCGCGGGCTTGCCCGCGAAGCCCCCTCCCACCAACTGACACTACCCGACGAATAATTCGTTAGCCTGCTTTCTTTTCCTTCGCGCACCAGCCATGATGGGTCCACGCCCAACCGCCCGCCCGCGAAAGAGCCCATGATCGCGCAACAACCTGCCCCCGACAGTAATACGCTGCACATCACCCTGCAGATCCTGTCGATCGTTTTCTATACCTTCATTGCCTTCCTCTGCATCGGCCTGCCGATTGCGGTACTGCCCAGCTATGTGCACGATCAACTCGGCTTTGGCGCAGTAATCGCCGGTGTAACGATTGGCCTGCAGTATCTGGCCACGCTGCTGAGCCGCCCGTTTGCAGGGAGGGTGGCGGACACCTTGGGAGGGAAACAGGCCATCCGCTTTGGCCTGCTGGGGATTGCCGGTTGTGGGGTGTTGACGTTGCTGTCAGCCTGGACCCTCACCTTACCGCAGCTGAGCCTGGCACTGCTACTCGGTGGACGTTTGCTGCTGGGCATCGCCCAAGGGCTGATCGGCGTGGCCACCTTGAGCTGGGGCATCAGCCAGGTCGGCCCCGAGCACACTGCCAGGGTTATCTCGTGGAACGGTATCGCCTCCTATGGCGCGATCGCCATCGGTGCGCCAATGGGCGTGCTGGCCGTGGACGGGCTGGACTTCAGCGTGCTGGGGCCGGCTTTGCTGGTGCTGGCAACCCTTGCCCTGCTGGTGCTTCGCAAGCGCCCCGACGTGGTCGTGGTACGCGACGAGCGCCTGCCCTTCTGGTCGGCGTTCGGCCGGGTTGCCCCGTGCGGCCTGGGTCTGACCCTGGCCTCGATCGGTTACGGCACCCTGACCACCTTCGTCACCTTGTATTACCTCGAGCGCGGCTGGGCCGGCGCGGCCTGGTGCCTGAGTGCATTTGGCGTGTGCTTCATCATTTCACGGCTGCTGTTCGTCAACGCGGTCAACCGCTTTGGTGGCTACAACGTGGCGGTCGCCTGCATGGCCACCGAAGTGCTTGGCCTGAGCCTTCTGTGGCTGGCGCCGTCGCCGCCCTGGGCGCTGGTTGGCGCCGGGCTGACCGGTTTCGGGCTGTCGCTGGTGTACCCGGCATTGGGCGTGGAGGCGATCAGGCAAGTCCCCAGCAGCAGCCGCGGCGCGGGGCTGGGTGCCTATGCAGTGTTCTTCGACATGGCCTTGGCCATTGCCGGCCCAGTGATGGGGGCCGTCGCTGCGCACCTGGGGTATGCCTCGATCTTCTGCGTGGCTGCCCTGCTCGCCTTGGCCGGGGTCGGCCTAACGTTGTTGCTGGCGCGGCGCGCCCGTCGCAGCTGAACGCTCAGCCGGCGCTGGCGCACCCAGCGCCTGGCTGAAGAACGCCGCCGTTTCTCGCTGCAGCGAGCGATGGATATGCCGGCGGTCGACGCCATCGGCATCCTTGCACAGCGCTGCCATCCGCGCGTACTGCTCGGCATCGCAACGGGCCATGAATACGAAGTGCCCGGCACCGGCCAACAGGCGGTAGTCCGGTGTGACCGGCAGTTTGCGGGCCAGGGCCTCGGCATTACGGTCCACAGCCACAAGCTGATCGCTGTCGCCACTGTAGATCAGCACGGGTACCTGCACCCCGGCCAAGGCATGGCGCCCGAACAACAGGCTCAGCGGCGCCATCAACATGATCGCACCCACCCGCTGGTCGGTCTCAGGCGCCAGTTCGCTGCGGTCGGCAATCAGTATGCCGTGGGTTTTGCAGGCGTCTGCGTCCTTCGGGCGCTCCAGGCAGTACTGACGCAGGCGGTCCAGATCAGGGCGTGCGCCAGACAGGATCAACGCGGTTTCTCCGCCGGCCGAGTAGCCGATAACACCCACCTTGCCTTCGTTCAGATAAGGCCCGACCACCCTATCAGCGCGCGCTGCGGTGATCGCCGCGCTGAGTTGTAGCGGCCGTCCATAAAGGTTGCTCAGGGTGCCAAGGCGACTGTGGTCGCGCACGTTGTCCCCCGGGTGCACAACCGCCACCACCACGAACCCTTGCCGCGCCAGCGACGTGGCCAGGTAATGCAAGGCCAATGGGCTGCCCGTATTGCCGTGAGACAGCACCAGCAACGGAAATCGGCCCATGGCCACGGGCGCCTCCTCGGCCACGTCGACGGGATACCCGTCTATTCGGCTGCGACGGGTCTTGCCAATGGCCGGGTAGAACGCAAGCGCTTGCATTGGGCGGCTATCGACCGGGTCGGTCAAGGTCATAAGATGCAGGCCGGCAACCCATGGCGCGGCCTCGGCGCGGGCCAACAGGCCGCCGAGCAGGACCAGCGCCAACACGCAGCGTGCAATGGTCATCGGCCAGCGGTTCCTTGCAGGACGAGGAGATAGCTCAGCATAAAGACGGCCGGGCTCGTGCCGGATGAAAACTGGATGAAACCGCCGTCATGCATGTTGCGCCGGCGCCCCGTGCATTTGCGTATCGCATCGAACCCGTGGCATAGATGCAGGTCCACGTTGTTACGTGATGTTCTCGCGCCATTGAAGGAGATTCATGCATGAGCAAGCCTGCCTATGTGCCACCCAAAGTCTGGCGCAACGACGCAGCCTCCGGCGGCCAGTTCGCCAGCATCAACCGCCCGGTAGCCGGCCCGACTCACGACAAGGACCTGCCGCTGGGCAAGCACCCGCTGCAGCTGTATTCCCTGGCCACGCCCAATGGCGTCAAGGTCACCATTGCCCTTGAGGAGCTGCTTGCCCTGGGTCACGCCGGTGCCGAATACGATGCCTGGCTGATTCGCATCGGCGAGGGTGATCAGTTTTCCAGTGGCTTCGTCCAGGTCAACCCCAACTCGAAGATTCCTGCCCTGCTCGACCGTAGCGTGGAGCCGCCGGTGCGGGTGTTCGAATCAGGCTCGATCCTGCTGTACCTGGCTGAGAAGTTCGGAGATTTGCTGCCAAAATCGCCGGCTGCGCGCACCGAAAGCCTGAACTGGTTGTTCTGGCAGATGGGTGCGGCGCCTTACCTGGGCGGTGGCTTTGGCCACTTCTACGTGTATGCACCAGAAAAGTTCGAGTACGCCATCAACCGCTTCACCATGGAGGCCAAACGTCAGCTGGACGTACTTGATCGTCGCTTGGCCGAAAGCCGTTATCTGGGCGGCGAGGAATACAGTATTGCCGATATTGCCGTGTGGCCTTGGTATGGCCAGCTGGTACGCGGCAACCTGTATGACGCCGCACAGTTCCTGGCGGTTGACGAGTACCCGAACGTACAGCGCTGGGCCGAGGAAATTGCCCTGCGCCCTGCGGTGCAGCGCGGTACACGGGTGAACCGTACCTGGGGAGATGAAAACAGCCAGGTGCCGGAGCGCCATAGCGCCGCAGACCTGGCCTGTTGACGCAGACGGTGTGGGGGCGGCCTTTGTCAACAAAAGGCCGCCCCGGCAAAGGACCGCGTAATGCCTGTTAATGCCCCCCGACAATGCCCCCCTGCATAAAACCATTTGCCCCTGCGCAAACCTGCGCCCACCAAGCCCTTCTTGTACACTCCTCGCATTAGCCCCTACCTGCACATTTTTTTTTGGTGAACGCATGATCGAGGTAACCGAGGTTTCCATTGCCGAGCTGCGCGACGCGCTCGAGTCGGGCCGCACGACGGCGGTCGAGCTGGTCAAGGCCTACCTGGCACGTATCGACGCCTACGATGGCGCCGACACCGCCACTGCCCTCAACGCCGTAGTGGTACGCAACCCGGAGGCGCTGAAAGAAGCCGAGGCCTCCGACGCCCGCCGTGCCAAGGGCCAGGTGCTTAGCCCGCTGGACGGTATCCCCTACACCGCCAAGGACAGCTACCTGGTCAAAGGTTTGACTGCCGCCTCCGGCAGCCCTGCCTTCAAGGACCTGGTCGCCCAGCGCGACGCCTTCACCATCGAGCGCCTGCGCGCCGCCGGAGCCGTGTGCCTGGGCAAGACCAACATGCCGCCCATGGCTAACGGTGGCATGCAGCGCGGCGTCTATGGCCGCGCCGAAAGCCCGTACAACGCCAACTACCTGACCGCGCCCTTCGCCTCGGGCTCGTCCAACGGTGCCGGTACCGCCACCGCCGCCAGTTTCAGCGCCTTTGGCCTGGCCGAAGAAACCTGGTCCAGCGGCCGTGGCCCGGCGTCCAACAACGGCCTGTGCGCCTACACCCCGTCGCGCGGGGTGATTTCGGTGCGTGGCAACTGGCCGCTGACGCCGACCATGGACGTGGTGGTGCCCTATGCCCGCACCATGGCCGACCTGCTGGAAATCCTCGACGTGGTGGTCGCCGATGACGCCGACAAGCGCGGCGACCTGTGGCGCCTGCAGCCGTGGGTGCCGATCCCGGCTGCCTCGACGGTACGTCCGGCGTCGTACCTTGAGCTGGCGGTGGATGCCAGCGCGCTCAAGGGCAAGCGCTTTGGCGTACCACGCATGTATATAAATGCCGACCCCGAAGCAGGCACCTCCGAAAAGCCGGGCATCGGCGGGCCGACCGGCCAACGCATCAACACCCGCGCTACGGTGATTGACCTGTGGCAACAAGCACGCCAAGCCTTGGAAGCAGCGGGTGCCGAAGTACTGGAAGTGGACTTCCCGCTGGTGTCCAACTGTGAAGGTGACCGCCCAGGCGCGCCGACCGTGTACAACCGCGGCATCGTCAGCAAAGCGTTCCTGCATGACGAACTGTGGGAACTGTCGGGCTGGGCCTTTGACGACTTCCTGCGCGCCAACGATGACCCCAAGCTTAACCGCCTGGCCGATGTCGACGGGCTGAAGATCTTCCCGCACGACCCGGGCACCTTGCCCAACCGTGAAGACGACCTGGCTGCCGGCATGGACGAGTACGTCAACATGGCCAAACGCGGTCTGAAGACCTGGGACCAGATCGAAACACTGCCCGACGGCCTGCGCGGCCTGGAGCAGACCCGCAAGCTGGACCTGGAAGACTGGATGGACAAGCTGGGCCTGGACGCGGTGCTGTTCCCCACCGTAGCTGACGTTGGCCCGGCCGATGCCGATATCAGCCCGGTATCGGCGGACATCGCCTGGAGCAACGGTATCTGGGTAGCCAACGGCAACCTGGCAATCCGTCACCTGGGCGTGCCGACCGTGACCGTGCCGATGGGCGTGATGGCCGATATCGGTATGCCGGTGGGGCTGACCTTTGCCGGGAAGGCCTATAGCGACAACGCGCTGCTGAGTTTTGCTGCCGCCTTCGAGTCGACCGGCTCGCGCCGGATGATCCCGCCGCGCACGCCGGCGCTTGGCTGAGTCTTACAGGGCCCCTAAAAGCAGATCGCGAATTTCAACCATATGTGTAAAAATACACAAACAGTTGATTTTGCGATCTGCCATGCCTATCACCCCCAGCGAAGAACGCCAACTCACCCTCACCGTGCTCAAGGCCGCCATCCAGGCCCTGGGCAGCGTTGCCGCGCGCAACATGGAAATTCTCCTGCACGACCTTGACCACCCCGAGCACTCGGTGGTGGCGATCGTCAATGGTCATCTTTCCGGCCGCAGCCTGGGCAGCCCGATCCTCGCCGCACCGGAGCAGGACCAGGGTTTCAAGGCACTGATGCAGGCCTCGGCCGACCAGCACGGCTGTGAGCCGGTGGTGCTGCCCGATTACCCCACTACGCTCAAAGGCCGCACGCTACGAAGTGCCACGGCAATTTTCCGTGACAGCAGCGGCCACCCGTTCGCCAGCCTGTGCGTCAACACCGACGTCACCGGCCTCGATGCTGCCATGAGCTTTCTCCAGCAGTTGCAGCCGCTGGGGGCCATACCGGCGGTCAACGAACCAGCCGACATGGAGCTGCTGATGAGCGAGATCATCCAGGCCGCCCTGCAGCGCAGCGGCCAGGGGCGAATGAACAAACAGGCCAAGGTCGAGGCCGTGCGCGTCATGCAGGAACGCGGCCTGTTCATCGTCAAGGGCGGCGTCGAGAAGGCTGCCAGCGCCCTCGGCGTGACGCGCTACACCATTTACAACTACCTCGAGCAACTACGCGGAGCCAGCCAATGACCTTGCACATTCATACACCCCTGATCGAATCGCGCCCGCTGTCGTTGGCTGCCGGCCGTAATATCTGGCTCAAGCTCGACGCCCTGCAACCCTGCGGTTCGTTCAAACTGCGCGGTGTAGGCCACGCCTGCGAGGTACACCAGGCGCGCGGCGCCCGGCACTTTGTGTCCTCGTCAGGCGGCAATGCCGGTTTGGCAGTCGCCTACGCCGGACGCAAGCTGGGGGTGCCGGTGACCGTGGTGGTACCCGAAACCACCACCGCACGGGCAAAGGAGTTGCTGCATCTGGAAAACGCCAAGGTGGTGGTGCACGGCAGTTCCTGGCAAGAGGCCAACGCCCTGGCACAGACACTAGTAGGCCCGAACGATGCCTTCATCCACCCATTCGACGACCCACTGCTGTGGGCCGGGCATGCCAGCCTGGTGGATGAAGTGGCCGAGGCTGGCCTGAAGCCGGACGCGGTGGTGCTGTCAGTCGGCGGTGGCGGCTTGCTCAGCGGCGTGGTGGAGGGCCTGAAGCGCAATGGCTGGGGCGACGTGCCGGTGCTGGCGGTAGAAACCGAGGGCGCGGCGTCGCTGCATGCGGCCATGCAGGCCGGCCATTCGGTGGAGCTGGAGCGTATCGCCTCGGTGGCGACGTCGCTGGGGGCCAAGCGTGTGGCTGATCAGGCGCTGATATGCGTGCAGCAGCATCCGGTGCACAGCCACCTGGTCAGCGATCGCGCAGCGCTGGAGGCCTGTGAGCGGTTCTTGCTGGACCACCGTGTGCTGGTCGAGCCCGCGTGCGGGGCGGCGCTGGCAGTGGCCTATGATGCCAAGGCACTGGGCGCCTTGCGCAATGTACTGGTGGTGGTCTGTGGCGGCGCTACCGCAACACTGGAGCAGATCAGGGCGTGGCTGCAGCAGGCAGACTGAAGCTGCCATCTGTCGGGGGTGATTACGACAGTCACATGCACCTGATCTACTAGGCTCGCCGCAACCGAAAAGCCCTCGCAATCGCGTCAACCCTGACGAAATGCGTATCCCGCCCTTTCGGTCTGCGGCAAGTGAAGGCACAATGCGTGTCCTTTTTTTGGCCGGCCTGGCCGGGGGCCTTTAAATGATCAAGACGCCGTATTACCTCATCGATAAAACCAAGCTGCTCAGCAACATGGAGAAGATCGCCTACGTGCGCGAACACTCCGGTGCCAAGGCGCTGCTCGCCCTCAAGTGCTTCGCCACCTGGTCGGTGTTCGACCTGATGCAGCAGTACATGGACGGCACCACCTCGTCCTCCCTGTTCGAGCTCAAGCTCGGCCGCCAGAAGTTCGCCGGCGAAACCCATGCCTATAGCGTGGCCTGGGCCGACGACGAGGTCGAGGAGATGCTTGAGAACTGCGACAAGATCATCTTCAACTCGATCGGCCAGCTGCAGCGCTTTGCCGAACAGTCCGAAGGCAAAGTGCGTGGTCTGCGCGTCAACCCGCAGGTCAGCAGCTCCGACTACCTGCTGGCCGACCCGGCCCGCCCGTTCAGCCGCCTGGGCGAATGGGACCCGGCCAAGATCGAGCAGGTGATCGAACAGATCTCCGGCTTCATGTTCCACAACAACTGCGAGAACGGTGACTTCGGCCTGTTCGACAAGATGCTCACGCACATCGAAGAGCGTTTCGGCCACCTGCTGCACAAGGTCGAGTGGGTCAGCCTTGGTGGCGGCATTCACTTCACCGGTGAAGACTATGCAGTGGACGCCTTCTGCGCGCGCCTGAAGGCGTTCTCGGAAAAATACGGCGTGCAGGTATACCTGGAGCCCGGCGAAGCAGCCATCACCAACAGCGCCTCGCTGGAAGTGACCGTGCTCGATACCCTGTACAACGGCAAGCACCTGGCCGTGGTCGACAGCTCGATCGAAGCGCACCTGCTCGACCTGCTGATCTACCGCCTCAACGCCAAGATGGCCCCCAATGACGGCGAGCATACCTACATGGTCTGCGGCAAGTCATGCCTGGCCGGTGATATCTTCGGCGAGTACCAATTCGACCGTCCGCTGGCCATTGGCGATCGCCTGTCGTTCATCGACACGGCGGGTTACACCATGGTCAAGAAAAACTGGTTCAACGGGCTGAAGATGCCTTCCATCGTGGTCAAGCAGCTCGACGGCAGCGTCGAAGTCGTCCGCGAGTTCGGTTTCGAAGACTACGTTTCCAGCCTGTCGTAAGACCGGCTTTCAAGTAAGGAGCAAAAGGTAAATTGAAGAAGAACGTTCTTATCATTGGTGCAGGAGGTGTCGCCAAGGTGGTGGCCCACAAGTGCGCGCAGCATAACGACGAACTGGGTCGTATCGCTATCGCGTCACGGAACATCTCCAAATGCCAGGCCATCATCGACAGCGTCAAGGCCAAGGGTAGCCTCAAGGTGCCCGCCGACATCCAGGCCTTCTCGCTCAATGCCCTCGATGTCGAGGCAACCAAGGCACTGATCCGCGAAACCGAATCGCAGATTGTGATCAATGTGGGTTCCGCCTTCCTCAACATGTCGGTGCTGCGTGCCTGCATCGATACGGGTGCCGCCTATCTGGACACCGCCATCCACGAAGAGCCGGGCAAGATCTGCGAGACCCCGCCGTGGTACGGCAACTACGAGTGGAAACACCTCGAAGAGTGCCAGGCCAAGAACATTACCGCCATTCTCGGCGTCGGATTCGACCCGGGTGTGGTGAACAGCTACGCCAAGCTGGCGCAGCAGCAATATTTCGACAGCATTGATTCGATCGATATTCTCGACGTCAATGCCGGTTCCCATGGCAAGTACTTTGCCACCAACTTCGACCCGGAAATCAACTTCCGCGAGTTCACCGGACAAGTGTGGAGCTGGCAGAACAGCCAGTGGACCAGCAACACCATGTTCGAGGTCAAGCGTACCGACGACCTGCCAGTGGTAGGCTCGCAAAACCTGTACCTGACCGGCCACGATGAAGTTCACTCGATTTCGAAGAACCTCAATGTACCGAACGTGCGCTTCTGGATGAGCTTCGGCGAGCACTACATCAACGTGTTCACTGTTCTGAAAAACCTGGGCCTGCTCAGCGAGCAGCCGGTGAAAACCGCCGAAGGCCTGGAAGTGGTGCCGCTGAAAGTGGTCAAGGCCGTACTGCCAGACCCAGCCTCGCTGGCCCCTGGCTACACCGGCAAGACCTGCATCGGTGACCTGGTCAAAGGCACCAAGGATGGCCAGCCGCGCGAAGTGTTCATCTACAACGTGGCTGACCACGAAGAAGCCTACGCCGAGACCGACAGCCAGGGCATTTCCTACACCGCCGGCGTACCACCAGTGGCTGCCGCCCTGCTGGTTGCCCGTGGCGAGTGGGATGCCAAGCGCATGGTCAACGTCGAGGAGTTGCCAGCCGAGCCGTTCCTCAAGGCGCTGGACGTGATGGGCCTGCCGACCCGCGTCAAAGATGAAAAAGGCGATCGTCCTTGGGACGCTGAAGCCTAAGCAACAAACAGCAGGGGCGCCACATGGCGCCCCTTCTGCTTTCCAGGTCCAGGATCGTCACAGGCCTGAAACAAGCACGTAACCTGTGGGAGCGGGCAAGCCCGCGAAGAGGCCGGCGCAGGCTTACCTCTACTTGCGGGCCTCCAGAATCAGGTTGAACGGCGTCTGCGTCGCCCGCCGGAACCTGCTGAACCCCGCCTCCTCGAAGACGGCCCGCAAGCGCGCTTCTCCGGCTTGTGCGCCCAGCCCAAAGCCCACCTCCTGCGACAGCGAATTCGGCGTGCAGATGAAGGTAGACGCGGCATAGAACAACCGTCCGACCGGTGTCAGGTTACCCTCCAGCGAGTCCTCGGCATAAGGCTCTACCAGCATGACCGTGCCATCCGCTTTCAAAGCACGGTAGGCATGCCGGGCTGCCCCGACCGGGTCACCCATGTCGTGCAGGCAATCGAAGAAACACACCAGGTCATGGTCATGCCCCGGGTAGTCCTTGGCGCTGGCCTGCTGGAAGCTCACCCGCGCCTCCAGCCCCGCTTCACGTGCACGCTCGTTGGCGGTTGCGATCGAAGGCTCATGATAGTCGTACCCCACGAAGGTCGACGCCGGAAACGCCTGCGCCATCACCAGCGTCGAGGCACCATGACCGCACCCCACGTCCGCCACCTTGGCGCCCGCCTGCAGCTTGGCCACCACACCCTCCAGCGCCGGCAGCCAATCCGCCACCAGAAAGGTGCGATACCCCGGCCGAAAAAACCGCTCGGTACCACTGAACATGCACGGGTGGTGATCGCCCCAGGCCAGCCCGCCATCGCCGCGCATGGCGGCTACCAGCTTGTCCTTGTCATGGAACAGCGCCGCCACCACTGCCGCGCCACCGGCCATATAGGCCGGGGAGTCCTCCAGCGCCAGGGCCATGGCCTGTTCCTCAGGCAGCACGAAATGGCCCTTGTCATGGACCATGTAACCCGAGGCCGCCTGGGCATTCAACCATTCGCGCACCAGCCGCGGGTGGCAGCCGGTCTTTTCCGCCAGTTGCTCCGGGGTGACCGCCTGGCTGTCCGCCAAGGCCCGGTACAGCCCCAGTTCATCGCCGAGGATGACGTTGGCCAGCGTCGCCGCTGCGCCCATGTCGCTCACCAGCTTGCCCATGAAATCGTGAAGCTTTACCTCGTCCATGACCTGCCCTCCTCTGCAAGAAGGCCATCGCCAGCGAGGGACGTCCACTCCGGGGAGGCGGTGGTCGGTTCAAGGGTGTCGGTTCGCGGTACGATTCGCTACCGCGAGCTGTCAGTAAGTTTAGATGCTCTGCCTGGGCGCCGCGGAATAACGGCCTCATGGCCCACGAAACATCCTTCAGGTAACAATTCCTAAACAACGATGTGACATTTTTTTTCAGCTTTCTTATCAAGGAGCTGTCAAATGAAGGTCACGGTTTTCGGAACCGGCTACGTCGGCCTGACCCAGGCGGTGTGCCTGGCCCAGGTGGGCCATTCGGTGCTGTGCATGGATGTCGATGCCGATCGGGTTGCCAGCCTGAGTGAAGGCCATTGCCCGATCTTCGAGCCCGGCCTTGCGCCGCTGCTGAAGAAGAACCTCGCCTGCGGTCGCCTGTCCTTCACCACCGACGCCGCAGCGGCCGCCAACTATGCCAGGTTGCAGTTCATTGCCGTCGGAACCCCGCCGCAAGCCGACGGCAGCGCCGACCTGAAGCATGTTTTTGCCGTGGTCGACAGCATACTCGAACATGCCGACGGGCCCAAAGTGATCGTCAACAAGTCCACCGTGCCGGTGGGTACGGTACACCGCATCAAGGCTCGCATCGCCCAGGCCGTGGCCGATACCAGCCGCTTCCAGGTGATCAGCAACCCGGAGTTTCTCAAGGAAGGCTCTGCGGTGGATGACTGCATGCGCCCCGAACGCATCATCATCGGCGGCGCAGAGGCGCCCGAAGTGGAGTTGCTACGCGAGCTTTACCTGCCGTTCAGCCGCAACCGCGAAAAGCTTATGGTCATGGACGCGCGCAGCGCCGAGCTGACAAAGTACGCGGCCAACTGCATGCTGGCCACCAAGATTTCCTTCATCAACGAAATCGCCAACCTGGCCGAGCACCTGGGGGCCGACATCGAAATGGTGCGCCGTGGCATCGGCTCGGACCCGCGCATCGGTTATGACTTCATCTACGCCGGCTGCGGTTTTGGCGGTTCTTGCTTCCCCAAAGACCTGCAAGCCCTGCGCCACAGTGCCGAGGCAGAAGGCTTCGAGACACAGTTGCTGCGCGCAGTAGAGTCGGTCAACGAGCAGCAGAAGGGCCGGCTGTTCAGCAAGATCCAGCGCCACTACCCCGGCGGCCTGCGGGGCAAGGTGTTTGCCCTGTGGGGGTTGTCGTTCAAACCCAATACCAATGATATCCGCGAAGCCTCCAGCCGGGTCTTGCTGGAAGCGTTGTGGGCCGCGGGTGCGCGGGTCCAGGCCCACGACCCTCAGGCCATGGAAGAAATCCGGCGCCATTACGGCCCGCGTGCCGACTTGCAACTGGTGCCCTGCAAGGACGATGCATTAAAGGGCGCAGATGCCTTGGTGATCGTCACCGAGTGGCAGGACTACCGCGTACTCAATCTGGACAAGGTGCCGCAGCAGTTGACCGACCGGGTGGTGTTCGACGGGCGCAACCTGTTCGAGCCCGAGCACATGGCCGCCGCCGGCCTGACTTATTACGGGATCGGCCGTGGCCAGGTGCAGCCAGTATGCCCGTACTGATTACCGGTGTGGCAGGTTTCATTGGCTACCACGTGGCGCGGCGCCTGTGCGAGGCCGGCATCGAAGTGGTCGGTATCGACAACCTTAATGCCTACTACAGCGTCGAGCTCAAGCGGGCGCGCCTGCAGGCGTTGTTCGGTTTTTCCAGCTTCCACTTCCATACCCTCGACATCGCCAACCCTGCCGATTTGCAACCGCTGTTCGCCAGGCAGGCGTTCAGCGAGGTGATCCACCTGGCGGCCCAGGCCGGCGTGCGCTATTCACTGGACAACCCTGGTGCCTACGGGCAGGCCAACCTGGTTGGTTTCCTCAATGTTCTCGAGGCCTGCCGAGCGCAGCCACCACGCCACTTGATCTACGCCTCCAGCAGCTCCGTGTACGGGGCCAATGCCAAGCTGCCGTTCAGCATCGACGACCCGGTCGAGCAGCCAGTGTCGCTCTATGCCGCCAGCAAGCGCGCCAATGAACTGATGGCGCACAGCTACGCGCACCTGTACCGCCTGCCGACCACCGGCCTGCGTTTTTTTACCGTCTATGGCCCCTGGGGCCGCCCCGACATGGCGCTGTTCAAGTTCACCCGCGCCATGCTCGAAGGCCGGCCGATAGCGCTTTACAACAACGGTTTGATGGGCCGCGACTTCACCTACATCGACGACATCGTCGAGAGCATCGTGCGCCTGCGCCTTAAACCGCCCCGGCCGGCCGAAGGGAAACCACCCTGCCAACTGTTCAATATTGGCCGCGGTCAGCCGGTAAGGCTGCTGCACTTTGTCGACTGCCTGGAGGACGCCTTGGGTATCAAGGCCCAGCGCGACTACCTACCGCTGCAAGCGGGGGACGTACTGGAAACCTGGGCCGACGTCAGCTCACTGACACGCTGGATCGACTTCTCCCCTGGCACGTCGCTGGAACATGGCGTCAACGCCTTCGTTGGTTGGTACCGGGATTTCTACCGGGTTTGATCCACGCACTCACAACACGATCACAGGTAGCCTCATGAGCGATCCACTTGACCTCTCGGTACTCATCCCCGCCAAGAACGAGGTCGACAACCTGCCGTCACTGCTGATGGAGATTCGCGCTGCACTCACGGCCGAAGACTACGAAGTGCTGGTGGTCGACGACGGCAGCAGCGACGGCACCCTGAACGTACTGCAACAACTGAAAAGCCAGGGCTACAGGCAATTGCGCATCCTGCGTCACGACCGTTCGCTGGGCCAGAGCACCTCGCTGTGGCATGCCGCCCAGGTGGCCCGTGGCCACTGGCTGGCGACCCTGGATGGCGACGGCCAGAACGACCCGGCAGACATCCCCGGCATGCTAGCCCTGGTGCGCGCCAGCCAGAACCTGGCCGGCGGCGTCAAGTTGGTGGCAGGGCACCGGGTCAACCGGCGTGACAGCGCCAGCAAGCGCTGGGCCTCGCGCTTTGCCAACGGCCTACGCAGCCGCCTGCTCAAGGATGCCACGCCCGACACCGGCTGCGGGCTGAAGCTGATCGAGCGGGCAGCCTTCCTGCGCCTGCCCTACTTCGACCACATGCACCGCTACATTCCGGCACTGATCCTGCGCCACAACGGCCGCATGCTGGTGCACCCGGTCAACCACCGGCCACGCCACGCCGGTGTCTCCAAGTACGGCAACCTGGACCGCGCCCTGGTCGGCATCCTCGACTTGTTCGGGGTGTGGTGGCTAATCCGCCGCACCCGCCTGCACAGCCGCCCGCAGGAGCTTGAAGGATGACCCGCGAAACCCTCTGGCTGATCATCGGCTTCGCGGGTCAGGCCGTTTTCACCGGGCGCTTCGTGCTGCAGTGGCTGTACAGCGAACTCAAACGCCGTAGCGTGATCCCGGTAGGCTTCTGGTACCTGAGCATGCTCGGCAGCGCGCTACTGCTGACTTACGCCATCTACCGCCAGGACCCGGTCTTCATTATCGGCCAAAGCTTCGGCTTTCTGGTCTACCTGCGCAACCTGCAACTGATTGCCCGTCACCAGCACCTGAAGGAATAGCCCTTTGCCTAAGTTCAAGACGCTCGGGGCCGAACGCCTGGCCCTGATTGCCCTCGCCGTATTGCTGGTGGGCGCGGGAATCGGCTGGCGTCAGCCGATGAATGTCGATGAAGAACGCTTCCTCGGCGTGGCCCTGGAAATGCTCCAGAGTGGCGACTGGTTCATTCCGCACCGGGCAGCGGAGATCTATGGCGACAAGCCACCGCTGTTCATGTGGACCGTGGCGCTGTTCAGCTACCTGACCGGCGCACCCAAAGTTGCTCTCTACCTGCCAGGGCTGCTGTCGGCGGCGACCATAACCTGGGTACTGCATGACCTCGGGCGGCGCCTGTGGAACCGGCGCACCGGCGTGATCGCTGCCTTGTTGTTCCTGGCCACCTACCAGAGCTACAGCATCCTGCGCACCGGGCAGATCGACAGTTTCCTGTGCCTTTGGGTTGCGCTGGGCCTCTACGGCATGCTGCGCCACCTGCTACTGGGGCCCGCCTGGGGCTGGTTCTACCTGGCTTGCGCATCCATGGGCCTGGGCATTATCAGCAAGGGAGTGGGTTTTGTTCCGGCGCTGATATTGCTGCCTTATGCCTGGGCGGTGCGCCATCGCTGGCGCGGCGTAGTCGCCATGCCCGGCCAGGGATGGCGCTGGAGCCTGGGGCTGCTGTGGTTACTCGCCGGTTGCGCCGTGTGGCTGCTGCCGCTGCTGGTGTCGATCGCCCATGGCGGCGGCGCCGCAGAGCTGGCCTACCTGAAGGAAATCCTGCTGCGTCAGACCGCCAGCCGCTACGCCAATGCCTGGGACCATCGCGAGCCGTTCTGGTACTTCTTCGTCAAGGTCATCCCCAAGTACTGGCTACCTCTGATCCTGGCCCTGCCCTGGCTGATACCGGCCTGGCGCCGGCAACTGCAAAAGCGCGATGGCCGCTTCCTGCTACTGCTTGGCTGGGTGGCATTAGTGCTACTGTTCTTCAGCCTCAGCACCGGCAAGCGCAAGCTGTACATTTTCCCGGCGCTGCCTGGCTTGATTCTGGCAATGGCGCCGCTCGTGCCGTGGCTGCTCAAGCGCTGGTGGCAGCGCCGGCCGGGCTGGCGCAAGGCGTTTACCACAGTAGCCCTGGTATGGTTCGCCCTGTGGTTCGCGCGTGGTTTCGTCGAGCCCGCCAAGGAGGGCCGCAACCCGCATGAGACGCTGATGAGCGACGCCGCACAGGCCACTGCCGGTGCCGAACTGGTGCTGGTCAACTGGCGCGAGGGGCATTGGCTGTTTGCCCGGCAACCCATCGTGCACTTCGGCTTCACCGGCCAATCCAAAGTGAATGCAGCGGTCTATTGGCTGCGCCAGCACCCCACCGCCTTCGCCTTGGTTCCTGCCAACCAACTGGGCCAGTGCTTCAGCGCCGACAAGGCCCGCAAGCTGCGTGAGACCTCGCGGGCCGAATGGTATGTAGTCGGTGCAGATGCCGACAACGGCCAGTGTCAGGCCAGTGCCCCCAACAACGTCTACCACTTCGCCTGGGCCGACACGGGGCACAGCCCGCCGGCGATTGAGGAACGGACCGGGCATTGACCAGCCAGCCCCTGCCGGGTGGGTGTTCTGGCGAATGACGACTCAAGGTCGAACTCGCGCTCCCCCGCCCATTACGCTTGCAATCCATCAAATCTCAAAATACTGTATGAATATTCAGTATAGCGAGACACCGCCATGCAACTCATCGCCAAACTCGGCATCCTGGCCGACGCCGCCAAGTACGACGCTTCCTGCGCCAGCAGCGGCGCGCCCAAGCGTAACTCGCGTGGTGCTGACGGCCTGGGTGCTACCAATGGCATGGGTATCTGTCATAGCTACACACCTGACGGTCGCTGCGTATCTCTGCTCAAGGTACTGCTGACCAACTTCTGCCTGTATGACTGCCAGTACTGCGTCAACCGCCGCTCCAGCAACGTGCCACGCGCGCGCTTCAGCCCCGAGGAAGTGGTACGCCTGACCCTGGACTTCTACCGGCGCAACTGCATCAGCGGCCTGTTCCTCAGCTCCGGCATCATCCGCTCAGCGGACTACACCATGGAGCAGCTGATCCGTGTGGCCCGGCTTTTGCGCGAAGAGCACAGCTTCCGCGGCTACATCCACCTCAAGGCCATCCCCGATGCCGACCCGCTGCTGATCGAAGAGGCCGGGCGCCTGGCCGATCGCCTCAGCGTCAACATCGAACTGCCCACCGAGGCCAGCCTCAAGCGCCTGGCGCCGGAAAAGCAAGGGCGCACCATTCGCCAGGCCATGGGCGTGATTCATCAGGGCCAGCAGGCCGTGGCCAATGAGCCCAGGGCGCCGCGCTTTACCCCGGCCGGTCAAAGCACCCAGGTCATCGTCGGCGCCGACAGCACCGACGACAGCACCTTGCTGCGCAATGCCGAATCGCTGTACCAAGGCTACGGCCTCAAGCGCGTGTACTATTCCGCCTTCAGCCCGATCCCCGACAGCCCCGGCAGCGTGCCCCTCGCCGCACCACCGCTGCTGCGCGAACACCGCCTGTATCAAGCCGACTTCCTGCTGCGTGGCTATGGCTACAAGGCTGGCGAGCTGCTGGGCCACAGCGGTAACCTGGCACTGGACATCGACCCCAAACTGGCTTGGGCACTGGCCAACCGCGAAGTGTTCCCACTGGACGTGAACCGCGCCGAACCGGCGTTACTGGCGCGTATCCCCGGCATCGGCCTGCGCAGCGTACAGCGCCTGGTCGCCCTGCGGCGGGAGCGGCGCATCCGTTATGACGACCTGATCCAGCTGCGCTGCGTGCTGGACAAGGCACGTCCATTCATCGTCACCAGCGACTACCGCCCCGCCCAGGCCGAACTGCGCAGCGGCTTGCTGCGAGCGCGCTTGAGTGAGCCGCCAGCGCCCGTGCAGATGGGGTTATGGGGGTGATCGCGCTCGACTGCGACGACCTGTTCGCCACCTGGCGCGATCAGGCCCGGGGCTTGTTGGGGCATGGCATCGACCCATCGGAAGTCACCTGGTCGCAAGGCCCGATGGCGGACCTGCTGGCCGTGCCGGCAGCGCCGCCTGAAGGGCCTGGCCCTTTCCGGGCCAAAGTCCCGGCCGCACTGCTGAGCCAGTTGGAGCAGGCCTCTCGCTACCGTGGCGAACAGCGCTGGAACCTGCTGTATGAAGTACTGTGGCGCGTCGCCCATGGCGACCGCACGGCAATGCTGGCGGGTGACCGGCTGGGCAGTGAGCTGCAACGGCGCATCAAGCAGGTAACCCGCGAGGCGCATCACTTGCACGCGTTTGTACGCTTCGTGCCGCTGCCTGAGGAACTGGCTGAGCACTTGCAGCTCGACCTGGTGGCCTATCACGAGCCGGCACACGACATTCTGCAAAGTGCCAGCGCCCACTTCGCCGACCGCCTGGGGCGTTTGCGCTGGTTGATTGCCACGCCACAGGATGGCATTCGCTTCGACGGCCAGGCGTTCGACTACCAGCGCCAGTGCCCCGAGCCCTGGCGCCAGTGGGCACGCAACGCCGAAGACCCCGGCGCCGAACTCTGGCGCACCTACTACCGCCACACCTTCAACCCGGCCCGCCTCAACCCGGACGCCTTGCGCCTGCACATGCCAGGGCGGTTCTGGCGGCATTTGCCGGAAGGCATGCTGATACCGCAGCTTGAAGGCCTGGCGCGCCAAGGCAAACAGCGGGACGGCCAAGCCCTTGAGGTGGCCTCGCAAACCGGCAAGACCATCAGCAAGCCTGCGCGCTCGGTGTAGCCGCGGAGCCCGTTGCGGCCCCGTCGAGACACAAGGCCGCAGCTACAGCGAAAACATCATGCTCAACTGAAGAGCCTGGCCAGGCAGGCCAGCTTCTTCTTGTACGAACGCCGCGCCTCCAGTGCCTGCTCCAGGCTCACCGGCAGGAACCGCGCCTGCTGGTTGGGCTGCATCTGCCCGATCAGGTCGAGGTCGGCACTGATCACCGTGCCGATCATGGCGTAGCCGCCCCCCGACACTGCATCGCGATGCAGGATGATCGGTTCCAACCCTGCAGGCACCTGGATCGATCCGATCGGGTAGCAGCTGTCGACGATATTGGACGGGTCCGACCCCGCACCGAACGGCTGCTCGCGCGGTTGGAAACTCAAGGCGCTGCCGCCTTTGTAGCGATAGCCGATACGGTCCGCTTCGGAGCCAACCGTCCAGGCGTCGGTGAAGAAACGTTGCGCTGCAGCTTCGGTCAGGCGGTGGAAGTACAGCCCAGGCACCACCCGCAACACCACCTCGCCCCCCAGGGCCTGACGCAGGGCCATGGGCAAGCTTGCACCGGCACGGGTCTTGCCGCTGGGCACGCCCACCGGCAGCAGGTCGCTCGCCATCAGTTTGCGCCCATGAAAGCCACCCAACGCGCCCAGCACGTAGGTGGACCGGCTACCCAGTACCTCGGGCACATCGATGCCTCCGGCCACTGCCAGGTAGGCCCGGGCGCCCGCTGTTGGAAACCCGAAACGCAACACTTGCCCCGCCCGCACGGCAAACGCAGTGTCCGGGCGCTGCTCGCGGCCATCGAGCAACGCTGGCATCTGCGCACCGCACACAGCGACCAGTGCGTCCTGCTGGAACTCCAGCTCCGGCCCCACCAGCGCACACTCCAGGCCCGCAGCGCCGGCCGGGTTGCCCACCAGGTGATTGGCTGCGCTCAAGGCGTACTGGTCGAGTGCGCCGGACGGAGGGATACCCAGGTGGTAGTAACCTTCGCGGCCCAGGTCCTGTACAGAAGTGGCCAGCCCCGGTTTGAGTACCTTGATCATGCCAGCACCTCCTGCAACGATTTGGGGTAGCCGACCGGGTCGGCGAGAAAGGCGTCCAGGAAAAACTCCACGGGACGAATGCGCAGGTCAAAACGGCCCTCCTCCACATCCGCCACCGCCTGGTCATAGGCACGGCGGTCGATGGGTTTGAACTGCACGATGTCACCCGGGCGGAAGAACACCATGTGCTCCTTGAGGTAGTTCAAGGTCTGTTGCGGGTCGTAGATCGGTGCCGGGGTGACGCCGAACATCTGGTAGCCGCCAGCCCCGCGCACCGAGTAGATGCAACCAAAGCAGCCGCCATGGCCCAGGGTGAGCTTGGGCGTGTCGGTACGGGGGCGCAGGTATTTGGGCACCTGCAGCTGCCGCTCGCGCTCGACCATCTGGAACATGAACGGCAGGCCGGCGACAAAGCCCACCATCGACACGAACCATGGCGCGCCACTGTGGGCGGCGATGAATGCCTCGACATCGGCCAGGCCGTTGATGCGCGCGGCGTACTCCAGGTCTGTGCTGGTCGGGTCCTGGTGGCGATCCCGAAAGCGCATCAGGGTTTCATGGGTCCAGGGGTCGTTGTACAGCACCGGGATCTCGATGATCCGCGTCTGCAACGAACGCTCGGCCACCGCCTGCGCCTCGGCGCCGCGCACGGCTTCAAGCAGTGCCTCGGGGGCGATACGGTCCGGGTCGAAGCGGATCTGGAAAGACGCGTTGGCCAGGCACACATCAAGCACGCCATCCAGGGCCAGCCGCTCCACCGCCCGGGTGACGGCCATACCCTTGAAAAAGGCCTCCAGCGACATGCTTTCGCTGACTTCGGCAAACAGGTGCTCGTCGGCGCCGAAGCTGTAACGAATCGGGGTTGTAGCAAGCGGTTCGGCCATGACAGTTCCTTTTCTTGGAATCTTTATAGAAAGGCAGGCGAAAACAAAATGCACGGGCTCCGGCTTGTGTGTTTGCCGGATGCCTGACGGGTTCAGCGCGGTGCCCGCACCACGATGCCAGCCGTATCCAGGGCCTTGCGCGTGGCCTCGACCAGGTCCAGCGCGCCCGGGGTGTCACTGTGCAGACAGATGGAGTCGAATTCGATGGCCAGGTCCTGGCCTTCGACCGTGCGCACCACGCCTTGGCGGCAAGCGCGCAGCACCCGCTCGGCGACCGCCTGGGGCTCGTAGCCCCGCACATTGCGGGTAAACACGATCGACCCGCTCAGGTCGTACTCGCGGTCGGCGTAGAACTCACGAACTACCGGCTGGCCCAGTGCCTGGGCAATGCGACAGATCACCGAACCTGGCATGCAAAACAGCAGCAGTTCCGGCTCGATCACCCGCAGGTTTTCCACCAGCAAATGTGCGGCTTCTTCGTCACGCGCCAGGTGCATGTACAACGCCCCGTGCGGTTTGATGTGCTGCAGACGCACGCCCTGGGCACGGGCTATTTCGCGCAGCGCGCCCAGTTGGTAGAGCATGTCGTCGACCAGCTCCTGCGCCGGTGCATTGATGTGCCGGCGGCCAAAGCCGACCAGGTCACGGAACCCCGGGTGTGCACCCACCGCAACGCCCAGTGCCTTGGCGCGCTCGACGGTGCGGCGCATGGTGCCGGGGTCACCGGCATGGAAACCGGTGGCGATGTTGGCGCTGCTGATGTAACCCATCAGCTCATTGTCGACACCATCGCCAATGGTCCACGGGCCAAAGCCCTCACCCATGTCCGAGTTGAAATCCACTGCTTGCATGACGGCATCTCCTGGCACTTGTGACTGCATGCAAGCCACGTTAGATTCTCTGCACCCCCTTGGGAAGATCTATAAACAGATGGGGTGTCTTCTGAAAATCAGATACTCCGGGAGCCTACCGTGTCACTCACCCTGCGCCAGGTCCGCTACTTCGTTGCCACCGCTGAAATCGGCCAGATCTCCCAAGCGGCGATCCACCTGAACATCTCCCAGTCGGCAGTGACCACGGCCATCAAGGAGCTGGAAGCGATGCTCGGTGTGCTGTTGTTCCAGCGCTCGGCCCAAGGCATGAGCCTGACCGAGGCCGGCCGGCACTTTTTGAACCGTGCCTACGTCATCCTGCGCAGTGTCGACGATGCGTTGAACAGCCCGCTTCCGGACGTGCGCGCCAGTGGCCTGTTGCGCCTGGCGGCGAGTTACACGGTGATCGGCTACTTCCTGCCGCACCACTTGCAGCGCCTGGAGCACTGGCATCCGGGGGTGACCCTGGAGCTGTACGAGCAGGAGCGCAGCGCCATCGAACAAGGGCTGCTGGAGGGGCGTTTTGACATGGCGGTGGTGCTCACCGCCAACCTCACCCACCCCGACATCGTTTCGGAAACCCTGTTCAACTCCGAGCGCCGGCTGTGGTTGCCCGCACACCACCCGCTGTGCGAACGCTCGGCGGTGAGCTTGGCCGATGTGGCCTGTGAGCCGTTCATCCTGTTGACCGTGGATGAGGCCGAGCAAAGTGCCATGCGTTACTGGGAGCAGGCCGGGCAGCGGCCGGGCGTAAGGGTGCGTACCAGCTCGGTGGAGGCCGTGCGCAGCATGGTGGCCAATGGCAGTGGCGTGGCAATCCTGTCAGACCTGGTGCACCGCCCGTGGTCGCTGGAGGGCAAGCGTATCGAGACGGTGACCATCAGCGACCCGGTCGCACCGATGAGCGTGGGGTTGGCCTGGCACCGGGAACGGGCATTCAGCCCGGCGATGCAGGCGGTGCGCAATTACTTCCATGATGCGTTTCTGGCGCCGCAGCAGTTGTCGGCCCGGCGCTGAGCCTACCTTTGCAGGCCCGCGAAGAAACCAACTCCCATCTCGAGCCGAACGTTCAGGCCGCAATGCCGTCATAATCTGAGCCTGTGCCGACACGCAAAGAGGACGCGAAATGACCCAGCCTGACCCGTCATACGTCAAATGGCTCGAAGACCGCGCCATGCTCAAGGCCTCCCAGGACCGCGCCAGCCTGTACTCAGGCCAGTCGCGCCTGTGGCAACAACCCTACGCCGAGGCCCAGCCCCGCCGCGCCACCGAAATCGCCTCGGTCTGGCTCACCGTCTACCCCGACGCCATCATCGCCCCTGAGGGCTGCTCGGTGCTCGGTGCCCTGGCCCACGAAGCATTGTGGAAGCGCCTGTCGGAAATCGGCGTGCAGGGCCTGCACACCGGCCCGATCAAGCTGTCCGGCGGCATTCGCGGCCGCGAGCTTACCCCCAGCGTGGACGGCAACTTCGACCGCATCAGCTTCGACATCGACCCGCTGTACGGCAGCGAGCAGGAGCTGATCCAGATGAGCCGCATGGCCGCTGCGCACAATGCCGTGACCATCGACGACCTGATCCCCTCGCACACCGGCAAGGGCGCCGACTTCCGCCTGGCCGAGATCGCCCATGGCCCTTACCCTGGGCTGTACCACATGGTCGAGATCCGCGAAGAAGACTGGCCGCTGCTGCCCGAGGTGCCCGCCGGACGCGATGCGGTCAACCTTTTGCCCGCGCAGTGTGACGAGCTGAAGGCGCGCCATTACATCGTTGGCCAGCTGCAACGGGTGATCTTCTTCGAGCCGGGCGTGAAGGAAACCGACTGGAGCGCCACGCCACCGGTCACGGGCGTGGACGGCAAGACCCGCCGCTGGGTGTACCTGCACTACTTCAAGGAGGGCCAGCCGTCGCTGAACTGGCTGGACCCGACCTTCGCCGCCCAACAAATGATCATTGGTGATGCGTTGCACGCCCTGGACTGCCTCGGTGCCCGCGGCCTGCGCCTGGACGCCAACGGCTTTCTCGGCGTGGAAACCCGCGCCAGCGGCACCGCCTGGTCGGAAAGCCACCCGCTGTCGATCGTCGGCAACCAGTTGATCGGCGGCATGATCCGCAAGGCCGGCGGTTTCAGCTTCCAGGAGCTGAACCTGACCCTCGATGACATTGCGCAGATGTCCAGGGGCGGTGCCGACCTGTCCTACGATTTCATTACCCGGCCGGCCTACCAGCATGCGCTGCTGACCGGCGACACCGAGTTCCTGCGCCTGATGCTCAAGGAGATGCACGCCTTCGGCATCGACCCGGCCTCGCTGATACATGCCCTGCAAAACCATGACGAACTGACCGTGGAGCTGGTGCACTTCTGGACACTGCACGCGCACGACATGTACCTGTACAAAGGCCAGACCCTGCCTGGCAGCATCCTGCGCGAACATATCCGCGAAGAGATCTACGAACGGCTGTCGGGGGAACATGCGCCGTATAACCTGCGTTTCGTGACCAACGGCATTGCCTGCACCACCGCCAGCCTGATCGCCGCTGCACTGGGTATTCGCGACCTCGAACAGATTGGCGCAGCGGATATCGAGTTGATCAAGAAGGTGCACCTGCTGCTGGTCATGTACAACGCCATGCAGCCGGGGGTAGTCGCCTTGTCCGGTTGGGATCTTGTCGGCGCCCTGCCCCTGCCCGCCGAAGCGGTTGCCGAACGCATGCTCGATGGCGATACCCGATGGATTCACCGGGGCGGCTATGACCTCGCCGGGCTCGACCCGCAGGCAGAGGCTTCAGTGCGTGGCATGCCGCGCGCCAGGGCGCTGTACGGCAGCCTCGACAGCCAGCTGGACGAGGGTGATTCATTTGCCTGCAAGGTGAAGAAACTGCTGGCTGTGCGCCAGGCTTACGGCATCGCTACCAGCCGTCAGGTGCTGGTACCTGAGGTGAGCAGCCCGGGGCTGCTGGTGATGGTGCATGAGCTGCCAGCCGGGCGTGGTATCCAGATCAGTGCGCTGAACTTCGGCCAGGACGCGATTGCCGAGGAACTGCTGTTGACGGGGTTCACACCTGGGCCGGTGGTCGACATGATCAACGAGACGGTTGAAGGCGATTTGACCGAGGACGGGCGCCTGATGGTGAACCTGGACCCGTACGAGGCACTGTGCCTGCGGATCGTCAACAGCAGCGGGCATGTTTGAATCTGGTGTGGCCCTGCCGTCGGCAAACAGGTTTCGCCCACAAGCACGCCGCCTGCCCAACGCTGGCGCCGGACCCGCAAGCCGGCTTGCCAACCAAGAAGCCGGTCTTGCATTTACTGCGCTACGGGCATAGCGTTCGGAAGTTTTCTTTTCCGTGCCCAGGAGCTACACCATGTACACCGGCATCGTCCAGGCCGTCCGCCCTCTGCTTGATGTGACCACCTATCCGGGCCACAACCAGTTCACCATCGACCTCACCCCGGAATTGCTCGACGAGCTGAAAATCGGTGCCAGCGTCAGTGTCGAAGGTACCTGCCTGTCCGTGACCGAAATCGACGGCAGCCAAGTCAGGTTCGACGCCATGACCGCTACCCTCGAGCGCACCAATCTGCGCAACTTCAAGCCCGGCCAGCACGTGAACATCGAACGTTCAGCGAAGATGAACGCCGAAGTCGGCGGTCACCTGATGGCCGGCCACATCGCCACCACCGCCGAAATCATCGAGCTGTCGATCAAGGAAACCGGCGCCTTCATCAAGTTCCGCATGCCGCCGCAATGGGGCAAGTACGTGTTTCCGCGCGGTTTCATCGGGGTCAATGGCTGCAGCCTGACGGTCGCTGACGTGGAGGACAACGTGATCACCATCAATTTGATCCCGGAAACCCTGCGCCAGACCACCTTCGCCAGCTACCGTGCCGGTGAGCTGCTCAATATCGAGGTCGACCACCAGACCATGGTGCTGGTCGACGTGGTGGAGCGCACCATCAAAGGTACCCTGGCCCGCGAAAACCTGCTGCCCTGAGGCCTGCACATGCTCCCTAACGCCCTCCCCGCGCGCACAGCCAGGCGTTTGCGCCTGCAGGTAATGCGTGGTCGCGTCGGCCTCGGCCTGGTCGCCGCCCTGTCGGTGCTGGCCGGCATGACCGATGCCATCGGCTTGCTGGCACTGGGCGATTTCGTCTCGTTCATGAGTGGCAACACCACACGCCTGGCGGTGGCCATCAGTGAAGCAGACCTGGCCCTGGTACTGCGCCTCAGTGGCGCCGTACTGGGCTTTGTCGCGGGCAACGCGCTGGGCGTGCTCCTGGCTCGCGGATTGCGCCGTCGAGCCTGGCCGGTGCTGCTGGTGGTTGCCGCACTGCTGGCTTTCGCGGCAGCGTGGCCGTTGCCTGCCACCTTCCCTGCGCTGTTAGCCGCCACGCTGGCCATGGGCATGATCAATGCGGTAGTCGAACAGGTGAATGGCCTGCCCATCGGCCTGACTTACGTGACTGGCGCCCTTTCGCGTTTCGGCCGCGGCCTGGGGCGCTGGCTGCTGGGCGAGCGGCGCAATGGCTGGCGGGTGCAGTTGGTGCCTTGGGCAGGCATGCTGCTGGGCGCCGCACTGGGCGCCTGGTTGCAACAACACCTGGGCCTGCAGGCGCTGGCCGGCAGCTGCGCGCTGGCCTGCGTGCTGGCGCTGGTATCGCGGTTCATCCCGCGGTCCTGGCAGCGTGGCTACATGCCGCGCTGATCATTCGATACGCGGGTGCTGCAGGGCCAGTTTCTCGCGCTTGGCTTCCAGCTCGGCGATCTGCGCATCGATGTCCTCGATTTTCTGCTCGATGTTGTCGTGGTGCTCCTGCAGCAGTTCACGCGCCTCTTCGATGTCCGATGCCGCGGGTGCCGCGCCGCGCAGGGGCTTGTTGGCAGTTTCCTTCATGGTCAGGCCGGTGACCAGCCCGACAGCGGCGATCACCATCAGGTAATAGGCCGGCATGTACAGGTCGCCTGTGCTCTCCACCAGCCACGCAGCGAGGGTCGGGGTAAGGCCGGCGATCAGCACCGAGATGTTGAAGGCGCTGGCCAGGGCACTGTAGCGGATGTGCGTGGGGAACATGGCCGGCAGCGTCGAGGCCATCACGCCGATGAAGAAATTCAGCAGCACGGCAATGATCAGCAGGCCGGCGAAAATAAGCCCGAGCACACCACTGTTTATCAGCATGAACGCCGGAATGGCCAAGGCCAACAGGCCGACACTGCCGACGATGATGAACGGCCGTCGGCCGAACTTGTCGCTGAGCAGGCCGATCATCGGCTGCACGAACAGCATGCCGACCATGATCGCGATGATGATCAGCACGCCATGGTCTTCGCTGTAGTGCAGGTTGTGCGACAGGTAGCTTGGCATGTAGGTAAGCAGCATGTAGTAGGTGACGTTGGTGGCAATCACCACGCCGATGCAGGTCACCAGGCTGCGCCAGTGCTGGGTGGCCACTTCCTTGAACGACACCTTGGGCCCGGAGGCCAGGCCTTCACGATCGCCCTGCTCCAGCTTGTCGACGTGCTGCTGGAACGCAGGTGTTTCTTCCAGTGCATGGCGCAGGTAGAGGCCGATGATGCCCAATGGCAGGGCCAGGAAGAACGGCAGGCGCCAGCCCCATTCGAGGAACTGTTCTTCACCCAGCACCGTGGAAATGAGCACCACCACCCCTGCGCCCAGCACAAAGCCGGCAATCGAACCGAAATCCAGCCAGCTGCCGAGAAAACCGCGCTTGCGGTCAGGTGCGTACTCGGCAACGAAGATTGAGGCGCCGGTGTATTCACCGCCCACCGAAAAGCCTTGGGCCATCTTGGCCAGCAACAACAGGATCGGCGCCCAGATACCAATGCTCGCGTAGGACGGTATCAGGCCGATGGCGAAGGTGCTGAGGGACATGATCACGATGGTCGCGGCGAGGATTTTCTGCCGCCCGAACCTGTCGCCCAAGGCACCGAAGAACAGCCCGCCAAGAGGCCGGATCAGGAACGGCACCGAGAAGGTGGCCAGGGCCGCGATCATTTGCACGCCGGGGTCGGCGTTGGGGAAGAACACCTTGCCCAAGGCATAAGCGACGAAGCCGTATACGCCAAAGTCGAACCACTCCATGGCGTTGCCCAGCGCGGCGGCTGTGATCGCCTTCTTCATCTTGGCGTCGTCGACGATGGTGATGTCCTTCAGGCCGATTGGCTGGACGCTTTTCTTGCGAGGTTTCATACCCGTATCCCTGTCGATGAATGCTCTAAGGGATCAGATACAACAGGACACTAAATAATTCAGCGCTTACTGTTTTTTTGTGCGTTTGCGGCACCACCAAACGGCG